>CAZSAH010000003.1:0-67682 GCA_964605015.1 uncultured Alphaproteobacteria bacterium | reverse complement strand
CCTTGACAAGGATTTTTTCTGCACAGAAGACATGTCTCAAGTCGATTGGGGCGGCATTTATAAGCGCTATCGCCCTCTTCTCGACCGTATCGCCACCCGTGGCGAGCTTTCCGATCTTATCTCTGAAATGCATGGAGAATTAGGCAGTTCCCACGCTTACGTATTTGGCGGAGACTTTCGTCAAACTCCCCGCTATCCGCTTGGCGTGTTGGGCGCTGATTTTACCTATGATAAATCAGAAAAAGCCTATCGGATTTCTAACATTGCTCAAGGGGATCGTTGGAATCCTTCCAAAACCTCTTCCCTTACCTCCCCGGGGCTTGGCGTGAAGGAAGGCGATCTTCTTCTTGCTGTGAATGGTCAAAAACTTGATGAATCCACCTTTCCTCAAAAGTTACTTGTCAATCAAGCCCGCAATATGGTGTCTCTTGTTGTCAAAGAGGGAGGGGAGAAGAAACAGACCAAAACCATTTGTGTGCGCACCCTTGCCTCCCAAACACCTGTTCGCTATCGAGATTGGGTTGAAAAAAACAGGGCCTATGTTCATGAAAAAACAAAAGGACGGGTAGGCTATGTCCATGTCCCAGATATGGGTATCAATGGGTTTGCCGAGTTCCACCGAGGGTTTTTGGCGGAATTGGACCGCGAAGGCCTTGTCATCGATGTGCGGTTTAATGGGGGCGGAAATGTGTCGGGTCTTCTCCTTGAAAAATTGAGCCGAAAGCGCCTTGGGTATGACCAGAGCCGGTGGTGGGGAAGTATGCCCTATCCCCTTGAGTCTCCCATGGGTCCCATGGTCGCCTTAACCAATGAATACGCCGGATCTGATGGGGATATTTTTTCTCATAGCTTTAAGGCCCTCAACCTTGGTCCCCTGATTGGAAAACGCACATGGGGAGGGGTAATTGGTATCTGGCCACGCCACAACCTTGTCGATGGAGGAGGAACCTCTCAACCAGAATTTTCCTTTTGGTTCAATGATGTGGGGTGGGGCGTAGAAAACTATGGCGTTGATCCCGATATTGAAGTAGAAATTACCCCGCAAGAGTATGAAAAGGGGGTAGATCCTCAGCTGGACCGCGGAATCAAGGAAATCCTTTTGATTTTAAAGAATTCCCCGCCGTCCACGCCCTTTTCGACTACCAGGCCTAATCTGTCGCCCCCAAAGTTAGAAAGCGACACTGACGATTAAAGAGGATTGTTTTATGGATGTTAATATTGCGTCTCTTCTTAAAGCTCGAGGTATCTTTGAGAGGTTTCGGCAAGATATGGTGACAGATCAACACAAAGCGGGCGCTGTCCAAGCCTTTCAATTTTGTTATGAGCTGGCTTGGAAAACGATGCAAAAAGTACTCAATACGCGAGGTATTCAGATGAGATCTCCGCGCGATGTCTTTCGAGAAGCAGCTGCAAGCCAGCTTATTAGCAACCCAAAAATATGGTTTGATTTTATCAAAAAACGAAACGAGACAGTTCATGTTTACAATGAAGAAACAATGGAAGCCGTCATCAACATCTTTGATAGCTTTTCTCACGAGCTTTCAGTTTTTATTGAAAATTTAGAAAAAAGCAAATGATTCAAATAGATGAAGAAGATTTTGAAATTCTAAAGTCTATTCTTTCCAAGTATCCTTACACATTTTATGCTTTTGGTTCCCGTGTTAAAGGCACGCACAGCCCATTTTCTGATTTAGATATTTGTTATAAAGACACAATTCCCATCGATCGCCTTATGGATCTTCAAGAGGACTTAAGTGAGTCTGATCTCCCCTTTAGGGTAGATCTTGTTGCTTGGAAAGATTTTACGCCAGAATTCCAAAGAGAAATTGCAAAGGATCTGGAACTCATTTTACACTCAGAAAGGATTGACGATGCCCCCAAAAGACCTTGAACAAAAACTTATCGCCCTCACTAAAGACGCGCAAGAAAAGGCGTATGTTCCCTATTCAAAATTCCCTGTCGGAGCGGCTCTCCTGACAGATACGGGAGAATTTTTCACAGGGTGTAACGTGGAAAATGTTTCTTTTGGGCTTACCAATTGTGCAGAAAGAAGCGCCATTTTTAACATGATTGCGGAGCAGGGCCCAAACTCAAAGATTAAAATCATTGCTGTCACCACAAAAGCGGGAATTCCCTGTTCTCCATGTGGGGCATGTCGTCAGGTGATTTTAGAATTTAGCACCCCTGACACCCGGGTCATTTATAAGGGTCAAGATGGCTACGAGACTGTCTTCATAGGCCAACTTCTCCCCGGAGCTTTTTCGGAGGTTGTGGCGTCTTAATCAGCGGGGTCTTCAACACGCATCCAAAAGGGCGTGGAGGGGCTTAAAATGGCCGTGTCGCAAACAAAGTCGCCCGGCTCTTTGAGAGACTCAATGCGCAGCAAAGCGAGGCCGTGAGAGCCTGCATGGCTCCGCATCTCACCCACAGACGTACCGTTTTTAAGGATTTCTGTACCAAACGCGGGGGCTTTTCCCTCTATTGTAACCGGGAGAAGGCGCTTTCGAACCAAGCCCCTATATTTTGTACGGGCTGTTAATTCTTGGCCCATATAGCATCCCTTTGTCCAACTGATGGCATGAAGGTCATCAAGGCCAGATTCTAAAAGAATTGATTTTTCAGGGATTAAGTCTTGCCCTCCCTCAGGCACTCCCAGTCTCAGGCGGTGGCGATTGTAGTCTTCCAACGATCCTTCCTGAAAGTCTGGGTAATCCCCCGTGCTCACGGCGCGTGCACCAAGCTCTACAAGACGTGGATCCATGAAAACGCCCTCGCGGGCAGCTCCTCTTTCCTCAGCCAATCCAAGAGCACCCGCAATCCCTTCTCCCCATAGAGCATACACCTTAAGGTCTGGGCGAGGAGTGAAGATAACCTTTGACCGTAATTTATAAAGACTTAGCTTTTTTGCAAGCGCTTCAAGTCGGTCGGCGTTTGTTTCCAGAAAATATCCCCCCTCCCCTTTGCTTATAAAAAGGTCATAGAGGAATCGCCCTTGGGGCGTTAAAAGGGTCGCATAGATGGCCCGGTCCGGCGTGACGTCCTTGATATCGTTGGAAATCAGCCCTTGAAGGAAAGAAGATGGATCATCTCCTTGAATGTCTAAGATCCCCCGGTGGGGGAGGGGAGTTATCATTTTCGCCATAAGATCCTCGCATAACAGAGAAGAAGTTTACCTTAATATATAATACCTTGTCAAAAAGTGACGTAGTGTGAAAAAGAGCTTGTTAATTTTACATTAAGTATGATAAACAATACTATCTAAATCGTTTTTTATTTTTACATTTTGTTTTTAAGGAGATTTTTTATGAAAAAACAAATTCTTAGCTTGATGTTCACTGCAGCAATTTTTACAACAACTCCCCTCCTTGCCATGGATGAACGGGATGATGCACCCAAAGGATCTTTTCGTGTATTATCGGATGATGTGACTCTCGAGGTAATTGGCAACCTTCCTACTCGGGATGTATTAGCTCTCGGCACTACTTCAAAAGCGATGAAGGATTTATGTGAAACTTCCTCTGTTTGGACAAATATTGCTAAAAGAGATAGCATTGCATTAATATCTGAGGAATCACCAAAAGATCAAGTTGTAGGCTTCTTCCGTCTTTTCCGCGACCCAACCAGCCCCCAGAGGGTCTCAATCTCTCAGCTTATATCTTGGAAAAGAACGCCTTTTCCCGAACCTATTTCTTCAGCATCATATCGTTCTTCAGCATCATATCATGTTACAATAGGCGGTAGACGGTTTCAAATGATAAACACGCAAAGTGGCCCAGATAGATTAGAGCTTTTAGCCCCAAGTGCCTGTGCAACTTTTGTGTGGACGCAGGATGAGGGGCGTTGGAACGCTCCAGCTCGTGTGTGCTGTGACTTAGACAAGACAAAGGGTGTAGAATTTGGTACCCCAGAATATGCTCAGGTTTGTGACGAGGCCTTCGTGGCAAACGTAGCGCCCGTTATAAACAATCAGTTTACTGTTCGAGAAATAAAAGAAGCCACCGCTGTTGAGAAGAACTGAAAAGCTCCTCATAACGGCAGAGACAAGTTCAAACTTACCACAGCCGAAAGGTGGTTTGAACTTACTTTGTTTGCCGGCTTTCTTGGCAATAGGCTTTGTGTCAACGACGAAGAAAAAGGTTGCATTTCTTTAGAATGAGTTATCATCCTGAATTGCTTCGTCGTTTCACTTCTCACACCGACGCCTCTTCTCTTGTTATGCTGAACTTGTTTCAGCATGACACCATTTAATTGTCACCCTGAACTCGTTTCAGGGTCTCATTGTCATGGGATGCTGAAACAAGTTCAGCATAACAAGTGTGAGATTGTTTTTCTTGCACATTTCTATTGAAGTCTTTTCATATACCTTTAAAATACCATTATCAAATGAGGGTGGACCCAAGACAGAAGAAACTCTAGGGTTCTATATTTCAATAGGATTTTTATGTCCTTATGTGTTAAAAGAAAATAACGATTGGAGTGGTAGTACACATGAAGCGCAACCTTTTCTTATCTTTACTCTTGGCCTCTCTGTTGAGTGCGTGTTCTTCTGATTACGTTCATGAGGAAGCACGAACAGAACCCAAAGAGGATCGCAAAGCAAATGGCATGGGAAAACTCTTAGGCGAAGAGACGCTCACCTTTGGCGGCGCAAAAAAGAGGGCCCAGGAAGACACGGGCCTTGGGGTGAATAGTTATTTGTGGCGAGCCAGCCTTGATACGATTTCTTTTATGCCCATTGCGTCTGCAGATCCCTTTGGAGGCGTTATTATTACGGATTGGTATTCTCCGCCCCAAAGCCCTCAAGAACGGCTTAAAATAAACATCTTTATCCTTGATCGTCAGCTTCGCTCTGATGGACTCAAGGTCAGCATTTTTCGTCAAGAGCGGGGTTCTTCTGGCCAGTGGGCAGATCTGCCAGTTGATCCTCAAACCATCACAGATTTAGAAAACGCTATCTTGATCCGCGCCCGTCATTTTCGCTCAACAGCTATCAAATAATAAGAGTTTTCATGAGCACACGATATAATTTTCGAGAAAATGAGGCAAAATGGCAAAAAGCGTGGGCTGATGCGTCTCTTTACAAAACCAAAGAAGGATTACCTAAATATTATGTCTTAGAGATGCTTCCCTATCCCTCTGGGCGCCTTCATATGGGCCATACACGTAATTACACCATTGGGGATGTGATTGCGCGCTATAAGCATGCTTCTGGGTATGCTGTCCTCCATCCCATGGGATGGGATGCCTTCGGGCTTCCCGCTGAAAATGCCGCCATTCAGCATAAAACGTCTCCGAAAGCCTGGACCCTTGAAAACATCCGCCTTATGAAAGAAGAAATTAATTCTTTGGGGATTTCCTATGATTGGGATCGAGAAATACTCACCTGTTCCCCTGACTATTACTGCCATGAACAAAAAATATTTTTAGATTTCTTAAAGCAAGGCATCGCTTACCGAAAAGAATCCTTTGTAAATTGGGATCCTGTCGAAGGAACCGTTCTCGCAAATGAGCAAGTCATCGAAGGGAAAGGCTGGCGTTCGGGGGCGCCTATTGAGCGGCGCCGTTTGTCCCAATGGTTTTTTAAAATTACTGATTTTGCTCAAGAATTGCTTGATGATCTTGCGCTTTTGGACAATTGGCCTGAGCAAGTCAAAACCATGCAAATCAATTGGATTGGGCGCTCAGAAGGGGCTCTAATCCACTTCCCCCTTGTTGAAAAACCAGACATTTTAGATGTTTTCACAACCCGCCCCGATACTCTTTTTGGGGCCTCCTTTCTTGGAATTTCTCCCGATCATCCGTTTATTGAAGCTCTTGCAAAAGAAAATCCTGCGCTCGAAACCTTTATCATTGAATGTAGAGCTCTTGGCACGAGCCAACGAGACGTTGACACAGCCGAAAAGAAAGGATTTAACACAGGTCTTTCCGTTCACCACCCTTTTCTAAAAGATAAGACTCTTCCTCTTTATGTGGCGAATTTTGTTCTCATGGACTATGGGACAGGGGTTGTTTTTGGGTGTCCCGCCCATGATGCTCGTGATTTTGACTTTGCGATTAAGTACAAACTTCCCATCTTACCCGTTGTAAAGGGGGACTCTGACGCTCCTCTACCCTATGAAGGGGAAGGTGTTCTTTTTAATTCAGACTTCCTTGATGGGCTCCCCATTGATGAGGCCAAAAAGGAAGTCATTCGCCGCCTTAAAGAAAAGGAGGCGGGAACTCAAAAAGTAATCTACAAACTGCGGGATTGGGGCGTTTCACGTCAACGCTATTGGGGTTGCCCCATTCCTATCATTCATTGTCCTTGTTGTGGCCTTGTTCCCGTTCCTGAAAGCCAACTCCCCGTTGTGTTACCAGAAGCTGTTAGCTTTGACCAACCTGGGAATCCTTTGGATTCTCACCCTACCTGGAAATACGTAGCGTGTCCTACCTGCTCTGAGCCGGCTCTCCGAGAAACGGATACCTTAGATACATTCGTTGATTCTTCTTGGTATTTTGCTCGGTATTGTTCTCCCCAGGCAGATCACCCTATAGACCGTGATCAAGCTGAATTCTGGCTTCCTGTGGATCAATACATTGGGGGAATTGAACACGCTATTCTTCATCTTCTTTATGCGCGTTTTTTTACCAAAGCGTTGCGCCACTGTGGATATTGGTCTCTCTCTGAACCCTTTAAAAATCTTCTTACCCAAGGGATGGTGTGCCATGAAACTTACCGCGATCAAAGCGGGTCCTGGCTTTACCCTCATGAGGTAGAGCGGCGTGAAGGACAACTGATTAAATTATCAGATGGCACACCTGTCAAAGCGGGGCGTTCTGAAAAAATGAGTAAATCCAAGTGTAATGTGATTGCTGCAGCAACAATAGTTGAAGACTACGGCGCGGACACCGCTCGTCTCTTTATGCTGTCTGACAGTCCTCCTGAGCGCGATTTTGAATGGACAGAAGCAGGGATTGAAGGAAGCTGGCGGTATTTAAATAAGCTGTGGCGCCTTGTAACGTCACATTTATCTGATGTAAAAGTCGTGAAATCTCCAGACATTTTCACAGAAAATGCTTTAAGAATCCGAAAACTTACCCATAAAACGATCCATCATGTTACTCAAGACATTGAAAAGTTTCACTTTAATCGCTATGTTGCCCATTTGCGTGAATTTTCTAATGTCCTTGAAGATGTTCTTCCTTCTGAAAGCTCTGAAATATGGGCTCTTCATGAAGCCCTGCATACGCTTGTTTTGCTTGCGGCTCCTGCCCTTCCTCATCTTGCAGAAGCCTTATGGGCAGAGCTAGGCCATGAGCCCTTTATTTTCAATCAGCCTTGGCCAACCCCAGATCCATCCTTAATAACGGAAGACATCCTTACACTTGCCATTCAAATTAATGGGAAAACGCGAGGAACACTTGACGTCTCTCCTCAATTGAGCGAAGACCATATTAAAGCTCTTGTTTTAGAAATGGCCTCCGTCCAATCATATGTTCACGATAAGCCTCTTAAGAAGTTTATTTATATCCCAGGGAAAGTTGTAAATGTGGTTATTTAACTTACTCTCGTCTCTCTGTCTCTGCCTCTGTCTTACCGCGTGTGGATTTCATCCCCTTTACACGTCTGATCCAAGTTGTTCTCAATCTTATCCTCTTAAGATAGCAACAATCGCAGATCGACAGGGACAAATATTAAGAAATTACCTCCTCGACCTTCTCGTTCCTACAGGGGTGCCTCTAAAACCACACTATACTCTTGATATAAAACTCACTGAGGTCGTCACAGACACAGCGATTCGCAAAGATGCCACGACAAACCGAAAACAAGTTACCTTAACTGCCCTTATAATTTTAAGAAATCCCTGCAATCGGGTTGTTTATAATCATTGCACAAGTGTTGTGAACTCATTTTCTGTCTTAAGTGAAAACTATTATTCTGATTCTGTTGCTGAAGGTTATGGAAAGAAAGAAGCTTTGCGTGTTCTTGCTGAAAAAATAAAACTCCTTGTGAGTGCGTATTTGGATACTCATGGCAAAAATTAATTTTTCCTCCTTATTTCAAACACCTCTCCATAAGTTCACCTATTTTTTTATTTTTGGAAATGACCCAATAGTGTTTGAGCGAGCCATTTCTTTTTTGCAAAAGACCTTTTCTTGTCCTTTAGAGATAAAAACAGAAGCAGATCTTTTAAGGCCTTCCGCTTCTCAAGCCTCCCTTTTTAATGAGGGTCCTGAGGCATCTTTAACGCTTGTGTCTCAAGTCACAGATAAAGTTATCAATCATCTTTCAGAGGGTATTTTTATTTTTACCTCAACAAAAGCCCGCGCGACCTCAAAGCTTGTGACTCATTTTACAAGTGCTCCTCGGTCTCTTGCAATTGCAGCCTATGCCTCTCCCTTAACGACCCCTGAATTTGAGTCTATGATAGGGGGAATGACTCTCGATGATGGGTTCAAAAGGGATCTTTTTAAGGCCTACCAAAACGATTATATGGGGCTTTTAGGAGAGTTACAGAAAATTAAGCTTTTTGGGGAGGTTCCAAAGGCCCATTACGAATCATTTTTGGGGAATCAATCGTCCACCGAGGACTTCACCCCTCTTCGAGAGGCTTTTCTTTTGAAGAATGCGGTCAAAACCACGGCCCTTTGCTCGACTCTCACTACAGCGGATCTTATTCCTTTTTTGAGGGGTCTAGCGCGTTCTTTTTTAACTCTTTTTGAGCTCATGCCCTATAAAAATGCACCGAAGACAATCCCTTGGCAAAAAATCACTCCCCCTATTTTTTTTAAAGACCAGCCACTTTTTGAATCTGCGCTCTCTCGTTGGACGACAGCAGAGGTTCAAACCTTTTTGGAAGTTCTCCTTTTCCTTGAGCAAAAAATAAAATACGCAGGCTTCACCCTTCCTCAAGTGTTGAGAGAAATTGTTTCACGTGAAACAATTTCTTGAGGTTAAAATGTTTCACGTGAAACAATTTAGCTCCAAATTCTTAGGGAATGTTCCTGCTCTTTTGGTTTTAACTTATTGAATTTATTTATAAGAGTGTCTAAGTCCATGGGATTTTTAAAAGGAATAGAAATTTTTCCTCCTGCTCCCTTTAAAATAAGCTCAACTTGGATTCCCAAAAGATCAGACAGTTGCCTTTGCAAAATTTCTTTTTCCGGATCAGAAGAAGACGCAGTCTGAGGATTTTCTTCATTTTCTCCTTTTTGCTTTGCGAGGGCCTCCGCTTGGCGAACACTTAACCTTCTTGAAATAATCATCTCGGCAATGTGTTCGGGATCTTCAACACCAATCAAAGAGCGCCCATGCCCTGCGGAAAGTTTTCCCGTCACTAAATGCTCTTGAACGGTTTTTGGTAAGGTTAATAGGCGCAGAGTATTCGCAATATGACTACGACTTTTTCCTAAAATCCGAGAAAGAGATTCTTGTGTGTGTTCAAATTCTTCGGCTAACCGATGATACCCTTCGGCTTCTTCAATGGGATTTAAGTCTTGGCGTTGGATATTTTCTAAAAGTCCAATTTCCAAGGCTTCACCATCAGAAAAATTCCTCACGATCGCAGGAATTTCATGAAGCCCTGCTATTTTTGCAGCTCTCCAACGACGCTCTCCCGCTATAAGCTCATATTGCTTATCTGAAAAAGACCGCACCAAGATGGGCTGTAAAACCCCTCGTTCCTGAATAGACGCAGCTAACTCATTCAAGTCTTCTTCTGGAAAATACCTGCGAGGCTGAAAAGAGCCCTTTTGAATGGACTCTAAAGGTAAATTTATGATTTGGCCTTCAGCATCGTCATATTCACTGGGGTTCAAAAGAGAGGAAAGCCCTCTCCCCAAAGCATTTTTTTTCATTTCGTTCATGCCGCTAATTCTCCTTCTTGAGATAAAATTTCTTTTGCTAATTGAATGTAAGCTTGGGATCCTTGACACTTTAAATCATAAACAACAGCGGGTTTTCCAAAAGAAGGCGCTTCTGCTACGCGCACGTTCCGTGGAATATGGGTATTATAGACTTTTTCCTTTAAATGTTGACGAACATCATGAGCTACTTGAGTGCTCAAACTGCTTCGGTTATCAAACATAGTCAAAACAATTCCTTGTAGATCAAGGTGCGGATTAAACTTTTTACGAACTTGAGCAATGGTATAAAGAAGCTGACTGAGTCCTTCCAAGGCATAAAACTCGCACTGCAGGGGAACCAGAACCTTGTTCGCAGCCACAAGGGCATTCAACGTGAGAAGCCCTAGGGAAGGGGGGCAATCAATAAAAATATAATCAAAGGATGATGTTAATTTTTCAAGTACCCCCAGAAGGCGTCTTTCACGGGATGGCATAGAAACAAGTTCTAATTCTGCTCCTGAAAGATGAACACTTGCAGGGATCAGGTAAAGATGAGGAACTTGTGTTTTTTGAATGGCCTTTTCTGGGCTTATTTTTCCAATAAGAACTTCATAGCTTCCCTCTATCGTTTTTTTTTCAACAATCCCAAGACCTGTTGTTGCATTTCCTTGAGGATCAAAATCAATGACAAGATTTCTTTTACCAACCGCTGAGAGAGCTGTTGCAAGATTTAACGTTGTCGTTGTTTTACCAACTCCCCCCTTTTGATTTACAACAGCGACAATGTGGGTCATGGGGGAAGGATCCTCTGCAGTTGAGATATTTTTAAAATTCTTCCTCCAGAATCCGTCAAACTGGGAAATATTTCAAGACAAAATTCCCATTTTTTTTTGGCCATTTCAATTTCTTTTTCCACCTCTTTTCCTTTTAAAAAAAGGCAGGTTGATGTTTTCTTCATCAACGGAAAGGCATACTCTAATAAATCAGAAAGGGGAGCAAGGGCTCGTGCCGTGATAACATCTCCTTTGATCCCAGAAAGAGATTCAATACGCGATCTTAAAACAGTCACCCTTAAAAATGTTTCACGTGAAACATTTTCCAAAAAAAGGCATTTCCTAAGATCCGCCTCCACGAGGGTAACATCTAAGGTTTCTTGTCTACAAATTGCCAACACAAGGCCTGGAAATCCTGCCCCACTTCCAAGATCAATAAGGGTTGATTTTGTTTGAGGAAGGTGAGGAAGAAGCTGGAGAGAATCCTCAAAATGACGCTCCCAGGTGTGGGAGAGCGTTGAAGCGGAAACCAAATTTATCTTTTTTTGCCACGTTTCTAAAAGGGTTTTGTAAATTTCGAGGTGGCAAATTGTTTCACGTGAAACAATTTCGTCCTTAAAATGTTTCACGTGAAACAATTTTTCCCTAAGAGTTCATAGAATCAAAAAATTCTGCGTTGTTTTTGGTGTTGCGAAGCTTTTCAAGAAGGAATTCCATCCCATCCGTTGTCCCCATAGGCATCAAGACGCGGCGAAGAACCCACATTTTTGAAAGAAGATCCTTGCCCACCAAGAGTTCTTCTTTTCGGGTTCCTGATTTTGTGATGTCAATAGCAGGAAAGGTTCGTTTGTCAGAAAGTTTACGATCCAAAATAATTTCAGAGTTTCCTGTTCCTTTGAATTCTTCAAAGATGACTTCATCCATGCGCGACCCTGTGTCCACCAAAGCTGTTGAAATAATGGTGAGCGAGCCCCCTTCTTCAATATTTCGAGCCGCCCCAAAAAATCTTTTCGGACGCTGCAAAGCATTGGCATCCACACCCCCTGTGAGAACCTTTCCAGAGGACGGAATCACTGTGTTGTATGCGCGCGCAAGACGTGTGATGTTATCTAAAAGGATCACGACATCATTCTTTAATTCAACAAGGCGTTTGGCTTTTTCAATAACCATTTCAGCAACTTGAACGTGTCGCGTTGCGGGTTCATCAAAGGTTGAACTGATGACTTCTCCCTTTACGGAGCGCGCCATATCGGTCACCTCTTCAGGACGCTCATCAATCAACAACACCATGAGAGTGATCTCAGGATGGTTTTTTGCAATAGAATGAGCGATGTTTTGCATCATCACGGTCTTTCCTGACCGAGGAGGCGCCACAATTAAAGCACGTTGGCCTTTCCCTATGGGAGCCACAAGCTCAATAACACGGGAGGTAAGATCTTTGTAAGTTGGATCGTCGATCTCAAGATTGATTTTTTCGTCAGGATAAAGGGGAGTTAAGTTATCAAAATTAAGACGGTGCTTAATCGCATCAGGAGGCTGATTGTTAATTGTGTTGACTTTTAAAAGAGCAAAATACCGTTCCCCATCCTTAGGCGCCCGAATTTCCCCCTCAACCGTATCCCCTGTTCGCATGGCAAATTTGCGCACCTGACTTGGAGACACATAAATATCATCCGGCCCCGGCAAATAGTTCGCCTCAGGAGAACGAAGAAAGGCAAACCCATCTTGTAAAATTTCAACAACGCCACCGCCAAAAATGGTTTCCCCCTTTTCAGCCATGCTTTTAAGAATGGAAAACATCATGTCTTGTTTTCGCAAGGTACTTGCATTTTCAATATTAAGCTCTTCCGCTAAGGATAAGAGCTCAACAGGGGTCTTAGACTTCAAAGTTTTTAAATTCATAAGTTTTCACTGGGAAATTGAGGAAGGTTGACGCTATTAATGGCAAATTTTTTCAGATAAAGCAAGCCTTATTTTTTGTTTGTATGAGTTCATATGAAATGAGACAGAATTGTTCTGATGAAATTTGTAGGTTTTCTGCCTTGATTATCAAGGCACGCTTCTCTCAAAGACCTTGACAATCAAGGCTTTGAAAACCTTTTAATCTCATCAAGAACAAATCCTTTAAAAGGCTTTTTTCTAAAGCCTTTTAGCTTCAAACTTGTCTCACATCTATCTGAACTTATACATGTTGCAATTGACAAGGAGCATGAACTCTCTTTGGGAATGACGCCCCCCGTGACATGAAAGGGGCGCCGGCCACTGTCTGGGGCAGCCATTCGCATAGGCGAGAGTCACGCGTTCGAAACACGATCGGTTGCTTTGCCGCCAGACAGGGCCGTTTGCCGCCAACGAGGGATGGATCAGCCCCCGAGTGGCTTGCAATTTACCCAAATCCCCTGTGCAGGTTTAGCTTTGCATTGGAGCCCTCCAAGGTCTTCCCATGCACGCAAGCTGGTTACCATCACCTGCCCACGGGGAGAGCGATAATCATCATTAGACGACATTAGGGCGGTCAATTCATTCGCACCTTTGCCGTATTTACTGAGATGGTTCCATGTAGTCTCCGGGACAGGTAGCTGACGGTATTCATGGAACCGTCTAATTATGTCCTCATCACTCATTCGCGTGGGGCTTTCATACATTATTTCAACAATCCATGGACCGTTTTCGTCTTCAATCACACCGATTTCGATGCGATCACGGGGGGCGCGTTTCAGTGGCTGCGATATCGTCACTCCCTTAATGAGCTCTTCTTTTGGGGGATGTATAGTATGCTCAAGAAAGATTAACATATTGTAAATGAAGTCAAAATTGTTATAGATAACCCTGCGGCCATCTTCACGTACTATTTTTCAATGAGGTTTTAAAATAGCTAAAAAAACAATGACAATTGCGAGCAAAAACGGAAGCTCATTCAAAAAAACAAGGGTTTTTCTGGACAAAGAAGGCGTTTTTCCAAAAGAATAATTTTTTGCCGTTTGGACAAGAAACCCATGGAATGCCGCCAGAAAAAGAACAAAGACAAGCTTTGCGTGAAACCAGGGAGACCCCCACGTGTTTGCTAAAAAGGCCAACAGAAAGCCAAAAAGAAAGGTTAGAAGCATGGCAGGGAGCATGATTATTTTCAAAAGCCGCCTCTCCATCCGACAAAATGTCTCATACCCCTTTGATCCGACATCAAATTCAAGATGATAAATGAAAAGACGGGGAAGATAGAGAAGCCCCGCCATCCACGCAATAACAGCCAAAAGATGAAGGGCTAAAAGAATATGATAAGTGTCAAAAAGCATAAGTCGACCTCCCCGTAACCAAAGACGCAAGGCCTTGAATAAAAAAAGGATGGGTTTGAGGGGTGGAAACGCGCTCATACGCCGGGCACCCCTCTCGAAAAGCAAGCTCTCGCAAGGTTATATCAAGATCGACAAGCGTTTCTGAATGCTCAGAAACAAAAGAAAGGGGAACAATAACAAGGGGTTGCTTGAGACGGGAAGCCTTGATAATTTCCTCTTCAATCGAAGGGCCAATCCATTTCAGAGGCCCCACACGGCTTTGGTAACATAGAATAGGATCCTTCAAAGAGAGGAGTTGGGCGAGCTCTTTTGCTGTTTCTTCCACCTGGTCCTGATAAGGATCGCCCTTTTTAATGATTTTTTCAGGGAGACCATGAGCTGTCAACAGAACCTGGGGCACCCCATGGCGTTGCGCCCTTTCATAGAAAGGCGGAATAAGATCTTGAAGGGCCCTTAAAAACCCCTCTTGTGTGGGATAAGAAGGGATAAATCGTGTCGGCACATTCCACCCCTTGGTCGCCGTCTTCCATGCCTTAAGGGAAGAGTCTGTGGTTGTGGTTGAGAACTGGGGATAGAGGGGAAGAAGGACGACCTCATGGGGGCCATAGGCCTTGACCTCCGGCAGCACATCAGACGCACGCGGTGCTGCATGGCGCATGGCAACAAACACGCGGTAGCCCTGTCCCAATTCCTTTTCAAGCGCTTCGGCCTGATGTTGAGTGTTGCGAAGGAGGGGAGACGCCCCCCCCAGCGGCGCATACATACGCCTGGCCTTGCCCAAACGACAGGTGGAGATTATTTTAGCGAGGATGTACCTGAAAGGATTGGGAAAAGAAAGAATTGCGGGATCATAAAAAAGACTGAAAAGAAAAGAGGGCAGCTCTTCCTCTGAGGAAGGCCCCCCTAAATTAAAAAGAATAACGGCGGTCTTTTTACGCAAGGCTTCGCACCCATTGAACACACGCCTCAAGATGGGAAAGAGGCGTTTGAGGAAGGACCCCATGACCAAGGTTAAAGATGTAAGGCCGCCCCTTCATGCCTTGGTGAATGGACTGAATTCCCCTTTTGAGGGGCTCTCCTCCGGCTACAAGTAAGAGGGGATCTAGGTTTCCTTGAAAAATCAAAGGGTTGGGAAGGTTTTCTGAAGCCCAAGAAAGGGGAACAGACGCATCAAGACCGAGGGCAGACACCCCTGTGTCTCGCCCATAGGCTATGAGATTTACTCCCAGTCCTTTTGGAAACCCAATCACGGGGAGAGTCTGAAACTCTTGTCTAAGAGCCGCCACAACGGCCTTTGTTGGCTCAATAATCCAGGGGTGAACGTGGGTTGCGGGACACAGCCCTGCCCACGACTCAAAGAGTTGGATCGCATCCACACCCGCCCTGACTTGCTCGATGAGATGGCGAGAAACAGCCTCGGTTAAAACCGCCAATAAGGCTGAAAACCTATCCTCATCAGAAAAGGCCATCTGCTTTGCTTGGGCAAAATCACGGGTTCCTTCCCCTTCCAGCATATAAAGAGCCAAGGTCCACGGCGCGCCAGAAAACCCAATCAGGGGAGAGGTCCTGGCTTTGACAAGACGAATGGCTTCGTAAACGGGGGCTAATGTTTCTGGAAAGGAAGAAAAAGAAAGGGTCTGATCAAAGGAAGACAGAGAGAGAGGCGAAAGCCGTGGCCCTTTCCCCGTTTCAAAGGACACCTGTTGGCCAAGAGCATGGGGGACAACAAGAATGTCTGAAAATAAAATAGCCGCATCAAGGCCAAAGCGATCAACAGGCTGAAGCGTGACTTTGGCCGCACGTTCAGGAGAATAACAAAGATCAAGAAAGGTTTTGCATTCCTTTCGCACCTCACGGTATTCAGGAAGCGACCGCCCGGCTTGACGCATAAACCACACAGGCGGGGACGGAAACGACTTCCCTTGAAAGAGATCTAAAAATTTTGACATATTTTATCCTTATCTCTCTTATCTATAAATTATTAATGGTAGTTGTGGTAGTATATCCTGTGAATGGTGGGGATCAAATTTTATCCCCTTTTTATCAACAGATCTATTTTTCTACAGGATCTCTTTTTTAAACATAGCTGATTGCTGTGGAAAGTGTTAAAAATAAGACTGCTATCAACCTCATAAGGTGTTTTTATCCTGTGGATAAGCAAATGGCGATAATGGGAAAAATTTTCAATAGGAAAAGAATCCACAGCCCTGTGCAAAAGAATCCCCAAGGGGATACGGGTGGGGATAACATTCACTTATCCACATTCCACGGAATCCCCCCCTCTTATTCCCCCTTTTATTCACAGGATACCCACAGCTTATCCCCCAAAGGACGTTTTTTATGTGGATTATAGGACTGACCGGGGCAATCGGAGCAGGGAAATCGACCTTGGCCCGCTCTTTTGAGCGCTTGGGCATCCCCGTTTTGTGTTCTGATACAGTCATTCATACCCTTCTTGCCAGCGATCCCGTCGTTTGTCAGGCTATTTATGAGCTATGGCCAGAGGTTTTTGTAAACGGTAAGATTGACCGATTCCTTTTAGGGGAACACACCCTGTCGTCGCCTGATCGTTTGCGCAAGCTTGAAAGTCTTCTTTATCCTTCTCTTGCGCGCCTTCAAAAGGAATTCCTTCATCATCATCAAAATAAAGGCACCCCCTACGTTGTTCTTGATGTGCCCCTTCTTTTTGAAGTGGGTCTTCACCGTTATTGCCATTCTATTGTCTTGGCCTCGGCTCCTTATCCTTTGCGAAAGCAGCGCGTTTTAAGACGGAAAGGGATGTCCTTGAAAAAATTTACTCTTTTGGAATCTCAACAAATGCCTGAAAAACAAAAATTGAAGGGGGCGGATTTTATCGTCCCTACTGGACGAGGAAGAGGGAGTCCTTTAAAAAGAGTTCAAGAGATCCTTTCGGTTCTCTCTCACCACCCGCCCCCCGAATGGGACGGAACATGGCCAACCACCTTACAAAGGGAACCTTATGACACGAGAAGTTGTCTTAGACACAGAAACAACGGGGTTTGAACCCAGTCAAGGCCATCGTCTTGTCGAAATTGGGTGTCTTGAGCTTATCAACCACATTCCCACGGGGCGTATTTTCCACACCTATCTTAACCCCGATCGCGGTGTTCCCCAGGATGCCTATGCTGTTCATGGGTTATCCTCTGACTTTTTGAAAGACCACCCCCGTTTTAAAGAAATGGGGTCTCTCTTTTTAGAGTTCATCGAAGACTCCCCTCTTGTTATCCATAATGCAAAATTTGACATGAAGTTCCTGAATGCGGAATTAAAAGGCCATGATTTCCCAGAAATTCCCGCGTCGCGCGCGATTGATACGCTGATTATGGCACGAAAAAAGTTTCCAGGCTCTCCCGCAAGCCTTGATGCCTTGTGTAAGCGGTTTGGGGTGGATAATAAGGCGCGAGACAAGCACGGCGCCCTGTTGGATGCAGAACTTTTAGCCCAAGTTTACCTCGAGCTTATAGGAGGAAAACAACCGGCTCTTTCCCTTGATTTTTCTTCTAAAACCCAAGGTGTGCTGGGGGATGTTCCCACAGGCAAGACCTACCGCGCTCCGCGTTCCTTTGATCCCACCCCAGAGGAGCAAGAGCTTCATCAAGACTTGGTAGCTCAGCTTAAAAAGGCTTAGGTATTGATTCACGAACACGCCCCCTCATACACTTCTTGAGTAGGGCAAATCTTTCCCGAGGGCAGGTGGCAGGTGGTTTCATCTTCTGAAACTGTGCCCCCTTTTAAGGCGCAGTACGTACCAGCAGGTGTTGTCAACCCGGATACATCAACGCCTCCCAGGGGGCAGTCTCTTTGAAACAAGGCCCATTCTTCACATTGGCGATGATCTGGAAAAATGCAAATCCCGCGCGCGCCGCCATCAGGCCCCTGCGCCTCTTCGAGGGTTCCGCCTTGTTCTATACAATAGATAGCCGCAGGATTAGCCAGCCCCATCTTTTGGGGGGACGCATATCCTGATGTCATCATCCCGATGCTTAATAAGGCCAGGATTGTGTCCCGTTTCGGATCCCCTCTCATGAGGTCCCGGCCTTTACAAAGCATTTGCTGCAATAGGGACACACGACTTTTTCTTCTGTACCGAGGTTAAGATAGATGAGGGGATGTCCTAAAACGCCTCCCCCTCCATCACAGCTTACAACCGTATCTTTTGTCTCCATGGGCTCATTTTGCATGATTTTACCCCCTTATTATTCTTCTGATCATACACTTTTTTGATCCCTTTTATAGCTTAAAAAATTTTTTTAATAAAATTTTAATTTTTACTCTTGAAAGTGTATTATTTTTAGGATAAGAATGAAAAAAAGGGAGGGGGCGTATAATTTCCCCTTATTAAATGGGAAACTTCGATTTGTATGACAACCTTAACCATCGCATCTTCGCCTTCATCTAAGAGCGCTTTTTTTTCTAAAAACAAAGTGTTTATTGGAGCATATGTCTGCAATATGCTCGAGATGTATGACTTTTTAATCACAGGGATGATGTTTCCCTATATTTCTCAGCTCTTTTTCCCTCTTGAAGATAAAGTTTCTATTCTTTTAGCTGGCTCTCTCACCTTTCTTGTTGGATTTATGATGCGGCCTGTTGGGGGCATTCTTTTCGGGTATATTGGTGATATTTATGGCCGCAAAAAAGCTCTTTTGTTAAGCATTTTTGGGATGGCCCTCGCCACAACGAGCATTGGACTTTTGCCCACCTATAAAGATATTTCCATCTTCGCGCCGATCCTTTTTGTTTTCTCACGCCTGATCCAAGGATTGTGTATGGGGGGAGAAGGCCAAGGGTCGAACGTGTATGTTTTAGAATACTACCGTGGCGTTAATCCAGGGGCCACAGGCGGCTTACTCGCGACATCAAATGGAATGGCAGCCCTTTTGGCTTTTTTTGTGAGCATGATCGCAACCTCATCGTACGCATCCGAAGAATCCTGGAGACTCTGCTATTTGTTTGGGGCAAGCATAGGATTCGTCGGTCTTTATTTAAGATCCTTTATTCAAGAATCCCCTGCCTTTCTTCAAGAATCTTCCAAAGAGAGCGAGCATCAAATTCCTCTTGTTGGGATTTTAAAAGAGAAAAAACTTAATGTACTCAATGTCTTCTTGTGTGTAGGTACGGGAGTCTGCTTGACTTACACGGGATTTACGTTTGTGAATTTGTTCCTCAGCCAGTTCTTGAACTTTTCTTCCTCTTTTTCATTGTCCTGTGCTGCTTTTGGGACTGTGCTCGCTATGATAGGCGTTGGTTTAGGAGGAAGAATTTGCGACAAGCTTGGCCTTTATAAGACACTGAATTTTTCTCTCATATTTATTACTCTCTTTATCTTCCCTATTCATATGCTTTTAGCCTCAGGAAAGCTAGAAAATATAATCCTAGCCTTATTCCTTTTTGCCATTCCGACAGGGGGAATATGCGGATGTATGCCTCATCTCGCAGCCAGTTCATTCTCCACGAAGGAGCGATATACAGGCGCTGCTTTTAGCAACAATCTTGGCCAAGCTTTACTCGGAGGCGTTCAGCCCTTCCTTGCGATTTATCTGATTAAGGAGACAGAGATATTGTGGTCTCCCGCAATTTACACATGTTTTTTGGCTTGTGTGTATTTAGTGTTCTTGTTAACCTTTAAAAAGAAATTAGCACCCTTTAAATATTTAGAGGAGAAAGTATAATGAGAATTCCTAAAATTATTAATCCTCGTGGCATTATGCCCCATCCTTTTATGAAAGTTATCATGAGAAAAGACTTTTATGACGAGTGTGGGGAGCAACTAAAGAGAATTGAAAAAGATACAGGGGCTATGTACATTGGTCATAATATTATCAAAAATTATCAGGAAGGGGGACACTCAGTAAGTACATTCTGTAATTATGAAGAGTGGCACGATGTGTATTGGGATAAATATTGCTACGAGGATCCTGCGGAAAGGACTATCCATAAGGCTACCAAAGCAAATGATTTTGGCGTTATTTCATGGGAAATGGGCTATGAAGGGAGCCCTTGTATCCAAGAAAGAACATTGATGACTAACGTAAAAGATGGTCTTTTCTTTTCTTTCAAACGACCAGATAATTATCTTGAAAGTTTATTAATCGGTTGGAAAGACTTGACCCCAGAAACGCTTGATACTGACTATATAGCTCACTTAACGTCTCTTCTTAAGCCCTTGCGAGACTATCACTGGGACGTTCATAGCAATATATAAACAATAACATAAAAAAGAGTATGTATAAAATGAAAAAACCTATTATTATTAATTCTTCTGATGTGGAAATTATTCTTCGAAAAGATTTTGAAGGTCAGTTCGAAGATCATTTGCGAGGTGTTACAGAAAAGACAGGGGCCACCTATTTTAGCCATAACCTCATCCAAAACTATGGAAAAAAGGGACATCGGGTAAGCTCCTTCTGTAACCAAGACGCCTGGCACGATGCGTATTGGGAGAAATACTGTTATGACGACCCTGCGGAAAAAAAATGTCACGCCTCTGTTGTAAAAAATGGTTTTGCCGTTGTTTCCTGGAAAGTTGAGCAAGAAACAAGCCCGTGTTGTGAAGAAAGACTCAAAGCTACTCAAACGAATGATGGGATTACTTTTTCCTTTAGAAAGAGCATCTATTGCGTTGAGACTTTTTCTTTTGGATGGAATAAATTAAAAACACGTCATATTGATACGGAGTATATACTTTATTTGGCGGCTCAGCTTAACCCCCTTAGGGAGCATCACTGGGAAGCTCATGAAAACATATAATTTATTTGAGTAGTAATGTGTTCTTTTTTTAATACAATATAACAAAACATAACAACTTATTAGGAGGATCAATTCATGAATACTTTATCTTATGCTCGTCATTACAATGCCTTACCCTCTCTTGCAGAGGCAAATCTTGCGTTAAGCTCATCCCCATACTTTGAGGAGCTTATTGAAACAGTAAAAGAAATACTGGTCTCTTGTAAACTTGAAGCCTGTATAGGGTTACGTTTAATACACAAGCACTTTTCCGTCGAAAAAGACCAAGTTGCAGTTGAGGAATTTCAAAACGTGGAGGGTGTTCCTTCCCTTGTCACCTCTCCCCATCCATGGAAAAAAGCCATCAAAAAGGGCGCCTTGCCGTCCAGTTGGATCGTTTCTGATGAGGGGGATGTTAATGTATTTGAAGCATCACTAGACCCAGCTGTGAAAACCGCCACAAAATTAATTGAAAAGAATTCTCAATTTTTTGATAAAATAAAGCAAGCCCTCCAGAAGCATAATCTTCACCGGGTTCTCTCTATAGCCATTTTAGAGAGAGATTCTTTAGTTGCAAATAAAGACCAATTTTATATAGAGGTAAAAGAATCTGAGGATCACAGAAATATTCTACAGCTGCAAGATCGCCAAAGCCAAGAGGCGACTACGGCGGTAAGTACTGCCTGGAGCTTCAAAACAGGAAAAAGAGCAAAACTCCACGCAGCTTGTGCGCCTTAACTTCGCCTCATAAAAACAACAGGGGCTATTTTTAAAGGGGTCTCTTCTAAAAGCAGGAAATTATTTTTGCTTTCTGGATTTGTGCAAAGAAGGAGGGTTTTATCTCCTTGACCGAAGACTTGTCGGACAAGGAAGTCTCCTTCTTTCACCTCTACAATACAGATATGTCCGTCCCCCTTGGCAGAGTTTTCCTCTGTCAAGGGAGATCCCCCCACATAATCCCCCACCCTTAGGAAAGGATGCATGGCGTCATCCCGCACCAGAGTGATCAACATTTCAGGGTGGGCCTTTTTAAAAGACTCGATTTCTTTAAAAAAAACAAATTGTCCCGTTAAATCAAATGGTTGTTTCTTTTTGTCTTCTTGCGCTTGGGAAGAATACAAATAGGGTGAAGGTCCTGTGCCCTCCAGAAGCCATTCTTTGGAACAAATAAGGCCTTCTGCGGCAAGAAGACTGATAATTTTATGGATATTTTTCTCAGTTATGGGGGACGCCCCAGATTCCCAACTCGACAGAGCCCCGACACTCACTTGATGAGCCGTTGAAAACTCTTTCAACGTCATTTTAAGCATAGCTCTACATCTTTTGAGGCGATTCCCTCTTTCAGTATTTTTCATAGGTTTTTTCACCAATCGAATTTTATTTTCATAATTTGAAATTTTTTTCTAGACAACAGCCTTAATAGTTTAGTATCTTACGTCTGAAGCCTAGTGGTAAGAGTGGTATTGCAGAGTAAGTGGTTCAAAAGGCTGAGTTGTTAAAGTGGAGAGGGTTTTATAGGTTCTTGCTGGATTTGAAGACTCTCTCCATATACTCCAAGGAGTTAAGGCTATGAATAAGTCATATGTATCAAATTTTATTCTTTCCGTCCACCAGAAAAAACATAGAGCTTAACACCGGACTGGTAACTTTCCTTACTCCTTTGTCATTAACTATGTTGAGGCAAAAAAGATAAGTAAATATAATTTTATCGTTTTAGCCTTAAAGACCTCACCTCGAGAATAGTCTGAGATTTTCCTCCTCTAGAAAGACCTGCTTTGGAGCCAGGGCAGAGGTCACCTCAAGCAATCTACCCTATTTCACAGCTTAATTTTAATGACAGTTTTCCAAGAATCTGATACCTAAAAGAAGAAGCGCCCGTAGCTCAGCTGGATAGAGCGTTGCCCTCCGGAGGCAAAGGTCAGGGGTTCAAATCCCTTCGGGCGCGCCAATTCTCGATCCTACCATGTGGATGTTAGTGTGCCCATGTGCGACGTTTGAGAAGCGTAGCGCGTCAAAATTTAGGTGCAACACTTTTTTAATCGAGTGACAAAAAATCCTTAAAGGAGGAAAATTTCTGTCCCATCCCTCAACAACGTCTCTCATTTGAGTATAGAATGAATAAGAAGAAACACCCCCTCCCTCTTTTCGATTCCTTAGATTATATCAAAGGGTGCGTTCCTCCCAAACTCTTTACTCCAGATCAGGAACAAGATTTTTTTGCCACCCTTGCGTTTTTAAAAAATTATACAGGAAGCCAGGGGACCTTTAATTCTTACCGCCGAGAAGTTGAACGATTGCTTCAGTGGGGCCTGCATGTTGCGGGGAAATCCCTCAAACAGCTCCGGCGCGAGGATATAGAGGCGTTTGTTCACTTTTGCCAAAGCCCCCCTAAATCATGGATCGGCCTTAAAAAAGCCCCCCGTTTTCTTGAAAAAGAGGGCGTACGCGGGCCTAACCCTGAATGGAGGCCCTTTGTTTTGACCGTGTCAAAAGCCGCCCATCGCAAGGGAGAACGCCCTGACTCTAAAGAGTTTGATCTCTCCTTAGGAAGCACCAAAGAAATTTTCTCCATTTTAAGCACTTTTTTTAATTATTTATTACAAGACGACTATGTGTCCATGAACCCCGTTGCGCTCATTCGTCAAAAAAGCAAATTTATTCGCAAACACCAAGGGGCTCCAAAAATTCGAAGATTGTCAGAGCTTCAATGGGAATACGTGATAAAAATGGCTCAACACTTAGCGAATGCTGATCCTGACACCCACGAGCGGACTCTGTTTATGCTGTCCATCCTCTATATGATGTATTTGCGCATTTCAGAGCTTGCCGCAAGTCCGCGCTGGATTCCCAGCATGAATCACTTTCATCGGGATAGTGAAGGAAACTGGTGGTTTACAACGGTTGGGAAAGGCAACAAAGAGCGGCAAATCGCCGTCAGTAATTCCATGCTAGACGCCCTGAAGCGATGGCGCACACATTTGACCTTGCCCCCTCTCCCCTCGCCCGCTGACTACTCTCCCTTATTGGTTAAAATAAAAGGCAAGGGGCCGATTACAAGCACCACCTACGTGCGTAAAGTTGTCCAATACTGTTTTGACCAAAGCATTGAACAACTTCACAAAGAGGGCCTTATCGAAGAAGCTGAGTCCTTAAGCGAAGCCACCGTCCACTGGTTGCGCCATACAGGCATCTCAGATGATGTCAAACGCCGCCCCCGGGAACATGTGCGAGATGATGCGGGGCATAGCTCAAGCGTCATTACGGATAAATATATCGATATTGAGCTTAAAGATCGCCATCGCTCTGCCAAGAACAAGCCTCTGTTTATAGAGAGTTGAGTTTTTGTAAGGGCAAGAATGACAAAGGAGTAAGGAAAGTGTGCCACTTTTTAAATAAGGATTAAGAATTGGCGGCCCTTAGTTTTCTCGCTGGTCCAGTCCTTTCACAGCCGCAACCAAGTCACGCACGGCCGTGACGGAATGATCAAACATGACGCGCTCTGCTTCATTGAGGGAAAGCTCTATAATACGTTCAACGCCCTTGGATCCAATGACGACGGGAACTCCCACATAAAGATCTTTCACACCATATTCTCCCCTTAACCACGCCGCACACGGAAAAATTCTTTTTTTATCAAGTAAATAGGATTTTGCCATGGCAATAGCTGAAGACGCAGGAGAATAAAAAGCCGACCCTGTTTTGAGAAGGTTTACAATTTCTCCTCCCCCCTGACGGGTACGGGTAACAATCGCATCCAGCCTTTCTTGGGTAGTCCATTTCATACGGATAAGATCAGGCAAAGGAATGCCCGCCACCGTTGAATAACGAATTAAAGGAACCATGGCGTCTCCATGACCCCCTAAGACGGAGGCGTACACATCTTCAACAGACACCTTAAATTCCTGGGCAAGAAAATAGCGGAAGCGAGCACTATCTAGAACACCAGCCATCCCCACAACCCGGTGGGGAGGAAGAGCTGAGGCCTCTTGCATCACCCCAACCATCACGTCTAAGGGGTTGGTGAGGACAATCACGAAAGCCTCCGGACAATGGTCCCGAATTTTCTGCGCAACGGTGCGGATAATTTTTGTGTTAATGCCTAATAAATCATCGCGGCTCATCCCGGGTTTGCGGGGCACACCTGCGGTAACAATGACCACATCTGCTCCTTCCAGGTCTTTGTAATCATTGCTGCCTTTAAAAACCCCATCAAATCCTTCAATAGGGGCGGCTTCAGCGATATCAAGGGCTTTGCCTTGAGGGGTGCCTTCTGCAATATCAATGAGGACCATGTCTCCGAGGTCTTTCAAGCCCACAAGGTAGGCGAGTGTCCCTCCAATTTGGCCGGCCCCTATGAGGGCAATTTTTGGTCGTGCCATGGCGTGTGTGTCCTTGGGTTTAGGTGAAGCTTATGTAAAAATTTTGCAGCCGCGTGTTGTGCTTTTGCCGTCTCTTCTTTTAAATTTTCTACACTTTTCCATTCGTCTCGATCAAAAGAATCGGACAAGTCCTGCTCTTCTGGGTCTAGCTCAAAAATAGGGTGTTTTTTACTCATGCTCCTTACCTCACTCGTTTAGAGGCTTTTTGTCAACAAATACGTCTCTCAAAAAAGCGCCCCCCATTTCAAGACCCCTCTCATTAATTCCATGCCCAAGATTTGGCAGAAGAGAGAGGGTCACAGGAACGCCGATCGCCTTGAGTTGAGTCTCTGCCGTTTCTGAGCAGGACACAGGCAAAACCTGGTCTTCTGTTCCATGGACGAGCAGGACTGGCGGGCGGGCAATCTTAACTTCCGTGGGATCGTCTAAAAAGGCTCCTGAATAGGCCACAACGCCCCCACATTGGGGTCTTAAAAAAGCGACATGGAGAGAAAGCATGGCCCCTTGAGAAAATCCAACCAAGGCCAGCTTTTCAGGGGGCAAATCGTAAAGTTTTAAGAGCCCGTCTAAATATTGATTAAAAGCAGGGGTGATGGTTTGAATTTCTTTCAAAATTCGCATTGGGTCCCAGTCACTTAACCCAAACCATTGTTTTCCAGACGGATTCCCTTCACAAATAAAGGGACCATGCGGGGCAACAAAGACGGTATGGGGCAGCGAAGAGGCCCATACTTTTCCTAAAGAGAGCAGGTCGTCTCCATTGGCTCCATAGCCATGGATTAGAACGACCAGGGAATCAGGTTTTCCCCCCGCTGCAGGGGAAAGGGTGGGGCCTGAAAAAACGTGTGTCATTTTTGTTTCTCCCGTTGAAAACACAGTATTTCCTAGGACGCAGACTCCAAGCGCAAAAGCAAGCGCGGGTCCTAAAGGGAACTGAAGCTGTTTGTAAAGCAAGCGCCACAGAAGGGCAATAAGGATTCCCACACTCCCCGCAATTATCAAAAAAAGAGGAAGGGAAGAAAGGGGGAGCCAAGAGCCAGAAGCCGCCATCATTTTGACGTCTCCAAGCCCAAGCCCTTCACGATGCTTAAGAAGAGGATAGATCTTGTAAAGCCCATAGCCGACTCCTCCCAGAATAAAAACGCTGAGACCATGCGTAATCCCAAACTGCAGCCCCCCAAGAAGAACCAGAAGGATAAGCCACCCATCCGGGATAATCCCGTCTTTGACATCCTTAAGGCTAATGGCCATTAAAACAAAGAGAAGGGCAAGGATAGGAAGCATGCTTGTGATATTAAATGACTTAAAAAGACGCGTCAATTGACTGTTCCTAAAGCCCTTACCACCCGACACTTATATTTTGGAAGTGTTAATTAAAAGAGAGACACGATAACACTGCATCCAAAACGAAACAACAGGGGGTAAAGATACTTGGAGGCAAGGAGGCAGATAAGTTGTAAGGATTACGGTATCAAGCCTTTGAAAGTATCCGCCCTAAACTCGCATCTCTCTTTCGATTAACGTTCCCAAAAAACGGTAATTGTTAATTAAAAGAGAGACGTTATATACTCTTCGTGCTTGAAGTTGCCTTATTCTTATGTCATCCGCGAAAGTGATTGTTAATTAAAAGAGAGACACGATACTGCTGCATCCAAAGTCAACAGTAGGAACTGTAAGAATGGATGGTCAAATAAATTTGAAAATATTCTTTAAAATCGCATCTCTCTTTTGATTAACGTTCCCAAAAAACGGTGAGTGTTAATTAAAAGAGAGACGTGATATACCGCATTCAAAACGAAACAACAGGGGGAGAAAGATGCAGATAAGTTGCAAAGATTGCGGGAGTTTTAAGCTTGTTAGAAACGGTAAAGCACGAGGGCATCAGCGGTATAAATGTAAAGGCTGTAGATTGTCGTTTATCGAAGGAGATCGCCGCCAAAGGACTCCTATTGAAGCGCAAGCTTTGGCAGTTTTGCTGCATGGAATGAGAAAATCAAGTTATGGCTTTATAGCAAAACTCCTTACGGTTTCAAGGACAGCTGTTTACCATTGGATCCGTAATTTTTGTGAAGATATTCCTCCCCCTTCAGCTCCCGAAGGCAGCTATGATCTCGAGTTTGACGAGATGTGGCGTTTTATCAATTCAAAAAAAACAAGCTCTGAGTTTGGAAAGCAGTGGATCGTCCTCAAAGGACAACCATTGCCTGGGTTATCGGCAATCGTGATGCTAAAGCCTTCCAAAAGCTTTACGATAAAGTCAAACACGTAAGGGGCCGGGATGATATACGGATGAACCCTAAACTCGCATCTCTCTTTTGATTAACATTCCCAAAAAACGGTAATTGTTAATTAAAAGAGAGACGTGATGTGCCACATTCCAGACCAATATGGGGGTAAACATGGATGGGGGTAGGAGGAAGAGAGGCAGGGAGGGCAGATAAGTTGTAAGGATTACGGTATCAAGCCTTTGAAAATATCCGCCCTAAACTCGCATCTCTCTTTCGATTAACGTTCCCAAAAAACGGTAATTGTTAATTAAAAGAGAGGCACGATAATACTGTACCAAAAGTCAATAATAGGAACTGTAAGAATGGACAACCAAATCAATTTGAAGATATTCTCTCTAATTCTTGTCTCTTTTTTAGTTAACAAGAGTTTTGAATAAGCTATACATTTTTGAGAGACAACAGTTAACGTCAACTAGGACATGTCGACATTCATTTCAAGAGACTGTCTTTTATCTTTTTCCACTGATCCTCTCTTAATTCATACATTGCATTCCTCCCTTCCTTTTTATGCAATGTATACCTTGTTTTCTCAAATGTCGACACGTCCTAGTAACATGCTCTGGTTTTTAAAAGCTTCGAGATGACAAGTGTGACGAAGTGTGCCATTTTCTGTTATGTTTAAAATGACAAGGGCAACGCCCCTCAGGGTGATTCAATGCATGTAAAAAAGTTATTAATAAGCGTCATCGCGAGGGAGCGAAGCGGCCGTGGGGTACAATTACTTGCATTGAATCACCCTGCAACGCCCCCGAAACAGACAAGGCGAAGGATCTATAAGTGAGATGCACCTCTCTCTTTCCCCCCATCTTCTGATCAGTTGGCTGCAGAGCCATCCTCCAGAGCTGCTCACCTTAGGTCTTCTTCTGGCGTGTGGTGGCGTTATTCTGTTGATGATGCGGCTTTATGGAGCTGCAGGGCTGATGGTATACAGTGCTCTTGCTGTCATTGTTGCCAATCTTCAGGTGCAAACGGCGACCCGGTATCAGTTTTTTGAGGAACCCATTGCTTTGGGAACGGTGGTGTTTTCCTCAATTTTTATTGTGAGTGGTATTTTGACCGAATACTATGGAAAGGCGCAAGCCCGCCAAGCGGTGTGGATGAGCTTTTCGGGGATGATTTTTGTCACCCTGTTTATGCTGTTTACCATAGGGTTTAAGCCAGCCCCTGGCTTTGATCAGGCCCACCAGGCCATGTGTGTGCTTTTCTTTCCTGCCCCCGCCCTGATTGCGGCGAGCCTGATTGCATACGCTGCAGGACAGCTCAATGATATTTGGATTTTTGCAGCGCTCTCAAAGCTCACCCGCGGAAAGTTCCTCTGGCTGCGGTCTTTTGTGGCGACCTTGATAGGCGCTTTCTTTGATAATCTGATTTTTAGTGTGCTGGCGTGGATTATTTTTGCGCCTCACCCCTTGTCGTGGAGCACAGTCTTCTTTACCTATGTCTTAGGAACCTATATTTTGCGCGTTTTTGTCGCTTTTATAGGAATTCCTTTTGTGTATTTAGCGCGACTTATGGTGAGATAATGTTTAAATTCGAGATTAGGTTTCAAGCGCCTCTCTCTAAGGCGCGACTGGGGCGTTTAACCACCCCCCATGGGGTGGTGGAGACGCCTGCCTTTATCTTTTGTGCGACAAAAGCCGCCATTAAAGGGGCCACACCTCAGGATATGCGGCGAGAAAAGACCCAAATTATTCTCTCCAATACCTATCATTTGATGTTGCAGCCAGGGCCAGAGATTGTGGCGCAGAGGGGGGGCCTGCATCGCTTTATGGGATGGGATGGACCCATGCTGACAGATTCGGGGGGATTTCAGATTTTCAGCCTGGGGCATGGATCTGTTGCCGAAGAAGTCAAGGGTCGTCGCGGTTCCTCTCGTCCCAAGAGTCTTTTGAAAATCAACGAAGAGGGAGCCACGTTTAAGTCGTACCTTGATGGAAAGAAACATACCTTAACGCCTGAAAGGTCCATCCAAGTGCAGCGCGCCTTGGGAGCAGATCTGATCGTTGTGTTGGATGAGTGCACGCCCTTCCATGTGGATAAATCCTATACGGAACGGTCCATGCATCTGAGTCATCGATGGGCAGAGAGAAGCCTGGCAGAGTTTCAACGGGGCCCTGAGGGGGTTCAACAGCTGTATGGGATTACGCAAGGGGGTGTTTATCCGGACTTGCGGAAAAATAGTGCAGATTTTGTTAATAGCCTCCCTTTCTTTGGTCATGCGGTGGGGGGATCCTTAGGGGCTGATAAAACTCAAATGAAAGATGTTGTGCAGATGGCCATGGAGCCCCTTGATCCTATCCGCCCGGTGCATCTGTTAGGCATTGGGGGTGTGAGCGATATTTTCTATGGCGTGGAGCAAGGGATTGATACCTTTGATTGTGTCCACCCCACACGTCTTGCGCGCCATGGGGGGGCGCTTGTTCCCGCTGCCCTTGCAGAGGGGCGCGAGCATATAAATTTGCGTAATGCGCAGTTTCGAGAGGACCCGCAGCCTATTGATGAGACGTGTGGATGTCAGACCTGCCAGACTCTCTCGCGAAGCTATCTTCATCACCTGCTGAAAGCCGGAGAGCTTTTGGTGATGAATGCCCTAACGATTCACAATGTGCACTTCATGAACCGCCTTTTGGAAGGGATCCGCCAGGCCATTGCGGCAGGGACGCTTGAGGCGGAGCGGAAGAAGTGGCTTTAGGATCCGCCTGCGCTTTTTGAGCCTTTCGTTTCTTTGGGCGCATAAATGAAAAGCGGGTCAGCATTATTTTGAATGACTTCCTCATTCATCACAATTTCATTCACGTTTTCTAAGGTAGGTAACTCAAACATCGTATCCAAAAGGGTGCCTTCAAGAATAGAGCGCAATCCTCTGGCTCCTGTTTTTCGCTCAATAGCTTTTTGAGAAATGGCTTTTAGAGCCCCTTCCGTAAAAGTCAGCTCAACCCCTTCCATATTAAAGAGGCGGCGGTATTGCTTGATGAGGGCGTTTTTTGGCTCTGTAAGAATCTGAATGAAGGCGGCTTCATCTAAATCCGTCAAGGTGGCAATAACCGGAAGCCTTCCAATAAACTCAGGAATAAGGCCAAATTTCAACAAATCTTCCGTTTCCAAGTCTTGAAGGATTTCACCGGCTCGTCGGTCCTCTGGTCCACGTACATCCGCTCCAAAGCCAATGGATGAGCCGCGGCCTCGACCGGAAATAATTTTTTCAATCCCTGCAAAGGCTCCACCGCAGATAAAGAGAATATTTGTGGTATCAACTTGCAAAAATTCTTGCTGAGGATGCTTACGGCCCCCTTGAGGAGGAACAGACGCAATGGTTCCTTCCATAATTTTAAGAAGGGCTTGTTGTACACCTTCGCCAGAGACATCACGTGTAATAGAGGGATTGTCTGATTTGCGAGAGATCTTATCAACCTCGTCAATATAAACGATTCCTCTTTGTGCTTTTTCCACATTATAGTCTGCCGCTTGAAGAAGCTTGAGGATGATGTTTTCCACATCCTCTCCCACATACCCCGCTTCTGTGAGGGTTGTGGCATCCGCCATGGTGAAGGGGACATCAATAATGCGCGCTAAGGTTTGGGCCAGAAGGGTTTTTCCACAGCCTGTGGGGCCAACTAAAAGAATGTTAGATTTGGAAAGCTCTACATCATCGGAGCGATTGCCGTGCTCAAGACGTTTGTAATGGTTATGGACGGCAACGGATAAGACTTTCTTTGCATTATTTTGACCAATCACATAGTCATTGAGGACATCAAAAATTTGTTTAGGGGCAGGAACGCCATCGGGCGACCGCAGAAGGGGCCCTTTGTTTTCTTCCTTAATAATATCCATGCACAAGTCAACACATTCATCACAGATGAAAACGGAAGGTCCCGCAATAAGTTTGCGAACCTCATGCTGGCTTTTGCCGCAGAATGAGCAATAAAGTGGCCCTCTGGGATCTTCATCATTTTGTTTTGTCATGGGTTGCCGCTCCTTTGCTCATTTTCTTACTCTTAGGATCGCATGAATCTATCAAAAAAAGGTTAATAAATTGGCAAAAAAAAGGAATTTATGCACTTTTTTTGGCTTCAGAAGGAACGGGCCTATGGGTCACGACCTCATCGATAAGCCCAAAGTCTTTGGCAGCTTGGGGCGTCATAAAGTTATCTCGGTCGAGAGCGGCTTCAATTTTTTCAAGGGGCTGGCCCGTGCAGTCTGCGTAAATTTTATTCAGGCGGGCTCTGATTTCTAAAATTTCGCGCGCATGAATTTCGATATCAGCCGCTTGGCCTTGGAATCCCCCTAAAGGTTGGTGGAGCATGACGCGGGCATTTGGTAAGCAAAGGCGCTTTCCTTTTGTCCCTGCGGTTAACAAGAAAGATCCCATGGAGGCCGCTTGTCCGAAACAAAGGGTTGAGACATCGGGCCTGATGTAGTTCATGGTATCATAAATGGCCATACCAGAGGTAACGACTCCTCCAGGGGAGTTAATATAAAGATGGATGTCTTTGTTTGGGTTTTCTGATTCTAAAAAGAGCAATTGTGCACACACAAGGCTTGAAACGTTATCATCAATGGGACCATTGAGGAAGATAATCCTTTCCTTTAAAAGACGTGAGAAAATATCGAAAGACCTTTCTCCACGAGCAGTTTGTTCAACAACCATAGGGATTAAGTTACTCATTTGTGTTTGCATAGGACTTTCCTTTTTGTTAATACCTCTCAGGATTACCCGAGGGCGGGTTTTCTCCCTAATCATTCTTTTTTGAGGCTTTGCTTGTCTTCTTTGCTGTTGTGGAAATCTTTTTTTCTGCGTCTTCTTCTTCACGGATCAGAAGTTTTTCAAGCTCTTCTGGCGTGATAGGTATTTCCTTGACCTTTGATTTCTCTAAAATAAAATCCACGACCTTGTTTTCAAAAAGAGGGGCCCGCAGTGTTGCGAGAGCGGATTCATTGTTACGGTAAAAATCAAAAACTTCTTTCTCTTGGCCTGGAAATTCGCGGGCACGCTCTGAAAGGGCATTCATCAATTCTTGGTTAGAAACGGTAATCGTGTGACGATTGCCGATTTCCGCAAGAAGGATTCCCAAACGAACGCGCCGTTCAGCAATGATCTGATACTCTTTGCGAAGATCATCTTCCGATTTTCCGGTAGCGTCTTTAAATGTTTTTCCATCTATATTTGCGGCTTGGCTTTGATCAATACCGAGTTCTCGTAAAAGTTGAGTCCAGATATTGTCAAATTCAAGATCGACCATCTTTTGAGGAATATCAAAGGTGAATCTTTCAGCCAATGCATCTAAAACATGGCGTTTTGTATTGAGAAAGCTTTGAGCCACAAAATTCTTTGAAAGATTAGCTTCAATGGCCTCTTGCATCTCCTTAAGGGATGGAAAGCCAAGTTTTTCTGCCAAAGCGGCCCCAACGACTAGGGGCGCCATTTCGTGAATATCTTTGATGGCGACATCAAAGCGGGCTGGTTTGTTTGCATAACGTTTTTCATGATATTCTTTTGGAAAGGTAACACGTACATCTACATTTGCTCCCTTGTCATGACCGATCAGTTGATCTTCAAAGCCGGGAATAAAAGAGCTTGAGCCAAGTTCAAGGGAGTAATCTTCGCCAGCGCCACCATCAATAGGGGCGTCTTCGATGAATCCCTTAAAATCAATGATGACCACATCGCCTTTTTTTGATTTGCGCGGTTTTTTAAGAGGATGACTGGTTTGATGGCGTTTTGCGAGATCTTCAAGAACGGTTGAAACTTGGTGGGTAGGAATCGTCACCACATATTTTTCAAAGGAAAGGCCATCAAGGTTGATGTCTTCTATTGTGGGAAGAAGTTCCGCAGCCATGCGAAAAATTAAGTCTTTTCCATCCTCATAAGAGTCAAGGGTGATATTGGGCTTTAAGGCGAGCCTAAGGCTATGTTCCTTAACGGCTTGCTGAACAGCTTTCTCAACGCAATTTTCGATAACATCATTCAGAGCTTCCGCTTTATAGCGTTGCTTTACAAGAGAAAGAGGAACCTTGCCTGGGCGAAAGCCAGGAATTTTAACCCGCTTTCCAATGGTTTCGAGGCGTGTATTAAGATGAGTCTCCATATCTTTTGCGGGAATGGTGATCTCAAACTCTCTCTTTAAGCCCTTGTTAAGGGTTTCTTTAATGCGCATGATTCTTCTCTCGTTTGCTTGAATTCTATGAAAAAACCTAGTGAAACCTTAATGATCCTTTTTCTTTTTGTACAGTACTTTGGTGCGGGCGAAGGGACTTGAACCCCCACGACTTGCGTCACCAGATCCTAAGTCTGGCGTGTCTACCAATTCCACCACGCCCGCAAGGCCGTAATTAGTTGCGAGTCATCGATGGTTATTTAATCTAATGACTAACAATTGATTACTCCTATAGCATAGCTATTGAGAATTGAAAACGTGGTTTAGAAGAAAAACTGCGTCTCAACTTGGTCTTAAGGTAGATAATTGCAGCTGAGTTTTATCAAGTCCTCGGAGCTGGCTGCATGGAGAGCAGACATGGTGTGTCCGTAGGTATAAGCAAAACTAATAAACGTAGCTGTAATCATAATAAATGGAAGGATTTGTCTCGTTAAATTGAGAAGTTCTTTAAAGTTGTTTTTGGTCATTTTATGTTCCCTTTCATAGAGTTGAATCTTTGATAGGGGGGCATTATCGCGAAAAATACTTACCAAAGCCTTAACGGAGATATAAATAGTTGTGGATAACTTTATATACTCAGATGAATTAAAAATGACAAAGGTGGGATGACAATATTATAACTTACCCCTCCGCTGGGCTCTCAGCTCTCAATCCTGTGTGAAGAAGCAGGGGAGCTGAGACCGCAATGGATGAGATGGTGCCTGCCGTGATGCCAACAATGATGGGAAGGCTGAAAGCTGCAATGACAGGGCCCCCAAAGAAGTAAAGGCCCAGCAGGGATAACAGGGTCGTTGTTGAGGTCAGAATGGTTCGAGAAAGAGTCTCATTAATGCTTCGATTCACAAGCTCATTCATGGGTAATTTTTTGAACTTTCTGAGGTTTTCTCGGATGCGGTCATAGATGACAACCGTGTCATTGATAGAATAAGTCACTGTAATCAGGACGGCAATAATGGTTGTCTCGTTAAATTCAAGTTGAAAGAAAGAAAAAAGCCCCAACACAATCAAGGCGTCGTGCGCAAGGGTGACGAAAGAACACACCCCGAATTGCCATTCAAAACGAAACCAGATGTAGATCAGCATGGCCACTAAGGCCCAAATAACCGCATAAATCCCATTGCGAATCAGGTCAGCACTCACCTTGGGGCCGACACTTTCCACCCGTCGGTACTCCACCCTTGATCCAAGTTTGTCTTTGATTTTAGCGATGGCGGCCAATTGTTGTTCTTCTCCGCCAGGCTGGCGCTCCACACGAATGAGGATGTCATTGGGGGAGCCAAACTCTTGGAGGGTGGATTCCCCCTCCACAATGCCACTTAAATCAGAGCGCAGCTTGGCAATATCAGCGGGTTCTGATGTACGAATTTCAAGAAGGAGGCCTCCCTTGAAATCAATCCCGTAATTAAATCCTTGGATAAAAATTGACCCCAAACACAACGCAGCAATGGCGATGAGAACAGCGAAGATGGCGTTCTTTTTACCAACGATGTTGTAGTTCGTATTGTAAGGAATAAGTTGGAGTCCCATGGAAACCTCTCTTTAAAGGGGAAGATGGGTGGCGCGGGTGAGGCGTAGCCACCAAGCTAAAATTTGTTTCGTTAAGGTAATGGCCGTAAACATAGAGATCAGGATCCCCATTGAGGTTGTGACTGCAAACCCACGGGTAGGGCCGGCTCCAAAGTGATACAACAGGCCCACCCCAATCAATGTGGTCAGGTTCGAGTCAATAATGGTTGTCATGGCTCGGTTATAGCCGGCATCAATGGCGCTGAGCATTTTACGGCCTAAGCGTAGTTCTTCCTTAATACGTTCGTTAATCAACACGTTCGCATCCACCGCCATTCCGATGGTAAGGGCGACACCCGCAATACCTGGCAGTGTGAGGGTGGCTTGGGTGAGGGAGAGGGTGGCAAACAAAAGGATTAGGTTGAAAATAACCGCAATGTTGGCAACAGCTCCAAAAAAAGAATAGGCAACGAACATAAAGATCATCACGAGGGCGATGGCAATAAGGGTTCCTCGCTCACCAGCGTGAATGGAATCTGCGCCAAGGCCCGGGCCCACCGTGCGTTCTTCAAGGACCTTAAGGGGGGCAGGAAGAGCGCCAGCACGCATAAGAAGAGCCAGATCTTGCGCTTCTTGGACCGTAAAGGATCCTGAAATTGATCCGGAACCGCCCAAAATAGGCTCATTAATGCGTGGTGCGCTGATCACTTTATCATCTAAAATAATCGCAAAGAGTTGCCCCACGCTGTTTTTTGTAGCATCTCCAAACCTTTTGGCACCAAGGCTATCAAATTTAAAATTCACAATGGGGCGGTTGTATTGGTCAAAACTGGGTTGGGCATCAACAAGATTTTCACCGCTCACAATGACTTGTTTTTTGACCGCATAATAAACGGGAGTTCCCTTGTGGTCTTCGGCGAGGACATCATTGCCAGGAGTGGGCTTTCCGGGCTCGGCTGAGACTGAGCTGTCCACAAAACGGAATTGGAGTTTTGCTGTCTTTCCCAACAGGTTTTTAATGCGAGTGGGGTCTTGAAGGCCGGGAAGTTGAACCAAAATTCGATCGTCGCCTTGTTGCTGGATAAAAGGCTCCGCCGTTCCTGTTTCATCCACCCGTCGGCGCACAATTTCAATAGATTGAGACAGGGCGGATTTCTTTCTTTCCGCAATGGCTATCTCGCTTAAGCGAAGGGTCAGCTGGCCTTCGGGGGTTGAGGTGACCTGAAGTTCATGATCTGTCTTCTTGATAAGAGAGGTGGCTTTTTCAATATCAGCGGGGTTTCTTAAGGTAAGGGTGACGAAATCTTTCTTTGCAGCAAGGCCTGTGTAGCCAAGGCGCTCTTTGCGCAAGGTGGTGCGAACAACGTCTGAAAGAGTGTGCATTTGATCGTAAAGGGCGGCTTCAAAATCCACTTCCAAAAGCAAATGAGCGCCCCCTTGTAAATCGAGGCCAAGGACGAGCTTGTTCTTTGGAAACCAGCTGGGGAAACTTTCGAGTTGCTTTTCGGTGAAAAAGTTAGGGCTGACAAAGAGCATGCCCAAAAGGCACACCCCGACAACCAGAATTGTTTTCCATAAGGGAATGTGGATCATGGGGCCCTCGCAAGAGTGTCATCCTCGCGCCGGCGAGGATCCAGAAAAAGATTTGAAATGGACAGGTGTTACCCCTTTTTTGCCTTAACCACCGCTGGTTTCTTTGCGACAGGCTTTTTCGCCACGAGCTTCTTTGCTGCTGGCTTTTTAGGCATTTGTTTAACCATGGGCTTTTTCTGTGGAACAGGCGCGGCAGCCACTTCTGGTGTTTCAGGTGCCGGCTCTGTTTTTGAGAGCATCTCAGCAACCATAGAGCGCACAACACGTACGCGCACATTTTCTGCAATTTCAACTTGGAGCTCTTGGTCGCTCACAACCTTTGTGATGACACCAATGAGCCCGCCACTGGTGACAACGCGATCTCCCCGCCTTAGGGCCACAAGCATGTCTCGTTGTTGTTGCGCTTTCTTTTGCTGAGGGCGAATGAGAAAGAAATAAAAGACAACAAAAATTAGAACAAGGGGAAGCATGGACATAAAATCAAATCCAGCCATGGATTCGAAGGACAGGGTGGAGCTTTGCATAAGGTCCTCTTTCGTTAGGGGTTATTCTTTTTCTAGTTATGGCTCAAGTTTACTCAACGGATCAACGGCCTTTTTTACCATTCTTACTTCAAAATGCAATTGTGGCACTTTTACATCGCCTGTTTTTCCTGATTTTGCAATGACCTGACCTTGTTTGATGGTGTCGCCTTTTTTGACAAGAACCTTAGAAAGGTGGGCATAAACGGTTGTTAAGCCATCTTTATGCTTGAGGAGCAGCAGATTTCCAAATCCTTTAAGCTCGTTTCCAGCATACATGACCTCTCCGGAGGCGACGGCTTTTACAGGGCTGTCTTCGGCGACGCTAATATTAATGCCATCATTTTTACCAGGGCTAAATTTGCTGATAACTTTGCCGTCCACAGGCCAGATTAAGGCAACGTCTTTGACGTCTTCTTTTTCTTCTTCTATAGCCTTTTTCGTTTCTTTTTTGGCGACAGGCTCCTCTTCTTCTTTTACGTCTTCTTGGACAGCCTTTTTCTCCTCTTTTTTGGCGACAGGCTTGTCTTCTTCCTCAGTCGTTTTCTGTTCTTTTTTTACACTTTTCTTCTCTTTTTCTTTGACGGGTTTTTTTGGCTTTTCTTCTGTCGCAAGGGACGGGTCTCCAAGGGGAGCGCCCTCGTTTTTGTTCGCGAGGTTGCCGACCAACATCTCTTTTTGGGGGGGCTCAACGCCCTTTTCCCGCGCAAGTTCGGCCGCAAGATCATCAGGAAGGGGGGCCACGGAAGGTGCTTCCCCAGCGGCTGCCGTCTCCCCTGGAGCCGGCGCTGTTTTAATCAAAGGAAGGGGGGCTAAAGACGAGGTAACAATGGAGCTAGGAGCCGCAGGCGTAAGGGCTTGCGAGAGGGATTCCGTGTCACGGGACGGAATGACAAGCACCTCCCCGGGTTTTACGAAATAAGGGGATCCAATTCTATTTTCTTGCGCTAGCACGTCGACCTTCACACCGTGTTCTTCCGCAATGGCTTGGAGGGATTCTCCGGGTCCAACGATGTGCTCTCCGGGAGAGGGAATGACCAGAACTTGTCCTGGAAAAAGCGCATAGGGGGGAACTAGACCATTGGCAGCAATAAGGGTATGGGTGGAGATGCCGTGATTGTAAGCAATGCTATACGCTGTATCCTCAGGCCCGACGATGACTTGCCGCAGAGGGGCAGCGGCGAAGAGGGGCGCGCCTATGATCAATGCGCAGCCTAGTAACAAAATCTTTTTCATACAATCACCTTTGTGCTTTAATGAGGGTTTCTCCCCTCATATAAGGTCTTAATACATCAGGAATGAGAACAGTTCCATCCTCTTGTTGATAATTTTCTAAAACAGCCACCAAGGTGCGCCCTACGGCAAGGCCTGAGCCATTGAGAGTATGAACCAGGTGGACTTTTTGGTCTTTGTCTCGGAAACGGGCATTCATGCGCCGGGCAGCGTAATCCCCAAAATTAGAACAACTTGAAATTTCGCGATAGGTATTTTGCCCCGGGAGCCACACCTCCATATCGTAGGTTTTACGGGAACACAGCCCCATATCCCCCGTACATAGCACAACTGTACGGTAGTGTATGTTAAGGCGCTCTAGGATGGATTGGGCCGCCGTTAGCATGCGCTGATGCTCTGCTTCTGAGTCTGCAGGAGCAGTGATGCTGACAAGCTCGACCTTATGAAATTGATGGAGGCGAATCATCCCCCGCGTGTCTTTGCCCGCAGAGCCGGCTTCAGAGCGAAAGCAAGGGGTATGGGCCACAAACCTTAAGGGGAGCTTGGCTTCCTCTAAAATTTCCATTGCGGCAAGGTTTGTTAAGGGAACCTCTGCTGTCGGGACAAGCCAATAGCCATTGGTGGTGACAAAAGCATCTTCTTCGAATTTTGGCAGTTGCCCCGCCCCATACATGGCGTGTTCGCGTACAAGATAGGGGGGAGACACCTCCGTATATCCATAGTCTTGGGTGTGAACATCCATCATAAAGGCAGCGAGGGCTCGTTCAAGGCGCGCTAACTCGCCCTTGAGCACAACAAAGCGTGCCCCAGACATTTTAGCGCCCTCTTCAAAATTCATGAGGCCCAGGGATTCCCCAATGTCAAAATGTTGCTTGGGTTCAAAGGAAAAAGAGGGTTTTTCTCCCCAGGTGCGCACGGTCACATTATCGTCTTCAGTCGATCCCACAGGGACATCAGCGCCTGGAATGTTGGGCAAAAGGGCCAGGGTCCGGGTGAGCGTGTCTTCAAGCTCTTTCAGCGCCTCTTCTTCTTGGGGAAGGGTGTCGCGCAAAAGGCTGGCTTCTTCCATCAAGGAGGCGGCGTCCTCCCCTTTGCGTTTCATTTCCCCGATTTGCTTGGCCAAAAGATTCCGGCGCGTTTGCTTGTCTTGCACCCCTTGAATCGCCGCTCGACGGCGTTCATCCAGGGTTATAAGGTCTGCTGCCTTTTCCTCAAGTCCTCGGGTTTTTAAAGCAGCCTCAAAGGCATCAGGGTTGTCACGAATCCATTTTATATCAAGCATGCGGGGTCTCTTTTTGTTTCAGTGATATTATTTTGTCGCTTTTATAAAAGCTATATCATATTGCATGAGCTTTTTATCAGACGTTATGAGTGTTAAGGATTCACACATGGCTTGCGCTGCTAAGATGCGATCAAAGGGATCTGCATGATGATTTGGTAAGTTTTGAATCGCTAAGGTATGATGGAGAGTAATAGGAAGATATTTGAAATTACTTTCCTTTAGTCTATTTTCTAGGTCATCGGGAGCTTGAAGCTTTCTCAGTGCTTTTTTAATAACAATTTCCCAAGAACTTGCTGCACTAACAAAAGCAAGGCGATTCTCGTCCTCAATAAGAGAGCGAGCTTTTGTAGACAAAGAAGGATCATCCGCGAGCCACCATAATAAAACGTGGGTATCGAGAAGAAAACTCAATGGATATCTCCTCGAAAGGCAGCTTCGATCTCAGGAGAAGATTCATCAAAGTCGGGAGAAATGATGACTTTCCCTCGCCATGCTCCTGGTTGACGGTGTCCTGTTGGCTGTGAGTAGCGGATAAGCTGCACTTTTGGCTTTCCGGCCTTGCAAATAATGACCTCTTCTCCATCATAGGCGAGCTCAATAAGACGAGAAAGCTGAGATTTTGCGTCGTGAATGTTTATAATTTGCATGTTACTCTCCTTATTATTAACTAAGTTTAGTTTAGCTCAAAGTAAAACAAAATTCAAGTGGATATTTTGTTTTTTTCTGAGAAATACCTTACCAAACCTATGGAAATTTCATAGAGGGCATAAAGGGGAATGATCAGACTGAGGGGGCTGATAATGTCCGGTGGCGTCATAATGGCTGCAATAACGACAATAATAAGAAAGGCATATTTCCGATTGCGTGTGAGGGAATCAAGGGTGACAACACCTATTTTAGAGAGAATTAAGATAAAAAGAGGAAGCTGAAAGCAAAGGCCAAAAGCCAAGATAAGCTTGAAAATGAGGGAGAGGTATTCACTCATGCGGGCCTCCAGCTGCAAGGATAATCCATGCGGAGAGGGAGGCATCTCAAAGCTGAGAAAAAATTTCCACGCCCACGGGCAGACGCCATAGTAAGCAAGGCTCGCCCCCATAAGAAATAATAAGGGGCTTGCGATAAGGACGGGCCAAAAAGCGTTTTTCTCGTGATCATAAAGTCCGGGGCCGATAAAAAGCCAGGCTTGCCAAAGAATAAGAGGAAAGCTTAGCAAAAACCCACAAAAAAAGGACACTTTCAGGTAGGTGAGAAAAGCTTCTGTCAGGCCGGTGTAGATCAACCTCCGGCCTTCCTCTTCCCCCATGGCGTGCCACAGCGGCTCGGTTAAGAACTGAAAAACGAAGGGAGAAAAAGGGTAGCTTAGGACAATCCCCACGCTCAGCGCGACAAGGGCATAGATCAAGCGAAGACGTAACTCAATCAGATGCTCGAGAAGTGGCTTTTGCATGGGGGCGCTAATTCCTTATTGCCATTTGTTTTTTGCGCCTTCCAAAAGAGCTTGCGCAATTGTGTTGGCCGCGGTGAAACGCGTCCCACACACACGGAACTCATGCTCCTTGAGGATATTATAGTGGTCAAGGACAGAAATGCGGTTTGCTGAAAGCTCGCTTTCCACATGCGCATTATGGACGTCATTCATGGCTCCATCCTTATACACACGGACTTTTCCAAGGGGCAGGGAGTCAACGGCTTCTGAAATCATAGAGGTGGAATCCCCTGGCACAAGAAAAAGCCCCTCATGGTTTTGGAGGACCCCCAGCATAAGATCAAAAGAATTGTAGGGTTTGACCCATTTTTCATTTTCTGGTGTTTTATGTTGAAAATCAAAGAATGTGACGCGGACCCCATTGTCTTTTAGCTTTTGAATAAAAGCTTCAGAGATGGGATCTGAGACCCCCTTTCGATGGACGGTGAGGACTTCCTTTCCTTCCACGTCATACTTGCCTGTGCGTGGGCCGTTAGACACAATCACACACGCGTCCTTTTCTTGTGCAAGAGACGTCACATAGCTTGCAAGGTCGAGGGCATCCGTTTTTGTGAATTTCTTCATCCCTTTTGCAGGAGGGGGAAGGGGCGCATCCCCTCCCAACACAACATCAAGATAAAAGCCACAATCGGGCAGTTCTTTTGCCCATTGTTTGTAGGTCTTTTCGACAGTGGCGGCATTTCGATTGTGAGCCACACCGACAGTGAGAATCAGCTTGGATCCAATGAGTCTTTGATCTGCCGCCGACACATGGATGGGAAGGGCGATAAAGGTTGTCTTGTCCAACAGAACGGGGTCTTTATACCGGTCCAAAAGCATATGGGATGTTAGGCATGTGATGAGGTTAGGATGTGGCGGCAAGCCCTCAATCCCATCGATTCCTCCTTCGCCCGCACCCACAAGGATAACTTTGTGCTTGTTTGCGAGGTCGTCTTCAACCTTTTGCATAATAAGGCCGGGTTCTCTGGAATCGAGAAATTCAACGGCCATTTTTTTGGGAGACCCCTCCAAAAGAGCTGTTTTGATCCCCTCTACCTGGTTCACATCCCCAGCATTAATGGGGTTTGCAATGATGTAAAGCTTGGTGTCTGCATAAGCCGTCATTCCAAAAAAGGGGAGAAGGCTTAAGAATAAAAGAAAGTATTTCATGGGGTCTCCGGGTGAGGCATAAATGTCTGATTTTATATTTATAGTATACAAAGATTTTTGCGTCAGGTCAATTTTTCCGATTGGCCTTTTGCGATTTATGAGGAGGCTTGTCTTCAAGGTCTCTTACAGACTGGATGGTGTCAAATTCAGCCATAAACTCAGCGGATAGTTGACGGAGCGTGCGGACAAATCGCCCCAGTCCAAAGAGAACTTTGGGAAGGTCTTTCGGACCAATGATAATAAAGGCCAAAAGGGCAATAAACAGGATCTCTGCCCAGCCAGCAAAAGTCATGCGTCTTTCTTTGGGGGAGGGGTGTGGGTTAAAAGCGTGGATTTATCCTCGCCGTCTTTCAGGCCATCCTTAAAAGCCCGCAGGCCCTTTGCCAGGTCGGTCATGATTCCCGGCAGGCGCCCCGCGCCAAAGACAATCAAAACAGCGACTAAAACAAGCAAAATATGACTTAAACTGAATCCCATTGGTAATCCTCTTTAAATATTGGCATGATTCCCGGCAAGCGTCCCGCGCCAAAGACAATCAGAACAGCGACTAGCAAAATATGACTTAAACTGAACCTCATTGATCATCCCCTTTAAATGCTTATTATTATATTGGGAGCGAAGGCGCTTTTGTCAATGCTTTTGCCTATTTTTGGGCAAAATATCAGGACACTCCCCCTAAAACGGAAATAAAATCAACGATCATCTTCACAGGATGCAGAATCAGCCATCCTATCAGATTCATCCCCAAAAGGGGCGGGATCAGCAGAAGGCCAAAAATAATAAAAATCCCATAGGGTTCAAGGCGGGCCAGGGGGCGCGCCAGCCCATCGGGTAACAGCCCCACGGCCACGCGTCCTCCATCTAGGGGCGGCAGCGGCAACATATTAAAGACGGCAAGGGTTACATTGATGAAAATAGACAAAGTCAGCATTTCCTGAAGAAGGGTGCTCACCTCTGGAGAGAAAAAGACGCGTATGTTCAGCAGAAGGGCGGAGAGAACCGCCAGCAAGAGATTCATCCCAGGCCCTGCGGCTGCGACATAGACGCTGTCGCGGCGGGGGTGGCGGAGGCGGGCAAAGTTGACAGGAACGGGCTTGGCGTATCCAAACAAAACGGGTGATCCTATCAGGAGAAGAACCCCTGGAATCATAAGCGTTCCTATAGGGTCTATATGACGCAAGGGGTTTAAGGAAATGCGCCCGGCGCGTTTTGCCGTATCATCCCCATAGTGAAGGGCCACATAACCATGGGCGGCCTCATGTAGGGTAATGGCTAAAAGAATGGGAAGGCCGAAGATGAGAATACGAAGCACAATGTCCATTACAGGCCTCTCATCACGTCATGCATTTCGTCTAGCATACCTGAGCAATGCAAAACCGCATCACATCCCGCTTCAAGAGAGAGGGCTGCCCGTGTTGCGAAAGATCCGCTCAACGCCTTCATGCCCAAATCATCACTGATGAGAAAGCCCTTAAATCCAATCTCTCCGCGGATAATGTTTTGAATAATAAGGGAAGATTGGGTCGCCGGGTGATGCGGGTCAAGGGCTGAATAAACAATGTGGGCCGTCATTCCCCAGGGGCATGTGGCATTGGCTTTAAAAGGTGCAAAATGAGGGCTTAGCGCCTCCAAAGAGAGATCCACAAGGGGAAGAGCCTTGTGGCTATCACAGGTGGCGGCGCCATGGCCGGGCAGATGCTTGATCACAGGCGTAATCCCCCCTTCTTGAAGGGCGTGGATGGCAATGGCGCCAAGAACAGAAACAAGGTGAGGATCCGCACTGAAGGTCCGGTCCCCCATAATAGGGTCAGCTCCTGGAACGTCCAGATCTAAAACAGGGGCGCAATTGACTGTGATTCCTACCTCCCTCAAATCCTTGGCGATATGAGAGTATGTCTTCTGAATACGGGCTTTTGCGTCCTCAAGAGATTCTTTTGTCAAATCAACCCGTGCAGGGGGATGGGTAGCCCAATGGGGCGCATTAAGACGGGCCACCCGTCCTCCCTCTTGGTCGATAAGGATGGGAGGATTATTATGAGGAACGGTGGCCTTAAGGTCATCGATAAGGGCTTTAAGCTGCGCTTTGTCTTGAATATTGCGTTTAAAAAGAATAAAGCCCAAGGGGTGATGCTTGGTAAAGAAATCCTTTTCCTCGGGCGTTAAAGAATAGCCAGAACATCCAAAAATAACAGGGGCGGGGGGATTAACGGACAACACGGCAATCGGTCTTTTCTTGTTTAAGGGCGGCACATGCTTTTTCCGCCGAGTCTGTGGTGTCGAAACCGCTCGCTCTAAGGCGGTAGTAAATTCCTTGCTCGCTGCCTAAATCAACCTTTTGGATAAGGGGCTCAAATCCTTCCAAAATAGCTTTATGCTTTTTTGACAGGCGGTCCCATTCCTCCTTTGCTAAGGCATGGCTCTTTAAAGACCCCAATTGAATCGCTACCTTGCCCTTTTTTGAAGGAGCGGGCTTGTCCACAGCAGGAGCCACTTCATCAGGGCTTATTTCTTCAAGCAAGGCCTCAATAGAGGCGGGTGGAGGAGTGGCGGGAGCGGCGGGGGCAGAGGCCTGTTCTGCTCCTGGGGTGAGGTCTAGATCTTCAGGGAGATATTGGTCAACCATTTGGACAGGAGGCGGGGCCGAATGAGCAAGGGGAGCTTCGGGGGGAGGAAGAATATGCTCAACAGTGGGTTTATTTTCATCGCTACGGATGCGTCCATAAACCAGTTTATCTTGATGATTCACTCCTGGAACGCCTTGGTCTTCTGCCTTGATTTTAAAAGGAGTTTCATCTGCGCGCACAAGAGGGAGGTCAGCCTTATTGAGGGACGGAGACGAGGGGAGCACATACCACACACCCACCACAAGACCCACCAAGAGAAGCAGCAAAAGCACATACCGAAGAGGGCTGGGAAAGCGAAACCAGCCTTTTTCCTGGGAGTCATCCCAGAAGCGATCCTTATGATCAACGATAAACGTCATTCTCTCATCTCCTCAACAGGGGTCACACCAAAAATATTAAGACCCGAGGCAATTACATAAACCACCCCTTGAAGCATGGCAAGCCGCGCCCGGGTGAGGTCCCGATTTTGGGGAAGAATAAAGCGTAGCAGCGCATTTTCTTTTCCCTTATTCCAGAGCATATGAAATTGCCCCGCAATTTCATAGAGGGAATAGCAGAGACGGTGGGGCTCACGCTCCCGCGCTGCAATTTCCACTTGGCGGGGCCAGCCTGCAAGGAGCTTGAGCAGGGCTAACTCATCTTCATTGTTTAAAAGATCAAGAGAAGAGGGGGGGATGCTCTTCCAGTCTGGAAAAATGTCTTGGGCCATACGCATCACCGAATGACAGCGGGCATGCGCATACTGGATGTAAAAGATAGGATTATCTTTTGTTTGCTCCAACACCTTTTGAAAATCAAAGTCTAGATGGGCATCACTCTTGCGGCTCACCATCATAAAGCGATAGGGATCTTTCCCAACCTTATGAATGACATCGCGCGCCTCAATGAAGGTGCCCGCCCGCTTTGACATTTTGAAAGGCTTTCCGCCTTCCATAAAATTTACGATTTGGCAGATAATGACATCAAGGTGCCCTTTTCCTTCCGTAATCGCGCTGACAGCGGAGGTAATGCGTTTGACCGTTCCGGCGTGGTCTGCTCCCCACACATTAATCATGGTGGCATAGCCCCGTTTGAACTTGTCATAATGATAGGCAATATCACCGGCAAAATAGGTCCATGATCCGTTGGATTTTTGCAACGCGCGGTCCACATCGTCGCCAAATTGGGTGGACCGAAAAAGAAGCTGGAGGCGGGGCTCCCAGTCTTCAATCACTTTTCCTTTGGGGGGATCCAAAATGCCTTCATAAATCAGGTCCCGCGCTTGAAGGGTTTTGACAGCGGTTTCAATGGCGCCGCTCTGGTTAAGTTCGGTCTCAGAGGTAAAAACCTCATGGGCAATGCCCATCAAGGCAAGATCATCACGGATTTTTGTCATCATGGCGTTGATGGCAAAGTCTCGGAAAGGCTCAAGCCAGTCGTCCTCTGTAAGGGTCAGCCATTTGGCCCCATCCCGCGCCGCAAGGGCTTCTCCGACTTCTTTTAAGTACTCACCGGGGTAATACCCCTCAGGGATCGCCTCGATTTTCTCTCCGAGGGCTTCTTTGTAGCGAAGATAGGTGGATTTCGCCAATTTTTCAGCCTGTCCCCCCGCATCATTCACGTAATATTCGCGCAAGACGCGGTATCCCACTTTTTCCAAAAGATTTGCCAAAACGTCCGCCACAACGGCCACACGCCCATGCCCTGCATGAATAGGGCCGGTTGGGTTTGCGGATACATATTCAAGGTTAATCTTTTCTCCCAGACCAAGGGTGGAGGAGGCATAGTCTTCTTTTTTGGTCAGAAGGATCAGAAGCTGCTGATGCCAAAAGTCAGGGGACAGGGTTAAATTTATAAAGCCAGGGCCTGCAACGGAGACATCCACCACAAAGGGAATGGATTTAAGGTTTTCTGCGATTAAAAGGGCCAACTCTCGCGGGTTTTTTTGAGCGGGCTTTGCCAGAACCAAGGCCGCATTTGTGGCCACATCCCCATGGGTGGGGTCTCGGGGAGGTTCAGTCGTTACTTTTGTAAGGTCAAGATTGGCCGGCAACAGCCCTTTTTGAACAATACCGTCTAAAGCCTTTGAAATTTCGTTTTGAAAGCTATGGAAAAAATTCATTCTCTACACCATATGTTGTAAAAGAGTTTTACCATAAGAAGGGTCATTCGTCCAAGAGGGGATCTTGTGACCAAATGTGTGCAGAAAAGTTGGCCATAATGGCCACATATGTTGACAAAACCCACCATTGTGTTAATATAAGTAATGATAGTACTGGTGTGTTTTTAATAAGAGACTTTTTAATGAAAGATAACATTTTTAAGAAATTTTTAAATGGCGTGTCTCTCGCAGTCATTTCTTTGCTGGTTGTTCTGAGTCCTTTCTCAGCGCAAGCGGCGAAGACTCTTCCTAAAGGGAAATCGGTGACAACAAGGGTCCTTAAGGGAAGATCAGCGAAAGGTCTTTCCAAAGGAAAGCCAGTAAAGGTTCAAAAGTCGGCAAAAGCCCTTTCTAAGGGAAAACCAGCGAAAGCCCTTTCTAAGAGAGGGTCAGCGAAAGCTCAAAAACCAGCGAAAGGCCTTCCTAAGAGAAAGCCAGCGAAAGGCCTTTCTAAAGGAAGACCCCCAGTAAAGGCTCAAAAACCAGCGAAAACCCTCTCTAAGAGAAAGCCAGCGAAAGCTCAAAGGCCAGCGAAAGCCCTCCCTAAGGGGAAGCCAGCGAAGGTTCAAAAATCAGCTAAAGCTCTTTCTAAGAGAAAGCCAGTGAAGGTTCAAAGGCCGGCTGGAGTCAAGCCGGCTATGCTCCAAACTCCGGTGACACAACAACGTCAGCGAGAACTGGTGGCAATAGAACAACAACAGCGCCAACGACAAGCAGCCGCAGTCGCAGCAGAACAACAACGCCAACGGCAGGCAGCCGCACAGCAGGCAGCCGCTGCAGCAGAACAACAACGCCTCGACCATCAAGCTGCAGAATTTCAGCGAGTAGAGCACCGCTGGGCAACAGAAAACCCCGGCTTACTGGCGACTTCGTTTGTTAAGAAAATGAGTCCTTATTATACCCAAGACGACCTCCTTAATCAGCTTCCTTGGGGTATTATGAGGGTTCAAGTCATGGCCCTTCTGGAGATGGATGAGGCTTTTACAAGGATTACTGGGAGGAGTCTCGCAGAACAGGCGCAGATAGACGCGGCAAAAGAAGATGTTGAACGTGCTCTGGTGATCTCAATACTAAGACATAGTCTTGGGACTTGGGACCCAGCCATGAGTGAGGCGCGTGTGAACAAGCGGATTCAGGCCTACCAAGACAATGCGGCTGCCTTACAACAGATTAGAGAGTATGCTCGAAAAGCTCCGCCTACAGATAAGGAGATGAGAGTCATTTTCGAGTCTGCTCAGTACATAATAGGCGCGCTTACGCACCCTGAAGCTCTTGATTTCTTTATGGGAAAGCGTGTAATGGGGGGTGTAAATATACAGACAGAAGACGAAAACATTCAAGGCGCCCTTTCATCACTGAACCTAAGAAGTCTTGATATGTTGATGGCATCACCTGCAGAAGCCATCCTTCGTTCTTTCACCACTCACGATCTGCACTTTTTAAAGACCCTTGAGGAAGTACATCGCATAACGCAAATTCTTCAAAATACTACTCTGCGTAACGATCAGAAAGTTACCACACTTCAACACGATTCGAGCGTCCAGCACGATCTCGATCTAAAGCTTGAGGGTCGTCCTATTATAAGGCCTGCACACGATGGCAGCCTTGGTGGTGAGGCTGTCCGCGTTCCCGCCCTTGATTTAGGGTATGGGACGGCTCTGGCGAGAACGGCTCAATATAGTCTACAGGGAGATGTATTAAATGCTATGAACTTACCGGCTGCCCCTGTCTTTCATGCTTATAATCCCTCCGATTTGGATCCAGACACCTCAGCTGCTTCCTTTATGTTGAATCTAAAGCGTGTGGGCTATGATTCTGATTTTGTGCCTTCCGCTCTTCATGAATGTTTGGAAAGGTCGGGGGTAGAGCCTGGTAACATTGATGTGTTTGAAATTTGGCAAGATATGGTATGGGCCGTTCCTATGGCGTTAAAACCTCAATCCTGGGTGTTTCCTGATACGCCCGCAACTGGGTCCTACTCTCGACAATGTAATGCGTCTACAGGTGTTTTCTCAAAAGCTGGAGGAGGACCTCGACTTCAAGGACAAGAGGAGGGAAAACTTCTTCCAGAACATGAGATTATAGTTCATGACGTTGGGGGGATTGTTGTCTCTTCGAGTGACACAGACATCCTTGAGGGCGTCGATAAAAACCGCTCTCAGATCATATTTTCTGTGACCCTAGCGCAAAGACGCGCGGCTGTGACGAAGCATGTTTTCTGGAATAAAGATGATAGGGGCGCTGTAGAACAGGTCCTCCTAACTCCCACTGTTGATACCTATGATGAGGTTATCGAAGAACTCGGACGTCAACGCGGGCGTCTTAGTCCAAGTGGAGGACATGTCTATGATGACCTTGTGGGCGGATAGAAGATAAGATTGGTCGGGGTGAGAGGATTTGAACCCCCGACATCCTGGACCCAAACCAGGCGCGCTACCAGGCTGCGCTACACCCCGACTAAGGATGTATATATCTTAGTTTTTCTTAAACAGCAAGGGGCTTGTTACCTAACGTTAGGTTGACATAAAAAGAATCGAGAACAGGGCCTATAATGAGTATTAATAATAAAAAATATATCAAAATGGCCAATCGAAAAAGTTGATTCTATGCAAAATCTATTATACACTATAAATATAAAATGGTGAAGGCTGCAAAGAGAGGACGCGGGATTAAGGGCTGGTCACCTTTCCGGCATCTCAGGATTCAGTTTCAGGCGGCAGGCGTTTGTAATTCCATGCTTTTTTACGATCCCGCTGTTGATCTCAAGAACGTGAGACGTCTCCTGAACGGGTCCAATCGTCGCAAGTGAATAAGGCGTTGTGTTCTCATAAATAGCTAAAATAGAGCCCTCTTTATTTGCAAAAACCATATCTAAGGACAGAGGAGTATTTTTCATCCACATAGCGATAGGCCCCGGTGTGGGATAGAGAAAAATCATGCCGGCGTCTTCATCCATCTTATGCCGAAACATAAGGCCTGTGGCTTGCTCTTCAGGCGTGCGCGCCAGCTCTACGGTAAAGGGAATAGATGTGTGCGGGCATACAACCGTAAGAGTGTGGGCGAAGAGAGGGGTGCTTTGAACAAGCGCTATCAGGGAAAATAAAATCCGTTTATTCATTTTTGAAACCTTCTTTTTCCAACAGGGAGCTCAGCATAAGGAATTCCTGGACAGATAGGTCTTCAGCTCGCCGCTCAGGGTTAATATGGACAGATTCAAGCTGCGGCACGGAGAGAACGCCTTTTAAACTTGATCGTAGCATCTTGCGCCGCTGTGAAAAAGCAGCTTTTGTGACTTTTTCAAGAATCGACCAAGAAATTGTTTCACGTGAAACAATCGGCCTCAACTGAACAACTGTTGAGGTGACCTTGGGGGGAGGAAGAAAAGCCCCCGGTGGTAACTCAAAAAGTTTTTGGATATGAGCATAGGCTTGGCACATGATGGACAGGCGCCCGTAGTCGGGCGTATTAGGCGAGGCCATCAGGCGCGCGGCGACTTCTTTTTGAAACATTAAGGTCAGGCTCTCAAAGGCGTCTATGTGTTGCAGCCATTGCAACAAAAGAGGGACGGAAATGTTATAGGGTAAATTCGCAATGATTTTGCGAGGAGCGGTCCCCAAAGTATGCAAAGGAAGGGTCAGGGCATCCGCTTGGAGAAGGGTCAAGGGGCCCCTTAAGGCTTCCAAATGGGGAATAGCACGCGCATCTTGTTCCACAAGGATGATCTCTGCGCAAGAGTGCTTAATGATTTCACGGGTGAGCCCCCCGGGGCCGGGGCCTACTTCAATGACCGTGCATTTTTCAAGGGGAGCCGCTGCGTCGACAATGCGCTTTAAAATAGAGGGGTCGGCCAGAAAATGTTGACCCAAGCTTTTTTTTGCTCTTAAGGCGCGGATAACCTCCTTTAAGGGCTCCATCTACATGCGCACCTCGATAAAGGCATGGCGTCGCAAGTCTCGAAGCTCACGCCGTGCCAGCAAGGAAAGTTTTCTTTCCATAATAGCATTTCTGGCGGCGTCTTCGGTAAACTTTTCAGCCTTTTTGTGCTTTATATTGCATTTCATCACAAGCAGCGCGCCAGTTTCAGTCAGAAGGGGATCACTGGTTTGATTGAGGGTCAACTGTTGAATGATCTTTTGGAGGGGATCGGGGAAACTGGACAGAGGTTCTTCTTGAATCAGTTGAGACGAGGCGGATGGAAAGTCTTTTTTTGCAATTTTTTCAAGATCGGGACAGCTTTTGGCTGCGCGAGAAATGCCTTCCGCTTTTATCATAATGGCTTTCGCTTTGTCTTCTGTGACGTTTTCAGGGAAAGGAAGCAACACTTGTTGAAGCGTAACAAGAGTCTGGTCTTCAGATTCGGGAAGTTTTTTTTCGATGTACCCAATGATAGCATAGCTTTGCGGGGTGCGGATGGGCTGGGAAAGCTGTCCTGGTTCCATATGAAGAATGAATTCTTTGATTTCAGGGGAGAGCTGCTCTTCCGTAAGCCAGCCCATGTCCCCCCCTTGGGCTGCGGTGGCAGCTTGAGAGAATTGTTGGGCTAAAGCTGAGAAATGAGCCCCCTTTTGAAGGTCATCAATAAGGCGAGAGAGGTCTTTTTGCGCCTGGTCTTCTTGTTCGGGGTTATCAAATGGCAAGACGATTTCCGCAAGATGATATTGTGTTTTCGTTTCTTTATCCTTTTGAAGCTTAAGTTCTTGGGCAACTTCCCCTTCGGCAATTTGAAGGGTGGGGTTGTACTTTTCCCGAATCAACTCAACCCACACAAGGTTTGCTTTAATTTGATCTTCAAGGGTTTTGAGAGGAATGTTGTTTTCACTCGTCAGCTTGACAATGGCTCCTGCTGGCATTCCATTGGCAGCTTCAAGGCGCTGAATGGCGTCTTTGATTTGATCATCGGTAATTGTAATTTTTTCTTTTTCTCCTTCTGCGATTTGTAATTTTTCATCAATCATGACCCTCAGCATTTGAGGCTTTATTTTGTCAAGATTCTCAGAGGTAGGCTCCAACCCAGAGCTGATCGCTGCCAGGCGAAGACGATTCATCAGATCGGCTTGAGTGATGATGGTCTTATTCACGATAGCCGCGATCCGACTTGCGGGAGAAAGATCCGCCTTAAGGACGCCATTCCCTATGAAAAGGCTGAGTATGATGATTAAATAACGCATAAGATAAACCCCTTTGGACACTTTAAATTAGAAAACAATATAGTCACTCTTATTCTTTTAGGGAATATGCTGTTTGCAGTCTTGAAATTTTTTTAAAAGTGGACAATTGTCAGCACAGTTATCTTGTAAAGGGTCGAATGAATGGGAAAGCTTACACGCTATATTTTCGGTCAGCTTCTTTTTACGGTCCTTGCGGTGACGCTTGTGCTGACGTGTATTGTATGGCTTGTGCAAACGCTCCGTTATATCGATTTGATTGCCAACAAAGGGATTCCTCTTCTGTTGTTCCTTGAAATGGCTTGGTATCTTGTTCCTAATATTTTTGTCATTATTATTCCCATAGCCATTCTGATTGGGGTTCTTTTTATTTATAATAAGCTTATTACGGACCACGAACTTGTGGCCATGCAGGGAGCGGGCATGGGATATTGGCAGCTTGCAAAACCAGCGATTTTATTATCTCTTTTTTTTACTATGTTTCTTTATTTTATTACAATTTATTTTCTCCCTTTTTCTTTTCGAAAGCATCGTGACATCGCCTTGTCTTTACGGCAAGAATCTTTGATGAGCCTTGTGTCTGTGGGGCAATTTAATACATTTCAAAAATATACGGTTTATGTTCATCATCAAGATGCGCAGGGGGCTCTTTTAGGGATTTTAATTTATAACGCAAGCCAAGAAGATAAACCCGTCTTCTTTATGGCTGAAAAAGGCATTTTGTTTAATAAAGAAGAGGGAGGGCACATTCTTCTTCTTAAGGGGAGCCGTCAAGAAAAAGACTTAAGAACAGGCAAACCGTCTGTTTTATATTTTGATCAATATGTTATAGACACAAGAGAGAAAGCTTCTGATGATAAGAAGTCGACGCGTTCTCTCAAAGCACATGAACGAAATATGGAAGATTTATTGAATCCCAAAGGCCCCCTTTCTTCGTCAGCACGGTTGGCGTTTTTATCTGCGGCTCATCAGCGGTTGATCACCCCGCTTTATGCCTTAGCGTTTGGGCTTTTGGGGGTGAGTATTATGATTTTAGGGCCCTTTAATCGAAAGAGGCGTACGGGGAAGATTTTACTAGCGTGCCTGATTGCAACGGTCATTGAGGTGGGGGTGATGGTTTTTTTGAATGTCCCAACTCATTTAATGTTCTTTCTTTGTTATGCGTTTCTCTTCATCCCAATGAGCGTATGTTTACTTCTTCTGTCTCCGTGGGGAACGGGTTTTATGAATGCCTTACAAGGGAGGCTACGTTTGTGAAACTTTTTAGCTGTCTTTCACGATATGTAAGTCGTTCTTTTCTTTATAGTTTTGGAACGATATTGGTGTGTTTTTTTGTTATTGTCATCCTTTTTGATTTTGCAGAAATACAAAGGCGCGCCGGGTCACGAGAAATCAGTCTTGCAGCCAAGTTCAATATGGTGTTGTTGCGCTCTCCCCATCTTTTGGAACAAGCCTTTCCGTTTATCGTTTTTATCTCATCTCTGTTTACTTTTTGGCGCATGAATCGTTCACATGAGCTTGTGATTTTCAGATCCATCGGGATTTCTCTTTGGCGTCTGATTTTGCCCATAGGGTTGACGGCTCTTGCGATAGGAGGTGTGATTTTAACGGTCTTTAATCCACTTTCCAGCACAATGTTAGTGGGCTATGAAAAACTTGAAAAAAAATACTTATCTTCTTCTAAGGAAGAGGTGAAGATTGACGCCACAGGATTGTGGTTAAGTGAGCAATTGGGGAAAAACCAGCTGATTTATAGGGCCAGCCAAATCGATCTAAAAAAATTAGAATTTAAAGACTTAAACATTATCATCATTTCTCCTCAAAATGAATTTCTTGAACGCCTTGATGCGAAAACAGCGCAAATCCAAGGGGATCGTCTTGATCTCCGCGATGGATGGGAGATGAAGGCCGGAGAGGCGGCGCGACCCTTTGCTCAAAAATTCATTGAGACCTCTTTAAACCAAACAAAAATTGAAAAAATGAAAGTTGATAGAAATGCGCTCTCTTTTTGGAAATTACCCGCGTATATTGCTCTTTTGGATACATCGGGGCTTAAGAGCCTAAAGTATCGTATGCATTGGCATTCTTTGTTTGCGGGGGCTTTTTGGTTGGGAGCGATGGTATTGCTTGCGGCAGCCTTTTCGTGTCGCCCTCTTCGTCAAGGGAAAACGATTGTGATGATTTTGATAGGGCTTGGTGTGGGCTTTCTTCTCTACTTTTTCAGGGATGTTACCTTTGCGCTAGGGGCATCAGGACGCCTTCCCCCGTTGATCGCAGCGTGGCTTCCCCTTCTTTTGACCCTTATGGTGGGGGCGGCCGTCGTCTTTAACCAAGAAGATGGGTAAAATGACATTGAAAACACTCAAATTATATCTTCTTTTAAGCTGTGCACTCAGTTTTCCTGCTTATGGATTGATCGATATATCCGTTGATAAGAGTAAGCCCGTTTTGTATTACGCGGACAGTCAGACCTATGATCGCGAGCTTGGAATCTTAATTTTAAAAGGTCATGTGGAATTTGATCATGAGGGAACAGTTCTAGAGGCTGATTATGTGACCTATAGTGAAAGTGCAGACCTTGTCACAGCCTCAGGGAATGTGCGCATACGCCGAGCAGATGTTAATGACGTGTATTTAGCTGAATACGTAGAGTTAACGGGGGATTTGAAGGAAGGAGTCGTCCTTCAGATCCGTGCTCTTTTAGAAGATGACTCTAAGTTAGCAGCCCTTGAAGGGCGTAAATTTGAGGATCGGGAAGAGCTTGATCAAGCCGTGTATACGCCGTGTGAACTGTGTGGGGATAAGCCCCCGACGTGGCAGCTTAATGCGAGACGAGCTGTCAAGGATGAAGTCACGAATGATATTCATTTCGTCGATTCTCACTTGCGTATTTTAGATATTCCCGTTGCGTATTTTCCTTATGCAACCCAACCCTTAGAACGAAGAAGTGGTTTTTTGATTCCTCAGCCGCGATATAGCACAGATATTGGGTACATCCTCTCAGTGCCCTATTATATAGCTCTTTCAGAAGACAAAGATTTAACCTTAACGCCGGCGTATCTGACAAAGCAAAATCTGATGCTTGCTGGAAAATATCGGCAAGCCTTTGGAAGTGGTCGTTTGAAAGTTGAGGGAAGTATCACAGATTATAAACTATCAGCAAAAGATAAAGAGGCCGCAAAGCTTCATCTTTACACCATTCCTAAGATCAGAGGTCACGTTTTTGGGGAAAGCGTCTTTAATCTAACGGATATATGGCGTCTCAAAGCAGAGGGCGGTTGGGTCAGCGATAAAACTTACTTTCGTAAGTACGGCTTTAGACGGTGGCAGTCAGAGCCTGTCTTGACGTCAAAGGCTATCCTAGAAGGATTTTTAAACCAACGCGATTATACTGCGGCTAGTGTGAAGTATTTTCAAGGGCTTAGAGATGGGGATCAGCAGAAAAAGATCCCCGCCGTTCTGCCTTTTTTAGAATATAGTTCTTACTCAGCTGTTGATCCTTTAGGGGGGCGGTTTAATTTTGAGGGAAACTTTTTGAATATTTCCCGCTCAGAAGGTCTTAAAATGCAGCGAGGAATTGGGCAGGTCGAATGGCGGCGCCCGTGGGTTATTCCTTCCGGTCAAGTCTTTACTATTTTTGGCTCAACGCGGGGAGATCTGTATGGGGTTGAGGATCCCAGAAAAACTTTTGGAAACCCCTCAATTCCTTTTGAGAGAAAAAAAGGAGGAGGCCGGTTTTTTCCACAAACAGGGTTAGATTGGCGATGGCCATTTATTACGACGTGTCAGCGGCAAAGCTTTATCGTGCAGCCACTTGCGCAATTGATTGCTGCACCGCGTAAGGCCATAGGGCTTACACCGCGTCAGGTCCCTAATGAAGATAGTGTAGATTTTGAATTTAACGATATTAACCTTTTCAGCCCCGATCGATTCCCAGGGTATGATGTTCTTGATACGGGAAGTCGGGCTGTCTATGGAGGAGAAGTTCTGACGACAGGGTGTCTTTTTGGAGATGTGGATATCTTTTTAGGACAAAATTATTCGTTCTCAAAGACAAATCCCCAAGAAGAATTTCAAGGGATAAGAAATGGTTTTTCTGATTATGTTGGCCGTGTTCAAGCGAGCCCTTGGGATTGGCTTAGCTTAACCTATCGGTTTCGTCTTGCTCAAAAATCATTGAATCCCCTTATGTCTGAAGCGGGGGGGAGTATAGGGCCAGCGATTGCCAAGCTTTCAGGAACTTATGTTTTTCTTAGCAGAGAAGCGAGGTTGTTAGACAAAAAAGATTTGAATCAAATAAATATTACCTTTAGTTCTCAATTCACAAAATATTTAACGTTTACGGCGATGCTTTTACAAAATTTACGCAAGACAAAAGATGAAGCGAGAGTTCTTGCGAGAGGTGTTGGTCTTGCCTATCGGGATGACTGCTTTACCCTTGGCTTTGACGTACAGCGTCAGTACTTTGTTGCAAGGGATGTAAAGCCTGCCACCGTTTTTATGGTGACACTCGGCTTTAAAAATGTAGGAAACTTTCCCTTATCCTATGATCTAGACAAGGGTTTGTTCGGGGGTGAGTTCTCTGAAAAAAAACCTCTAGCGCCTTAAATATAGTATTGTCATCCTGAACTTGTTTCAGGATCTCGTTGTTAATGAGATGCTGAAACAAGTTCAGCATGACAAGATGTTTTCAGAACTTGCAGGGCGATCCTTACGTTTTGGTCGTTCTTTAGTGACCTCTAAAAGCAGTTCTTGTCGGCACTTTCTGAGTTTGTTAAGTTCTTTTGCATCATCCCGATCTTGGATTTGCAGAGAGCTCACTTTAATTTCAATAAGATCTAGAAGAATTTCGAGTGACTTCTGTGATATCATCAGAGGATCCTTTGTAATTAACCTATGCCTTAGACTATAGGCTGAGGTGTTAAAAAATGATGAACAACTATGTCTCTTTTGTCTTTTGAAGATTTTTCTCGCTATCCCTTTGAAAAAGAAGGACGATTTTTAGGGTGCGATGTGGGAGAGAAAACAATTGGGCTTGCCCTTTCTGATAAAAATCGGACGATTGCGAGCCCTTTCTCTGTAATTCGGCGGACCCAATGGAAGAAAGATTCCATAGCTTTGCTTAAAGAGGTGGAGACGCATCATATTTGTGGGATTGTGGTGGGGCTTCCCTTAAATATGAATGGAAGTGAAGGGCCGCGCTGTCAATCAACGCGTCAGTTTGTCTCTAATCTTTTAGGGCTGCGAGATCTTCCTGTTTGTTTGTGGGATGAGCGCCTTTCAACAGTTGCGGTGACACGAACTCTTCTTGAGGCAGATCTCTCTCGCGCTAAGCGGGCGCAAGTGGTTGATAAGATGGCAGCGTGTTATATTCTTCAGGGCTTTTTGGATGCTTTGGGGAAAACCATTACAAAATGAAACAAAATGTTATTTTTTTATTTGTGAATAATCTATGCGGATGACTTAAAGTAAGGTATGTTATTTTTAATAATATTTTCACTTACCACACCTTGAGGACCATGCGAAAACTTTTTGGGACGGATGGCATCCGAGGACAAGCCAATGTAACCCCATTGACTCCTGATATTCTCACCCGTTTAGGACAAGCCATTGGGCTTTGCTTTATGCGCGGAGATCACCGTCACCGGGTTGTTATTGGAAAAGACACACGTCTTTCTGGGTACATGGTTGAATCAGCTCTTGCGGCAGGATTCGTTTCTGTGGGCATGGATGTGGCTCTTGTGGGTCCTTTGCCCACACCGGCTGTTGCCCTGGTGACTCGGTCCTTACGTGCGGATTTGGGCGTCATGATTTCTGCTTCTCACAATCCTTTTTCGGACAATGGAATTAAGCTTTTTGATCCAGAAGGATGTAAGCTTTCCGATAAGGTTGAAAGAGATATTGAAGCTAAGCTTGAGACTCTTCCCTCCTTGGTTCAGCCGCTTTTGTTGGGGCGGATGACGCGCATAGAGGACGCTGTTGGGCGATATGTAGAGTTTGTCAAAGCTAGTATTCCTCGGCATATCCACTTCGAAGGCCTGCGCATTGTCGTTGATTGTGCTCATGGGGCTGCCTATAAGGTTGCTCCTCTTGTTCTCAAAGAGCTTGGAGCAACAGTGATTCCGCTTTCTGTTGCGCCCAATGGGCAAAATATTAATGAAGACTGCGGAACAGCCTATCCTCAAGCCATGTGTGAAAAGGTGAAAGAGGTAGGGGCTCACGTGGGAATTGCCTTTGATGGAGACGCAGATCGCGTTGTTTTTTCTGATGAAAAGGGATGCTTGGTTGATGGAGACCAAATCATGGCCCTTCTTGCCACTGATTGGGATGAGCGCGGCCTTTTAAAGGGAAAGGGCCTTGTGGCAACGTTAATGTCAAATTTAGGGCTTGAAAAGTATCTGCAAGGCCGGGGGCTTTCCCTTGTGCGAACAGCTGTGGGGGATCGTTATGTTGCTGAAGCAATGCGCAGCGGGGGATATAATATGGGGGGTGAACAATCGGGCCATATCATCCTTTCTGATTATGCAACGGCCGGAGATGGATTGTTAACAGCCCTTCAGGTTCTGTCAATTTTGACCTTAAAACAAAAGCCGGCAAGCCAAGTCATGACACCTTTCACACCCTTTCCTCAGATCTTAAAAAACGTAAAGTTTGACCCTTCCCTTCTTAAAACTCCAAAAATTGAAGAAATGATTGAAAAATTCAGAAAGCAGCTTGGAACAAAGGGACGTCTTGTGATTCGAGCCTCTGGTACGGAGTCTTTGATTCGCATCATGGCAGAGGGAGAGGACGAAAAACTCGCCCACGACATTGTGGAGCAGATTGCAGAAACCTTGATGTCTTTTTCAAAACAAGCGGTTGCTTAAAGGGTAATACCCATGCAGCCTTATCCAAACCAAAGGGTGTCATGCTGAATTTATTTGCCAAAGGCCAACCCTCACCATAAAAAATTTGACTTCCTTAAGGCCTGGAGAAACTATAAATACATCTTAGGCAACTTCTGTCGAAGTCGAAGCGCCGCCTCGCCAAGTACTTTTGATATATGATTTATTATGCGAGGCGAATAAAGTATGGCATATTTAAAAGCCATGTAAAATCTTTTGTTCCTTATCATTACAAAAAAAATTTGCCTTCCGAAAGGAGAAAACAAACAAGGGCATGATTTAAAAAATTTTACAATATCTTTGTAATTTTTGTCATAAACTAATTCAAGAATATTTGTTAAAACTTTTGTTTGTTGTTTTTTATCCTTAATTCCGCTGCGAGAATAACTTAGAGGAACTTCTCTCATAAAAGTTAAAACTTCAGGAACAATGCACGCTCCGTAACGCATCGCTACAACAAAGAAAGAAAACCAGTCTGCGTGCCAGCGCAAAGAGTGTAGAAATCCACCCATTTCAAGAAGGGCAGTTCTTTTGGCCAATACTGTATTTCCAGACATCCATAAATAACTTCTCTGAAGCCGCTTAAAGAACATTTTAGGACTTAAATAATGGGGAGAATTTCCTAAATCAAAAGCATCCCCCATTTCCTGCGAAGAATAAATTCTCTTTTCAGGTGTGCCATCAACAAAAATAGCAAATTGAGAAAAACAAATGCCTGCTTCAGGGTGTTTTTTAAGAGTATCTAATGAACGTTCCAGAAAACATGGCGTTAAAAAATCATCTGAAGCTGCCCACACAATATAATCACTTTGAGCCTCCTCTAAAGCTCTATTTATAGAATAGAGAAGTCCCATATTTTTCTCGTTAATAAGGATTTTTATATTTTTATGATTTTGAGCGTACTTGTTAATAATTTGGAGACTTTTGTCTATAGACCCATCATCAATGATAATAATTTCGTCAGCTGGATGAGTCTGATTGCAAATTCCCTCAAGGCAAGAATAAAGATAAGGATAGCCGTTGTAATTCGAAAGTAGGATCGCAACAGTGGGTAAAGGTTCGCAAAAAGACATCTATGACTCTCTTAATTAAGTGTTGTATTGGGTGGCACCTTGTGGTTCTAATTTTTTATCATAAGTAGAGGCACAATTAAATAATTATGAGCAAGGGCAATAAAATAAACCTAGCTTTTGCGCTATCTCACTAATAAAAGGAATTGTATAAAATTCGTGCTTATCTCCTTCATCTTGCCCCATATTTTTTTCATTATGCGAACAGGGGCTGATCTTTGTTGAAAAGGAAGAGGGCTCTCCTTGGGCATCATGGCCATTAAATCATCTGCGGGACAATTGACGTTAGGATGGACTTTCAAGGCTGGGTTTACAAGATCTGCATCCCCGTTTTTATAGCTGGGCCACCAGTTAACATATGCAGCTATATAAGAAATATCTGGCAAAAGAGGGTATTTCTTACCATCTATATAGCTGAAAATAACTCTGAATGTATTAACAGGCGTTATGTTATCATAAAGTAGTTTTTGGCAGTCCTCTGGGCATCTGATAATATTAAGAATGCTAAATACTTCATGTATGTCTTTTTCTGTCCATTTTTCCGTAGGACGTTCTTTAAAATTATTTACCACGCTTGAACCGTGATCTCCTTGGATAATAATAATTGCTTGCGGATCTTTTTTGATAATTTCGTCTATAGCAAACTTTAATTGTGAGAGAATGCATGGCAATTGCCTTTTATAAGCCACGGTCATTCTTGCGCTGTATAATTCCCCCACCTGACACGCCGGCTTAAGTTCTTCAATGTCAATCTTTCTCTTTTCACCTGGGTGTTTGAATGAACAATCCTCCGCAAAAGCTAGGTTATGCATTCCCATGAGATGAATAAACCAAAAGAAAGGAGCTCCGTTAGTATCTGGGATATATTGAGGGATATCGCGAGGTTGAAATGAATGAAAAAATACAATGGTATCATCTTTTATATCAGATATAAAATTATCATTAGGTTTTGCAATCCCCTTCTTATCAAGAAGAGTAATGGGTGTCATTTTAATTAAACCTAATTCTTGCTGCGTGAAAGAAAGCAAACTTTGTTTCTTTTTTCTTATGCATTTATCTTCAAAACCACCACAATCAGATGCTGGTAAAAAACCATTTGATGTATGGTAAATTTTATACCCTCTTTTTTTAAAAGCAACTGACGTTGCACTATAGCCTTTCATTGCATCTGTAAGTGTTGTTGGATAATTAAGGGGCTTATTTTTAATTTCTGGGGGGCCTTCTGAGGAGCTCCAAGTCATGTATTCCATATTTAAAGTGCTTGGAATTGAAAAGCCTGTTACGGGATAGTTTGAATATGCATTCTTAACAACGTAAAAGCCTTTATCTTTTGAATAAGAAAGAAAATCATCGTAATGTTTGTCCTCTTTATTGTAAAATCTTTTAAAGGCATCACTTCGAAGAGTTGAATCAACAATAATGAAATAAACATTTGGCGTATGTTTTGGCTTACTATTTAAGTTGGCAAAAATTGATTTGTTCCAATCTTGCTGAAGTACAGTTTTTGTAAATACATACTTTTGAGCGACAACGTTTCCAAAAATCCCTATAATTGCGACAATAGGTATTATTACAATGATCTTTTTAAACAGAAGGTTTTTTGAAAAATAATAGGTAGCCCCAGTAACTCCACACAGAAATATAAAATATAAATATATATTGCTAATGTATTTAGAGAGTAAATGAAAATTAAAAAATATGAACATAAACGCTCCCGTAGCAAAAAGAGCTTTATTGAAAGAACGAAAGAAGGTGAAAAAATAGAGGAAAAAGAAGACTAAACCAGCAAAAATAAGAGTGCTAATAAACACAACCAACAAGCGCGTGTAGTCAATATATTCATTGTGTATGTAATTAAATTCCCATACATTTAAGTATGACCAAGAACAGTAAAGTATTATTGCAAGGATGCCACCCCAAACTGATGATACGATTGTTGAAAACAAACTTGTGGAATTTACATCATTTTTTTGCATCGCGTAATCTCTCTAAAAATAAATTTAATTCACATGATTTTATTTTTATACCAAAATAAAACTCTATTGCTTTTTGTTATATTTTGTTTTTTAATAATTACCGCGTCCTCTTTAAGAATTTGTTCAAAGTTTTCTAAAGAGTAATCATGAAAAGTATCTTCTTTTCTTTCAAGTAACTTCTGCACCATGGGATCTTCTTTAGGTATAAATTCAATTATCCCTTGAGGGGCCAGTGACAGTAGCCACTTGGTAGCATTTTTTAAAGGTATATTTTTGCTAATACACAAATGATGCAGGATGGCTAATGCTAAAAGACCGTCGGCCTTACATCTTTCTTTTAATCCTTCCCGCTCAATTTGTCCCCATCCTTGGGAAGGGCTTGGGTTTGACAAATCTGTAAATAAAGGAAGAAATGGTATTTGATAGTGATGCGCCCTAAAAAAAGCCGCTTCTAAGGCTTGCTCATCATATTCTAAACCTACGCAATATTTAGCTCCGTTCTTGAGAGCAACTTGAGAATATGAACCAGAGTTACATCCAATATCTAAGATGATGCTTGAGGGATTTGTTAGGGAAAACTCAGAAACAAATGAAACTTTTAGTCTTTCTTCATCATCATCGTAGCTGTTTGTAATTGTATAATCTGACCAAACTGTTTTTTTATTTCCATAAATACTAAGACTTTCAATTAATTGTTGAACGTGCTTCAAAATATTTTGGAAGGCGGATTTTGACAGCTTGGTCTTAGACATTTTTTTTTCTAAAGGTGGGTTGCCTAAAACTTGCTTTTTATCAAAACGCGCAGGCAATAAAACATGGGATAACATAGAAAATGACAAGTAAGAATACCAAGGTAAAAGGCTAGCTAAAACCTGAGAAGGAATACCTTCTAAGCTTCCACGATAATATTGTTGAAAACTAACACCTAACTTAGCCTGAAGAAGGAGGGGGTTTAAAAATTGCTCGCAGAATTGTTTATGTCCTCCCCAAAATTCCCCTTCTTGGTAAGGTTTAAAAGACAGATGATCAATAAAGATCGGCCGCGCGCCATTAAATTGAACATTGTAAGCGCTTGCATCAATTAAAGTTAAGTTATGTTCTAAAGCTTTAAGATGAATATCAATATGTAATAATGCAGCTTCCTTAAGTGCAGAGAAAGTCCATTCGTAAGGATATGATATAAAGGGGATAGGTTTATGGTGAAGCACTTTAGCTGCAGTTACTTTTCCATATTGTTGCCCAGCACTAGCTGTTTCTTCCCAAGGCACCAATTTTTCTTCTTTGACTAATTTGTCTAGAAGTCCTGTTTGTACGGCAAAGTCAAAGTCCTGGCTTCCATGATTGGAAAGAGCTCGATAAATTTTGTCTCCTTCTAAAAATACAACCCCTCTAGAATCACGAAATGAGCCTCCGATTGGGGCAGGCTTTCTAGAACAATTCTGCATTATTTAGAGTTATTTGAATTCTTCGAAGAAAAGAAATTCGAAATTTTATACCAATAACTTTTCAAAATAACAATTCCACCAATAAATCCTCCAAAAAGAGCTTGAATAAGTAAGCTCCCTACACCTGGCTCGATATAGGTGTATGCATATTGAGGAAACAGGAGTGCCAGAGAAAAAAGAAAAAATATAAAAGAAATGTTTGTCATGGGCTCCTCACTATGGCCAATTTGTAAAAATTCATGTTTCTGTGTGCGCCTTCTGTTCCTTCTTGTCAAGAAGGAATAGACGGGACACGCTACATCTGTAATTTTTCACTGCTATTCGCTTACCTTTTATGCTATTATGATATGTTTCGTTTGAAGAATACGCTCCTAGACCCTTTACACTATTAAAAGACAAAGACCACACCCATGCAAAACACATCGATTCTCTCGTTTTTCTGGCAGCATATAAAGCCTTACAAATGGTTCTACCTTGTCATGTTGGCCGCCCCTATTGTTGGCAGCTTTTATCCTTTTGCCTACAACTATGCCATTAAGATGTTTCTGGACACGATGGCGACTCCGGGTCCTTTAACCTACCACACTATTCTTTTTCCGATTGTTTTGTTTGTGGGGGCGCAACTGATTTTAGAATCCGTCTGGAGGATCAGCAACATCGCAGAATGGAAATCCGAGCCTTATGTGCGGCGCTCCATTCTTTTGAAATCCTATGATTATGTGCAACATCACTCCTATCTGTATTTTCAGGATAATTTTACGGGGGCGATTAGCAGCAAGCTGAAAGGGCTCTTAGATGGATATGATAAATTTTGGGCGGAGATGCATCATGGGCTTTTCTCAAGAGTTTTGAAAAGTATTGTTGGCTTTTGTGCACTGTCCATTGTGAGCGTTGAGCTTGGCTTGTTTGTCTTTGGGTGGGCTGTGATCTATGTCCCCATTATGTATAAGCTTTCCACACAGTTGAATGAGCTTTCTTTTGAAGAAACGGAGAGCCGGCATGCCCTTATTGGCCAAGTTTCGGATAAAATCACCAATATTCTTTCTCTTTTTGCTTTTGCGTCTCGGAAAAGAGAATTGAAAACTTTGGATGATCAGTTCTCCCATGACTTCATTCCAAAACAAATTAGGACATATAAATATAACTTCAAAGTTCAAATAACTGCGGGCATTTTATATCTTATCATGTTTATATTTATTCTCTTTTACATGATTCATTTAAGGATAATTGGTGCGATCTCTGTGGGAGATTTTGCCTTTGTTTTTGGGATTTCCCTCATTGTTTCAGAAGATATTTGGCTGGCGACGATCTCTTTGCAAGACTTCGCGCGCGCCATGGGGGATTTAAAAAGCGCCCTCTCTCTTTTAAGCGTTCCGCAAGAGAATCTGGATCAGCCCATGGCTCAGCCTCTTGTAGTCAAAAGTCCCACCATAGACTTTAAGAATGTGAGCTTTGGGTATGATGGGAAAGACTCTGTTTTCAAGGATCTTAACTTGTCAGTGAAATCAGGAGAAAAGGTGGGATTGGTGGGCCATTCCGGCGCTGGAAAGTCCTCGCTTGTGAACTTATTGCTCAGATATTTTAACAATAAAAAAGGCGAAATCCTTATTAGCGACCAAAACATTAACGATGTCACTCAAGATTCGTTGAGAGAAAACATCGCCCTTATTCCCCAGGATACGCTTCTTTTTCACCGCACTCTAATGGAAAACATTCGCTATGGCAAGCCAACAGCCACAGATGAAGAGGTCATTGATGCAAGCAAAAGGGCCCATCTCCATGACTTTATCCTGCAGTTGCCTGAGCAATACAATTCACACGTTGGGGAAAGGGGCATTAAGCTATCCGGGGGGCAACGACAAAGAATTGCGATTGCGCGTGCGATCCTCAAGGACGCGCCGATCCTTGTTCTTGATGAGGCCACCTCGTCCCTTGATAGCCATACAGAAAAACTGATCCAGGATAGCCTGAATTTCCTTATTGAAGACAAACGCAAAACCGTTATTGCCATTGCTCACCGCCTTTCTACGTTGAAACATATGGACCGGATTATCGTGCTGGATAAGGGGACCATTGTTGAAGAAGGCGCCCACAACACGTTGATCCATAAGAACAACAGCTTGTATAAAAAGCTGTGGGAATTGCAGGAGATTTAATGGTTAAGCGGGGTGCAGAAACGTCTGTATTTAAAAAAGAAAAAATATTATTTAAAAATACTTGATTTTTGTAATAAATTTATTACATTGTAAATATATATTAATGGTGGAGATTTAAAATGAAGAGAAGTTTTTTATCAGTTGTTCTTGCAAGCACAATGATCATCAATGGTCCTGTTCTAGCTGTTTTTGAAGATGGAAAAGACGAAGTCACAACTGTTGGCCGGGTTAAACGAATGTTGGACGCTCCTGGTGAACCAGATCAGCATGGTTGTGTTAGCACGAGGACTTTTCAAGAAGAAGGACGGACGTTTAGAGTCACTTCATCTTCTGGTGTGCCCCTCTCATCTGCCATAATATTGAGTTGCGTCTACTTCGAGGGTCAGTCAATTACAGGGCGCTTCTGTAGAAAACAAGGTTTAAAAACATGGAACTTTAACATCCAGATGACTCCTGGGGGTCCTCCTAGCGCTTTCGACATCGATCCGAACAGACATGTTCCTGGCCCTTCTTTTGCTAGTGTTGACGTTCAAGAAATCGAAAATACGGGGGGTGGAGAAAGCGCCGCTCCCATAGCCTCAGCTGCGCCTGTTGTCCCTGTTCCTGCTCCTGCAGCTATAGTTGCTGAAGAAAACCCCTACACAATTCTTTACATGCCACTCCGCACAATGGCCACAGGAGATCGGGATCATTATGTCTATCGCTGTCCTCAAAGAAATCTATGGGTTCAGATAGAACGTCTTACACCTGAGGCCAAGAGTTGGTGGAAAAGACGCCTTGGGTTTGAGGCTCAGATGCAGTTAGGTCGGGAAATTGAATTAAACAAGAGCCAGGAGGCCTCTAAGTCTTTAGAGCAACGAGCCCAAGATGAACGTGCGGCAGCAGCATATGGTTGTGATGCGAGTACCTTTCCAAGTCACTTGCGAGAAGGTCAGTCTTGGATTCCCTTTATGACTGAAGGCGAATCTCCTGAAGAGACCGCTGCGCGTATGGCATCAAAAGAATTTAAAGATTTTGAAACCCTCTGCACAAAATATCCTCCAGAGTTTAATGGTCCTATGTATTCTTATATGAGTAGTCCTATGTATTATTATGTGAGTATGGCTCCAGTCCCTACCCCTCGTAAAAGTGTAGGCTATGTAGGAGCCTGGAGAGGATTCGTTCATAACCTATGCCTTCCTAACGATGATGTGAGTTGGGTGGCCTGTGTGACGTCGCGTCCCTTTGACGGGCCCTTGCATGCCAGTGGAGCAAGTGTGATGTCTCCTGACATTCTTATGGCAATGACGGTGCGAAACGGAGAGACCTTTTATTCTCCTTTAGGAATATATGGAAGTCCCATTGCTGCCGCTCACGCGTTAGAGCAAGGAAAAAAACCTCCCAAAAATTTATCCCTTTTTTTCCACGCAAGTGTTGCTCACCTCATGGGTCAAATCAATCCTAATAGCGAATATATGACTGTAAGAGCACTTGAGAAGATGGGAGAAATACTAATGAAAAGTGGCATTCCTTTTTCATCCACAGCTGGATGGAGACGTGATGATAGCCTTCCCCATATTCATTACAATGATGGACAGCGTTATGGGGGAGAATTGGATAGAGTCCGGAATATGATTTTCGGGAAAGAAATGACTTACGAACCCTCTATTCCTTATGCCTTAGTCGATCCTCGTACAATGACCGTCCATCGCATTCCTGTTGATCACTGGTTTACACAGCACCCGTTCTTAGGGGGAAGTGAAGTTCGCAATGATCTCAGTGCTATGAGTACGTTTCCTTACATGACAGCTGATCGTCTAGATCTCGAAGCTTACTTGGCGCACGAGGGAAAAAAGGAATCAAAGTAAAAGATTGAGAGTTGAAAGATAAGCCTTTTACCCCGGAGAGCTTAGCACCCGATAAGTTTTCTGTTCTTGTCATCCTCTCACTTTTGTCATCCTCGCCCCCACTTGTCATCCCCGCGAAGGCGGGGATCCAGGTAGCGCTTTG
>CAZSAH010000002.1:113847-114721 GCA_964605015.1 uncultured Alphaproteobacteria bacterium | reverse complement strand
CCTGAAGGTCGTAGGTTCAAATCCTACCCCCGCAACCAAGGAAGTCCTCACTTTTTTGATCTCCTGAGAGCCTCGAATAACCTCCGTGGGACACTGCGGGGACACTTTGAAAAAATAGGCTCTTCCTCATTCCCCATGTCTAGCTTCATCCATAAGAAAATTAAGAAAGAAAAAAATGTCTAATTGGTGGACCTGGAAGTGATAAGATGAGGTCGATACAGATCTTCTGCGCTATTCAAGTGAGACAGCCCTTGAAAGTTGGTGATGGGTTGTGTATTAGGCTTTAGAAGCAATATCCCCGTCACAAGGGGATGGGGTGTTTACTTTATTCTTTACGCAGCAAGCTGCGGGGAATTAACCCAGAGAGTAATTAAATAGGAGTATTAAGGTGATAAAAAAATTTTTACTGTGTTCAACCGTGTTCTGTTCATTAATAAATCCTTCTTTTTCAATGGAGGGCGAAGATGCCGGATCTTCCCCTGGGAGGGGGACACCTCAACAAACAAGAACTCCTAAAGAACTCTATGAATTAGCTTGCTCAATTGAAGATGAAAAGAGCGTTGTAAACGAGAACGGTGTCTCTATACGTAAAGAAGATCGCTTTGGGGAGGCTGCACGGCTTTATCTAGCGTCAGGTACTCCTGAAGGGCTCAATAACTTTGGGCTCCTTGTTCAAGATGGAAAGCTTGCTGTAGATGAGAAGGGTCAAGCAATACAACCAGAAGATAGAGTTAAGGTGGCCGCACGGTGTTATAGAGCATCAGACACTGCTCAGGCTAGATTTAACATGGGGCTCCTTGTTCAAGAGGGAAGGCTTGATGTAGATGAGAAGGGTCAAGCAATACAACCAGAAGATAGAGTTAAGGTGGCCGCA
>CAZSAH010000002.1:0-113747 GCA_964605015.1 uncultured Alphaproteobacteria bacterium | reverse complement strand
CGGTGTTATAGAGCATCAGACACTGCTCAGGCTAGATTTAACTTTGCAGTCTTAATTCAAAGTAGGTTGGTCAATATAGACGAGTTTGGTAACCCTATAGCGGAGAATGCCTCTCGCTTCGATATCGCCAGACGGCTCACCAACCCGACAGATAGCGACCAACACGACTCCTGTCTAACGAGATTCATGAAGTTGTTTTTTAAACAAAAAACACCATGAGTCGTATAATAAAAACCCCTATATTCAAGTGAATTGAAGCCCCCTTGTGCCCTATCTCTCTGTGTCATCCCTGTAAAGGTTAACGTAAACAATTGGTTTACCGCCTTAAAGACAGCTGGACTTTCTATGGGCAAGCTCGTCCAGGAGTTCGATGGGGAGGGACTGTGTCGTTAAATAACGCCCCTTATGGCGCACAAGGGGGGATGCTGAGGATGTCACGTCTAAATCCAGCACTTTTCCAATAATAATGTCGTGGTCTCCCCCATCATAGATCGCCCCTTTTTCGCAAATGATATAGCCGAGGGCATCTTTGAGCAAAAGGCAACCTGTTGCAGAATGGCGGGATGTGCTCACCTTGTTCCATTCTGGGGAAATGTGTTTTGAAAACCCATCGGAAAGATCAGATTGGGCGTCACTTAAAATATTAATTGCAAAATAAGGGGACGCTTTCAAAATAGACCTTTTTTGAGAATGTTTGGATAAGCAAAATAAAATTTGCGGGGGAGATAAGGAGACAGATGTTAAGGAGCTAATGGTAATGCCAATGTCCCCCCCTCCCCTTTGCAGGGCGGTAACAATGGTAACACCTGTAGGAAAAAGGCCAAGAGTTTTACGAAATTGATCTTCTGTCACAGTCATTCTTTCTTTTTAAGGGAAAAGAGGATGTATGAAAACAAATAAATCGCTAACGTGTCATTTTTTAATTCACTTTAATTAAGACAAAACATATATTAATGGGAAAATTGCATAAATAGGGATAAAATCCCCTTAAAATGGAGACGTCATATGCTAAAAAAATATGTGTTGTGTCTTTCTGTTCTTCTCTCCGGGTGTGCCACGCCTCACCCAGGGGGTGGAAACGGAGCTGAAGTGGTCACAGATCGTGGTCTTACAGGCTTTGCAAGTGACCAAGCCTTGCGCATAAATCTTAACGTTGAGCTTTCTAGCAAGCTTGCCGATTTTACAGGCATTGAACTGACTGTTTATAAAGGACGGGTGCTGCTGACGGGGGCTGCGGCAAGCGAGCAAGTCAGAGCAGACGCTGTGCGTATTTCCAGAAGCGTTTCAGGGGTAAAAGAGGTTATTGACGGGATGAATGTCCAAGGGGAAGATGGATTCTCTGAATATACACGTGATGCGTGGATGACGACCAAACTAAAAGCGAATTTATATGCAGACCAAGAAATAGATGCACCGGCTTATGTTATTCGCACCTTTGATAAGGTCATTTATGTCTTTGGAACGGCTCAAACAAAAGAAGAGATAAAAAGGGTTATTGATCATGCCCATGATATTACGGGGGTCAGAAAGGTTGTAAACTTAATCGAGGGTGGAGGGTGTCCTCCTCCTCGATAAAAAACATTTAAGGGAGGAAAAATGTTTTCACGTCTGAATACGGTCGCCTTTCAAGGGGTAGAGGTGATCACCATTGATGTGCAGGCCCAGATTTCATCAGGGATGAATCGTTTTACAATCGTTGGGCTGCCGGACAAAGCGGTTGCAGAATCAAGAGAGCGCGTGCACTCGGCTTTCCATGCCATGGGGCTATCGCTTCCATTTCAAAAAATCACCATAAACCTTGCGCCGGCTGATGTTCAAAAGGAAGGGAGCCATTATGACCTTCCCATTGCCCTTGGCCTTTTAGCCGCCATGCGTCTGGTCCCTTCTGATAGCCTTGTGGATTATATTGCCTTAGGTGAGCTTTCCCTGGATAGCCGGTTGGCGGCGGTGTCAGGTGTCTTGCCAGCGGCCATTCATGCTGCGTCCCTTAAAAAGGGACTTATTTGCCCTAAACTCTGTGGAGGAGAGGCCGCTTGGGCGGGAGACATCCCTATTTTAGCTGCAGAAAGCCTGCTTTCTCTCATTAATCATTTTAAAGGCACGCAAGTTCTCTCTCGCCCCGACCCCTTGATGGAAGAGGAAAGCAAACAAAAACTGCTCGATTTGCGAGATATTAAAGGCCAAGAAACAGCAAAGCGAGCCCTTGAAGTGGCCGCCTGTGGGGGGCATAATTTATTGATGCTGGGGCCACCTGGATCAGGAAAATCCATGTTGGCCTCTCGTCTTCCTGGAATCCTCCCCCCCTTAACCCCCTCTGAAGCATTAGAAGTCACCATGATCCATAGCCTTGCAGGAAAGTTGACGGAGGGAAAACTCATCCGCACCCGCCCCTTTCGGGATCCCCATCATTCAGCGTCTATGCCAGCCCTTGTGGGGGGAGGTATCAAGGCACAGCCAGGGGAAATCTCTATTGCCCATCATGGTGTTTTGTTTTTAGATGAGCTTCCTGAATTTTCACGCACAACCCTTGAAGCCCTGCGTCAGCCCCTTGAATCAGGGAAAACCGTGGTGTCGCGAGCGAATGCACACTCAACATACCCGTCTCGGGTGCAATTGATCGCCGCCATGAATCCGTGTCGCTGTGGGTATTTGTCCGATCCAAGCCGTGCCTGTGCGCGGGCTCCCAAATGTGCGCAAGATTATCAATCAAAAATTTCAGGCCCCCTTTTCGATCGTATTGATTTGCATGTGGAGGTCGAAGAAGTCTCCGCAGAAGATCTCCTTCGCCCCGCAACGGGTGAAAAAAGCCCTGTTGTAGGAGAGCGCGTAAAACGGGCGCGGGATATTCAAGAAAAACGTTATCAAGGACTGGGAGAATCTATTCGCTTGAATGCCCATGCAGATGGAGAGTTATTGGATCAGGTGGCCAGGCTGGATGAGGCAGGGGATGCTCTTTTGAAAAAAGCGATGGGGAGTTTCAAGCTTTCCGCACGAGGATATCGACGCGTCTTACGGGTTGCCAGAACCTTAGCCGACATGGGAGGGGTTGAGATGGTTCTCAGCGACCATATCGCAGAAGCATTGAGCTATCGCCGCCTGCATTTTGCGTGAGATCTCAAATGGCCAATCAAATAACTTGACTTCTTTTGACGATATATATACTATTAAATAGTAACATTTCGAGTAATATAGTTGTAAACACAACAGGAACCGCCCCGATAAGATCAGAAAAATAATGCTGACCAATAGGTAAGCAAGAAAAAATGACCAATGTATTGAGACCCAGCATAAATAAGAAAATATTCTTTCTTTCATTCCGAGCGACATAGATATAAAGAAGAGCCAGAACAGCGTGGAACGAGGGGAAAGTAATAATACCATTTCTTTTATTCATATCCACCACATGAGTGTCGCGGAGTTCATATAAATGATCCAGTGCATTTGCAAGAAGACCGTCTGGAGTATAATGATACGAAACATAAGGCCCAGCTGCCGGAAAAAACCCACTTATGATGATTGTAAGGGGCGTTGCAATAAGGAACAGTATTAAAAATCTTTGAAGAGGTGTTTTTTCTCCACGAAGGCCAAAACAAATAACAATAAGTGGAAATTGTACGATGTAACTATCGTAAATGCATGCAAAAAAAGCGCTCCACCAGAAATGTTCTCTAAACCAAAAGACAACAAAAGGTGTATAAACCCCGAAATAATTATCTATAGAAACTAAGATGGGGTCTATTAAAGGTTGATTAGCTGCCGCTGCTAGATAAGATAAAACTAGCATAAGTTGAGCATAGACACATATAAAAAAAGTGGACTCTAAAAGTAAAACAATCTTAAAATCATACCGAAACTTTTTATAAAATATGTAGATCAAGAAAAATAAGACTAAGACAGGACAAGCCTGAAAAAGAACTTCTTTTTTGAAAAAAAGAAATGAAAGAGACGAACATTTTATCCAAATGACTTCAATGCAAAAAATAAAAAACGCAACGCCCCATTGAATTTTTGTGTACGTCAAGAAAGATTCTTTTAAGGTAGGGTGCATGGTCATTAATCCTTTTTCAGACGCCTTTAAGTGTACCTTTTTTTTTCTTTTTAAAAAACTCATTTTCTAACTGCTGTGTATAAAATCAAGTCTAGACATTCTTTGAGGAATTCTTTATAAGCACCATAAGATTAGGAGACATGACCATGAAAAAAGAAATTCATCCAGAATACCATGAAATTACGGTGCTTATGACAGACGGCACTAAGTTTAAGACCCGCTCATCATGGGGAAATCCTGGGGATACTTTACGTTTGGATATTGACCCTAAATCACACCCTGCGTGGACGGGTGTTCACCGCCTTCTTGACACAGCCGGTCAGCTTGCGAAATTTGAAGGCCGTTTCAAAGGGTTAAAGCTTTAAACATAGCGTCCTTGTGTTGCTATGTTGTCGGCTGTCATCCCTTTTACTTGTCCTCCCACCCCTTCTCATTCTTACAAAATCTGTCAACGAATTAGTTGACCTTTACACCTTTAAAAAAATATCTGGATTTGGGACGGGTCTCAGGGTAACCGCATCTCAATCACAATGGAATTGTTTGCTGTGTCGTTGTGAAGGATATCTTGAGGATTAACAGCAAATAGGGTAAAGTTCAGTTATGAACCCACAGTTAGCTATCAAGCAATATGTCTTTTATTATGACTTAAGGTCTCTTCCTTTTGTGGAGGCCATTTGGCTGTATGGCTCAAGGGCGCGCCAGAGTCATACATCTCGTTCTGACATTGATCTGGCTATTCTTTGCCCCACAGCAACGGAAAAAGACTGGCAAAAAGTTCAAGACATTGTCAAAGATGCCAACACCCTCTTTCATATTGACCTTGTTCGCTTTGATGCTCTCTCAGAAGAGGATAAAATAAGACAGAATATTCTTAAAGACAAATTTGTTTTATTTGAAAGAAAACAGAATTCCTATCCTTGGTATGATTCTTTTTTGGATTTAAGAGAGGCTCTCGAAAAACTCGAGGAAATGGTTGAAGAACCTGAAACGGAAAAATCATATGTCAAAGATGCTACAATTCAGCGCTTTGAATTTTGTGTAGAACTTTTCTGGAAAACACTTAAAAAGATCTGTATAGAAGAAAAATATGACGTCACCTCTCCTAAAAGTGTTCTTGAAAAAGCGTTTGAGCTCAAGCTGATTGAGGATGAACCCTTATGGATCATGATGCTTGAAGATCGGAATGAGACGTCCCATACGTACAAACAAAAGCGCGCCATAGAAATTTATTATAAAATTAAAATTTATTATGCAGCTCTACAGAAAGCATTTAATGTTATTAAAAAGACCTACGAGCTTTAATCACCACCCCATTTTGGAGACCCTCTATGATTGAAAAAATTGGCCTTATTGGGGCAGGTCACATGGGGGCTGGAATCGCGCAAGCGTGTATTTTAGCGGGCTATCATGTTGTCTTAAACGATTCCTCTCAAGAAGCTCTTCAAGAAAGTCTTCTCAGAATTGATCGGGCTCTGGAAAAGCAAGTGGCGCGGAATAAGCTTCTTGGCAAAGAAAAGGAAGAGGCCCTCGCGCGCCTCCAAGGCGTTAAAAGTCTTGAGGAATTTAAATCTTGTGATTTAGTGATTGAGGCCATTACAGAAAATGAGGGGGCTAAAAAGGCCCTCTTTAAGGACCTGACCCCTCATCTTTCCCCTCAGTGTCTTCTGGCAACAAGCACATCCTCTTTGTCTATTACAGCTCTTGGGCAGGCAACGGATCGACCAGATAAATTTATAGGCGTGCACTTCATAAATCCTGTGCCTATGACCCAGCTTGTGGAGTTGATTCGGGGAGTCGAAACCTCTTCCTCCACTTTCAATGCTTTGACAGATGTCATCAAGCGACTCGGCAAAGAAATAGCTGTTTCTGAAGATTACCCCGGATTTATTATCAATCGCATTTTGATGTCTATGATTAATGAAGCCATATACACCCTTTTTGAGGGAGTTGGAACGATTGACGCCATTGACAAAGCCATGCGCTTAGGCACAAATCAGCCTATGGGTCCCTTAGAGCTTGCGGATTTGATAGGCCTTGATACATGTGTGTCTATTTTAGAAGGCCTTTATCACAATCGCGGAGACCACAAATACAAGCCCTGCCCCTTATTGCTTAAATATGTAGAAGCGGGATGGCTTGGACGAAAGACAAAACGCGGTTTTTATGATTATAAAGGGGAACTCCCCCTTCCCACACATAGGAGAATCCATGATGTCCCTTGAATCAATGAGTTTTGAAGAGTCCCTGCGCGAGCTTGAAACCATTGTGCGCCGCCTTGAAGAGGGCAAAACAAGCCTTGAGGAAGCGATTAAAGCGTACGAAAGAGGGGCGGCTCTCAGAGCGCACTGTGAGAAGAAGCTGAAAGATGCCCGCCTTCGTGTGGAACAAATTGTGGTTGGACCGGATGGAGCCCTTACAACAAAGCCTGCAGACCTTGACATCTGATCCCTTTCTTGATCACCTTCATAAGGTTGCGCAGGCTGTTGAGGGCGTTTTAGAAACGCTCCTTCCTCCCCCCACAACCCGTCTTCATGAAGCTATGCGCTATAGCGTATTGGGAGGAGGAAAGCGCCTTCGCTCTTTTTTGGTGTGGGAGTCTTGCCAGCTTTTTAATGTCCCTCTCAAAGAAACGCTCCACACAGCCGCCGCTGTCGAGCTTATTCAAGCCTATTCCTTAGTTCATGATGACCTTCCATGTATGGATAATGCAGACCTTAGACGGGGAAAGCCCAGTTGTCATAAGGTATTTGGAGAGGCCACCGCAACCCTTACGGGAGATGCCCTTATCCCCCTTGCCTTTCAAACTCTGTCTTCTCTAGACGTTTCTGCGGAGGTGCGCCTTTCTCTTATAGAGTGCCTTGCCCATACCATCGGTTCCCACGGTCTGGTGGCGGGGCAAATGAGGGATCTGGGTCAAGAAAACCCCTGTCGATCCGAGGAAGACGTGAAGGAGCTCCAGCGCCTTAAAACGGGTCTCTTCTTTGCCTTTGCGAGTGAATCAGGGGCTATCTTAGGGCAGGCCTCTCTCCAAGAACGAGACGCTTTGCGCACCTATGGTCTTCTCTTTGGACAAGTTTTTCAAATGATCGATGACCTCTTAGATGGATGTGGCGTTCAAGAAGTGATGGGCAAACCTGTCTATCAGGACAGCTCAAAACTTACCTTCTTCAACCTCCTTGGACCAGACCTTTTATATAAAAAGGCCGAAGCTATCGTCCAAGAAGCGGTTGAGGTCCTTTCCCCCTTTCAGACAAGGGGTGCCCTTTTAAAAGATGCGGCCTTTTATGCTCTTACACGAAAAGTTTAATAAAATAAATAAAATTATTCTCCTATTTAAATAAAAAATTAAGCTTTTATTGCTATGATAAAAAATAATAATAAAAATAAGAAACAAAACTCAAACAAAGGAGACTAAAATGAAAACGAAACTTTTTGCAATCGCTCTTACACTTTCCGCTCTCGCTGCAGTTGAAGCTTCAGCAGGAGCCATCTATGGTCCTCGCGGTAACATCGTAGGGTACAACCATATGGGTGCAGGTATGTCAGCTGTTGGCATGGGATTTCCTGGCAGCATGGCTGGGACATCATGGAAGTATGATTGTCGCTTCAACTATTATGTTCTTGCTTACTAAGAGCTAATGGTTATCTATTCTCTCTCGCCTCGTCTTGCAAAAGAATGAGGAGGGAGGGAAATAGATTTTTTAAGAAAACGTCAGGCAAGGCTCCGTAAACTGATGGCGGAACCAGGTTCTTTGTCGTTTTGCATATTGGCGAGTGTGAAAAAGAGTCAACGTTTTTGCGGCCTCTAAGGAACACTCCCCCTCTAAAAACAGACCCAATTCCGAAAGGCCAATGGCTTTGCTCGCTGTTACAGAGAGCGGGCTGGCACGCAGGCGCACAATCTCATCCAAAACCCCCTGAGCCAGCATCTCCTCAAGGCGTTTTTCAATGCGTGCATTTAGCTCTTCCTTAGAAGGCATGAAGAGAACCTTCTCAAACTCATAGGCGGGAGGAGGTGGTTTTTGAGATTGCCAAAAGCTTAACGGCTTCCCTGTCCCATAAAAAACCTCAAGCCCCCTCATAATACGTTGCTGATCATGGGGATTAAGACGGCGTGCCAGATCTGGATCAACGGCTTCTAGCTCTGCATAGGAGGGATGTCGACTTTGAAGAGCTTTTCGAATCTCAGGATCAATGGGGGGAAGAGGAGAAAACCCTGTCAGAAGGGCCTTCAGATAGAATCCCGTCCCTCCTACAACAATGGGCAAACGCCCCCTCTCATGGGCGGCTTGGATTTCCATGAGTACAAGGGAGAGCCACCGCCCTGCAGAACACGATTCTGAGGGATCTAAAATCCCATAAAGATGGTGAGAAATGGTGTGTTGTTCTTCAGAAGAGGGTTGGGCTGTTAAGATTTCAAGGCCACGGTAAACTTGAAGGCTGTCCCCGTTTAAAATAACGCCATTATGTGTTTGTGCAAGCTGGGAAGCGTACGCCGATTTTCCACTAGCTGTGGGGCCTCCAACAACGACAACCTTAGCCAAAGCTATACAAAATACCGATGATGGAACCGCTCATGCAGCTGGCTATTGTTCCTGCAATCATCGCCTTGATCCCAAGGGAGATAATTTCTTGCTTACGCTCAGGCACCATCGTTCCGATTCCCCCAATCTGAATCCCAATGCTGCTCAAGTTAGCAAAGCCTGCAAGAGCATAGGTCATGATCAAATCACTTTTTGGGCTTAACGCCCCTTTGGGCAACTCCGCAAGGCCAATGAAGGCCACGATTTCGTTTAAGATTGTCTTTTTCCCTAAAAGAGCCCCTGCAGAGATGGCTTCTTCCCAAGGAATGCCAAGAAACCATGCTAAAGGAGCCAACGCATACCCTAACAGAAGCTGCAACGTTATGGGGTTGTTCCCAATCTGGGGGAGGAGCCCTACTAATGAGTTCACCAACGCGACGATCGCCAAGAAGACAATAAGCATGGCGATAATATTAATATAAAGCTTGACCCCATCAGAGGTTCCCTGGGTAATGGCCTCCATAGACCCGGAAAACTGATAAGGAACAACAAGATGACCAGAGGTCTCTTCTCCAACCTGAGGAATTAAAATGCGAGAAATCGTAACGGCAGCGGGCACGCTAATGATAGATGCGGTGAGGATATGGGCCAGAGGATCAGGAACCGTCCCCTCCAAAATCATGGCATAAATCACCATGATCGAAATAGACGTTGTCGCCATTCCTGCGGTCATGACGGTAAAAAGCTCGCTCCGGGTAAATTTCCCAAGATAAGGTCTGACAAGAAGGGGGGCTTCCGTTTGCCCCAAAAACATCTTAGCTGCCGCACACACCCCTAGGGCTCCGCCAATGCCAAGGCCTTTTTGAAAAAAGGTTGAGAAAATCTTCACAATAAACGGCAAAACTTTCCAATGGAAAAGCAGCATAGAAATGGCACTGATGACGATAATCAAAGGTAAGGCTTGAAAGGCAAAAATAAAGGTGTTGGCTCCTTCGTGTTGAACAAAAGGGGTGTCTCCGCCTCCTAAATATCCAAAAACAAAGCTTGTTCCTGCAGATGTGGCATCTTTAAGAGCCATGATTCCCCCGCCAATCCATAAAAAGACTGAGCGAACAATCCCAAATTTTGTGACAACAATGGCAAGGATAACTTGAATAACCAGGCCCATCAGAGCCGTTTTAAAATTGACTTGGCGGCGATTTTCGCTGAAAAGCCAAGCAAGGAAGAAAAACAATACCAGGCCTGAGCAGGCCTGCAGGACAAGGCCTAAATTTGACATTTAAATCCTCCGCATAATATGTGGCTAAATTTCACAAAAACAGGTATCTCTAAAAGAGGATATGTCATCCATAAAACATGTTGGATAAGGATACAAGGTCTATTATCATAACCTTAGAAAAAAAAGGACACCCATGTTTGGCAGTGAGCTAATTTTAGGAATTTTTGGAGGCGCTTTCCTTGGGGGCCTTTGTGTTTTTGTTTATTTTCAAAAAATACTCTCCGCAACCACTCAAGAAAGAACCCTGTACCAAGAGCGTGCAAGACGCCTCCCAGAAATGGAAACCCTCCTCTCCAAACGTGAGGATGACCTCCGCCTTCTGGGAGAAAGAAATGCGGAGCTAAGAACCGCCCTTCAGCGCACAGAAAAAGAAAGCCAAGAAAAGCTTGTTCTTTTAGAAAACATCCAACACCAATGGGAAAACAAGTTTAAAGTGATTTCTTCCGAGGCCCTTGCCCTCACAAACAAGTCCTTTTTAGACCTTGCTAATGCAACCCTTGAAAAATTCCAAGAAGTTGCCCAACATGATCTTTCAAAGCGCCAAGACGCCATCTCAGACCTTGTGAAACCTGTGACAGATTCTCTCCAAACAGTGGATCAAAAAATTATTGAGCTCGAAAAATCTCGCATGAGTGCTTACGCCGTTCTCAAGCACCAAGTTAATGAACTGCTATCCAGCCAGAACCAACTCAAAACAGAAACGGCTAACTTAGTGAATGCGTTAAAGACCCCCTCTGTGCGGGGGCGGTGGGGAGAAATGCAGCTTCGCCGTGTGGTAGAAATGGCTGGTATGCTGTCCTACTGTGACTTTGAAGAACAGGTTTTCTCCTCAGAAGACAATGTAAAGCTCCGTCCTGACCTTATTGTGAACCTTCCTGGTGGCAAAAAAATCATTGTGGATGCGAAAGCGCCCCTTTCTGCTTATCTTGAAGCGCTTGAGGCTAAGGATGATGTCCTCCGTCAGGAAAAGCTCAGAGAGCATGCCCGCCAAGTTCGTGCCCACATTCGGGCTCTTGCCAAACGGTCTTATTATGAGCAATTTCAGCCCGCCCCTGAGTTTGTTGTTCTTTTTTTACCAGGGGAAACATTTTTCAGTGCCGCCCTTGAACAAGACCCAAGCCTTATTGAAGCAGGTGTTGAAGACCGCATTATCCTTGCGACCCCCACGACCCTTATTGCCCTCCTCAGGGCCGTGGCTTATGGGTGGCGCCATGAACACTTAGCGCAAAATGCCCAGGAAATTAGCGATCTGGGACGAGAGCTTCACAAACGTCTTTCCGATATGGCCGACCATTTTGCAAGGCTTGGAAAAAGCTTAGGAGGAGCCGTTCAGTCCTACAACCAAGCCATGGGCAGCCTTGAACATCGCGTTCTTGCCAGTGCGCGGAAATTCAAAGAGTTAGGCTCTACCTCTCACACAGCAGAGATTGCCCCTCTTGACCCTCTTGATCAGACGCCCCGAGACCTCCAAGCCCCTGAATTAAAAAAGGTAGGATAACCATGAAATATTTATTAACCCTCCTCGGCTTTTTCCTTCTCTTGCCCGTCTCCTCAAAGGCTGAGGTTCAGGATGTGTCTCGGGCGTCTCAGCTTGATGTGAGCGTGACTCTCTATTCTCAAGAGACGGCCCTTATCAAGGAAAAAAGAAAGGCGTCTTTCAAAGAAGGGCTGAACAAACTTGTCATCAAAGATGTGCCGTCTTCTATTCTTATGGACACTTTTCTGTTTCAAGTCTTGCCCCCCTCTTCTCCCTTAACTGTTGTAGAATATACCTTGCAAGAATCTCATATTACCCGAGAGGAGCTTTTGCAGAGGTCCGTGGGAGAGATGGTCCAGCTCCTTGGCACGACTTTACACCCAACGCCTGCAAAGCTCTTGGCCCTTGATGGGGAAGATGCCATTGTTGAGTCTATGAATATCGTCTTTGCTGTCAAAAAAAATCGGGTCGCTTTTTCTCGTTTCCCCTCTACCCTTGCGCCAGAGCCCTTAATTACCCTTAAAGTGACGGCTTCAAAAGAAGAGGAAGCTCTCTTTGAAATGGGGTACCTCACAAAAGGGTTTGCGTGGGATGCGGCCTATACCATTATTATCGATTCAACAGGAAACCGTCTTGACCTTAACAACTGGATTACCCTCCACAACAAAAGTGGGGTAGATATTAAAAATGGCCATTTCCGTATTGCGCATACACAACAAACAAATGAGAATTTTTATGAAATTGAACACCCCATAAGTGTTTCTGATCAAACCACTAAAAATATTTCCTGGTTTTCTGCTCGAAACCTGACTCCAGCCAATAGCCTCCGTATTTATCCCAAGAATAACATTATTGTGAATGAAGAAGGGGTTGTGATGAAGCCTTCCGTTGAGACGTGGCTTTCTGTTCAAAATGAAAAAAGTAAAGGGCTTGGCGTTCCTCTGCCAGAGGGCACGATTAAGGTTTTTAAGCGCAATCCAGATGGGTCGCTCTTTTATATAGGGGAAAATAAAACGTCTCCTATTCTTTTAGGAAAATCATTGAGTTTACGCGTAGGGACCACGAGGGAGGTCACCGCTGAAATGCGACAAACGGATTATCGGAAGCTTGGGGCTCACGTGGTGGAATCCGGGTATCGGCTTGATTTAAAAAACACAACAAATATCCCCAGGCAAGTCGTTGTTTTTCAAAATGTTTCTGGCGAATGGGTCATTTTAAGAGAAACCCATCCCCATGATGAGGACGAAAAACGATTGAAGTGGACTCTCCCGCTTGCGCCTCAAGAAGAGGTGAGCTTGCGCTATCGAATACGCATGAATGTGGAGTAAAGGTATGAAACTCCTTATCAATGCGCTCATGAATTCCTTGCGAGGATTGCACCAAACCTGGATGCATGAACGCGCCTTTCGTCTTGAAGTGATAGGGTGCATTGGGGTGCTTTTCTTTACCTATCTGTGGGGGGGAGACCCCCTTGATCAACTGTTGGTGATCTTTTCCTTAAGCTTGATGCTCATCACAGAGCTTGTCAATACGGCCATTGAAAAAGCAAATGATGCGTTCAAAACAACCCTCGATCCTTTGATTAAATTTTCAAAAGACGCCGCCTCTGCTGCGGTCTTCATTTCGTTGGTTTTGGTGCTTGTGTCTTTGATAAATTTGGTTTTCGGATAAGACCCATGGAATCCATTGACGTGTTACGAAAGCGCCTTATCTACCAAAGCCACCACCGAGGAATGCGCGAGATGGACTTTCTTTTAGGCCGCTTTGCGGACACGCACACCCCTTCTATGACTCATGGGCAGTTAAAGGAATTTGAGGCCCTTCTTGCCGTCCCAGACCAAGAGCTTTATGGCTTGTTTTTTGAAAAGGCGCCCCTGCCAGAAGGGCCCTTATCCTCATTAGTTTCAGCGATTCAGCCTGAAATAAAGTCAGAATGATAATTTTGCCTTCCTATTTCATGGCTAGGTCCTTCGGTGTTCTACCGATGACCGTTAAAAACCGTTGTAGGCGAGATTTAAGACCATCATGGAGGGCATATTTCCCTGCAGACTTAGGGTTATGGTAGGTCATTCTGACCTTTCGTTCTTCCAAGGGAAATAGCACGATCGTCGTATCAGCACCTTGTCGATTCGCTTCTACCTCACACCCCAGAGTTTTTAAAGCCGTTTCTAAATCTCTGTCTCTAAAGGTGTGTATGCCCCTATCCCCTTGTCCAAAGATTGTTTTGACCAAATCGAGGGTATCTTGAGGCACAGAGAATTTCATTTCCTCTGAACGAACTTCTTTTATTTGAGGGTTAGTGCTGGTTCGTTTGTAATCGTCTCTTTGAACGATTAGTTGAAGGTTCATTTTTTTAATTTTTATTTGCTCATCAAGTGCTGTTTTATAGCCTTCGAGTTCTTGAGCTAGCTCAGCTGCTGCAAAGCCTGCAGCTTCTGTCGTGGGGCTGGGTGAAGCGGCTACGGGGCTTTTTTCTTCTAATGCCGGAGCACCAACCTCAGAGGAGAGAGGTGGTGCTGCAGCAGCGGAAGAGTCTTCCTCGTCGGATGATCTGTCTTCCTCTTCTGGAAAGAAAAGCTGGATCTCATAAAACTCTGAAGACTCAGGCGTCGAAACTCCTTGCTCCCCTAGAAACTCAGGATGGGGGCGCGTTCTTGCAAGCCCTTCCTCCTTCAGGTAATCCAAGAAAATGATGGCATCGCTATGCCCTTGATCTGCGGCATGCTTAAAATATTTAAGGGCTTCATCTAGATCTGCTTTGCATCCGTACCCTTTGTAACGCATAATAGCATAATTATGTTGAGCCTCTGCATTTCTATGACCTGCAGAACGCTTAAAATACTTATAGGCCTCATCTAGATCTTGTTCGCCCCCTTCTCCGTTGTAACACATCACAGCATAGTTGTTTTGACTCATTGCATGCTCTTGATTTGCGGAACGTTTAAAATACTCACGAGCTTCTCTTAGATTTTTTTTGCCTCCTTCTCCCTTCTGGCACATTATAGCATAAATGCGTTGAGCCTCGGGATGTCTTTGATCTGCAGAACGTTTAAAATACTCACGAGCTGTTACTGGATCTTTTTCGCCCCCTTCTCCCTCTACACACATCAAAGCATAACTGTGTTGAGAATTACGCTGCCTTTGAGCTACCAAAAGTTCTTCATCTGCAGAAGGTTTTTTCTCTGCAGAACGCTCTTGATCTGCAGAACGTTTAAAATACTCACGAGCTGTTACTGGATCTTTTTCGCCCCCTTCTCCCTTTACACACATCAAAGCATAATCATGTTGAGAATCGAGCTGTCCTTGATCTGCGGAACGTTTCAAATACTCACGAGCTGTTACTGGATCTTTTTCGCCCCCTTGTCCACTTAAACACATCAAAGCATAAGCGCGTTGAGCTTCTATATGTTTGCGATCTGCGGCTATTTTATAATAATACCTAGAAAGCTTTATAAAAGATTCATTCGCTCTTATCATTTTATTCTCGCGGGGACCACAAAAGTCTGCTAGCTCATAACATCCTCCCGCCTCACCATTTTCAAAAGCTAAATGGTGCCAGAACATTTCCTCTGGATGAAGTTTGGAGACGGTAAGAGCTTTTTGCCCAATGTGCTTAGACGAATCTTGGGCGTTAAAATCTTTGAGGCCTTTTAATTTTAAGTTTGTCTCGATTGGATTAAGATGATTCAACAACCTCGCGTCATCTAGCTTACATAGCGTATCTAGCTTATCTAGCTTATTTGGCTTTATCTTTTTGAAGGCCGTATTTTGCTGTAAGCGCACTAACAAAGCATTACTCTCGTCGCTCTTAAGTAACTTTTTAACACGACTGAGGGCATAGCTATTGCCTTTCAGGAGAATTTCTCCAAGCATTTCGATGTCTTTTGCTTTGTAAGCCACAGACGCATTATAAAATTCTTCTCCAAGCTGACATCCAAGCTCAGGAAGAGTGAAGGGAGCCTCAGGGGTGGTCATCCTATGCAGATAGTAAGACGCGATGAGGGCTCCTCTTTTCGCAAGCTTAGTGAAGACCTTAACTGCATCGTCGATATTACCTGCTTCGAAATGATCAATTCCATTAAGGAGATGGGTATTTATTTTTAGCGGCTTTTGGTCCTTAGGGAGGTGGGGAGGAAGCGCACTTGACTCATCCTCCATGGGAGCTTTGCCCTTACCCGTTGCTGCACAGGGAGCCATAATCAGGGGGGACGCATGGGCCAAAAGAAAAGAGGCAAGAAGAATATGACGTCCAACAGAAGAAAATACCATTTTAAACACTCGCTTGTTAAATAAAAGATAGCAAACACTTAGGATAAAAAATTGCAAATGTCAAGTTATTAATTCATTAATGAGATTTTCTATAGTACTTAGCCTCGCATAATAACACTTGCCATACCCGCTTTCGCGTATTGATCGTTTTTACGTCGAACTGACGTTAATTTTAGGCTTGCACTTCCCGCATGATCAAGGCAAAACCCCTTTAACCCTAATAAACTTGTAACGATTGATGGCTTTTCTTCCCCTTTTTACTCCCCCTGCTTTGTTGACAGGTGTTGTCGATGGCTATGATGCCTTGCTCTTGGCCGAATTGGCTCAGCGAGAGCCCAAGGTTGTGTACATCGCGCGGGATGAGGTCCGGGCCCTTCGCCTTAAAGACCAGCTTTCTTTTTTTGACCCCGCCCGAGAGGTCCTTTTTTTTCCCGGCTGGGATTGCTTGCCCTATGACCGAACGTCTCCCCATCCCGACATTTTAGCTCAGCGGGTAGACGCCTTGACCTCTCTGACGGCTCAAAACGATGCGTATCTTTTGATCACAACACTTCAGGCCTTTCTCCAAAAACTCCCTCCTCCTGAAGCCTTTCAACAAAGAACGTGGACGCTCACGGAGGGGGAGGAGATTTCCCATGACAAGCTTCTCTCTTTTCTTCTTAAAAATGGCTATGTGCGGCGAGAGATGGTGCGGGAATGGGGAGAATTTGCCGTGCGAGGAGGGCTTCTTGATCTCTTTCCTCCTGGGTATTCCGCCCCCTTTCGTTTAGATTTTTTCGGGTCCACCCTTGAACATGTGCGGACTTTTGATGTGCTTTCTCAGGTGAGTACAGGAAAGGTCACGCGCTTGATCCTCAAGCCTATGGGAGAAATCAACTTAACGCCTGAGGCGATCGCGCATTTTCGAAAAGGCTATCGGGAGCATTTTGGCACTCCTGACCCCAAGGACCCTCTTTATCTTGCCATTTCAGAAGGGCGCCCTTATGCGGGCTATGAACATTGGCTTCCTCTTTTTTATGACTCTTTAGAGACCCTTCCCAGCTATACAAAGGGGGCCCTTTATTGTCTTGATGATCATTTGGATGAGGCTCAAAAGGCTTATGGGGAGCAAATCCAAGATCATTATGATACACGTCTTCAGTTTCAATCTTTGGAAAAACCAGGGATTCCTTACCATCCTCTTCCCCCTGAGCAGCTTTATATCAGGGGAGATGACTGGGAAACCCTGATTCCTGTCTCTCAAAAGATCAAATTTACATCCTTCTCACACCCTGGCGGCATTGACACAGGGGGAAAAATAGCCCCTTCCTTTACGGGCAAGAACACGCCTCGAGCCAATGTCTTTGAAGCTCTTAAGGACACTCTTCAGGCGGCCCAAAGCAAGGGAACCCATAGTCTGGTGGTGGGTGTCACCCCAGGATCGGCGGAAAGGCTCTCTCATATTTTGAAAGAGCATCATTTCCCTCCCCTGCGTCAGATTCAAACCTTTGCAGAGGTCTTCACAGACACCTCGCCTGCCCTTGCTGCTTTTGAGATGGATAAAGGATTTCAAGCTCCTGGCCTTCTCCTTATCACGGAAGAGGACATCTTAGGGGAACGCATGGGGCGTCCCCTTAAATCAAAAAAGCGGGCTGATCTTTTTATTCAAGAAATTTCCAGCCTTCAGGTGGGCGATTTTGTCGTCCATGTGGAGCATGGCATTGGACGTTATGAGGGCTTAAAAACCTTAACGATTGAAAGGGCGTCCCATGATTGTCTAGAGGTTTGCTATGATGGGGGAGATAAGCTTTATGTCCCCGTTGAAAACATAGAGGTATTGTCTCGCTATGGAGCGGCCGAAATTCTTGCCTCCTTAGATAAGTTGGGTGGTGTGGCTTGGCAAGCCCGCAAAGCGAAGGTAAAAAACCGCTTAAAAGAAGAAGCCAGCTATCTTTTAAAAATTGCAGCGGCGCGCAAGCTTCATCAGGCAGAGATCCTTCAGAAACCTGAAGGACTTTATGATGAGTTTTCAGCTCGTTTTCCCTATCCTGAAACCGATGATCAATTGTCCGCCATTGCGGATGTCTTGAACGATTTAGGGGAGGGCCAGCCCATGGATCGCCTGATCTGTGGCGATGTGGGATTTGGGAAGACAGAAGTCGCCATGCGTGCCGCCTTTGTGGCCGCCGCTTCTGGGAAGCAGGTCGCCCTTATTGTTCCCACAACTCTTTTAGCCCGTCAGCACTATCAGTCCTTTTCTGCCCGCTTTAAAGAGACGGGCTTCAACGTGGCTCAGCTTTCCCGCCTTGTGAAGCCGCAAGAGGCGACCCGTGTTAAGGAACAGGTGCAAAAGGGAGAAATTCATATTCTTATCGGAACCCATGCCATTCTCTCAAAGTCTGTTATTTTCAATGACTTAGGCCTTCTGATTGTGGATGAAGAACAACATTTTGGGGTGGCACAAAAGGAAAGGCTTAAAAATATTAAAGCCGATATTCATGTCTTAACCCTGACCGCAACGCCTATTCCGCGCACCTTACAGATGGCTCTGTCGGGGGTGAGGGAGATGAGTCTCATCACCACCCCCCCTCTCGACCGCATGGCTGTGCGCACCTTTGTGTTGCCCTTTGATGCCATGGTGATGCGAGAAGCTATTTTGCGAGAGCAATTCCGAGGGGGACAAACCTTTTACGTTTGCCCTCGCCTGGCGGATTTGGACAAGGTGGCGGACCGACTGCGCCAGTTTGTTCCTGAGGTGAAGGTCGCCATCGCCCACGGGCAGATGTCTGCAACAGCTCTTGAGAATGTTATGTCTGATTTCTACGATGGAGCCTTTGATGTGCTGCTCAGCACCAACATTATTGAATCCGGCATTGATATTCCAAGGGCCAATACGCTTTTGATCCACCGTGCTGATCTTTTTGGTCTTGCTCAGCTTTATCAACTGCGGGGGCGTATTGGGCGCGCCAAGGTCAGAGGGTATGCCTACCTCACCTATCCTGCAGGGCAAGTGCTTTCTCCTGACGCTCAAAAACGGTTGGAAGTTATTCAATCCCTCGACAGCCTCGGCGCTGGGTTTACAATCGCAAGTCACGATATGGATATCAGGGGAGCCGGCAACCTTGTGGGAGAAGAACAATCCGGCCACATCCGAGAGGTCGGCGTTGAGCTTTACCAACACATGCTTGAAGAAGCCATAGCTACCCTCAAAGCTGAAGGGGTGGGCGAGGTTTACGTATCGTCCGAGTATATTCCCCAAATTAGCCTTGGCCTTTCTATCCTCATTCCCGAAGAATATGTGGCAGACTTGGGCCTGCGCTTGAGCCTTTACAAACGGTTGAGTACGCTTTTGACCCGTACAGAAATCGATCAATTCGCCGTTGAGCTCATCGATCGGTTTGGTCCACTGCCCCTTGAAACGCAAAACCTTTTAGAGGTTGTGTACTTGAAATCCCTCTCTCGCCAAGCAGGGGTGGACAAGGTCGACGTGGGTCCCAAGGGAGTCTTGATCTCCTTTTATAAAAATACCTTTAAAAACCCTGATCGCTTGATCCACCATATTGTGGATCAAAAAGGAACTGCTAAAATTCGCCCAGATCAAAAAATTGTGTACATGCGTTCTTTCAGCACACCCAAGGCATCCCTAGCAGGCACGGCCAAAATCTTAGAAGATCTTGTGGATCTTGCGGGGTAAGAACCTCATTATCATCAACGTGTATTCTCTTCATCTGGGAATTAGCGTATCAAAAATCTCCCACGTGTATCTCTATTCTCTCTCATAGGCCATTCCAAAGCGCTTCCCGCTAAAGGCAAGGCCAATCTTCAGGATGTTTTTGAGGCCGCGTTGTTTGAGCTCTGCAAAATAGGCTTGCGTGTTAATCTGCTGCAAAGCCTCTATGGCAGCTTTATCAAGAAGGATTTGATCTTTCTCAGGGTTTTTTTTGTTCGCTGGCAAAGCCACTTGCTTGAATTCCAATATAACACTGAGCTTTTGGGGATCTCGGCTAAGAATCAGATAATCATATCGCCCATAGCCACTTTCCCTATTGGATCGTGTTTCATAGTCCTTTCCTCCCCCAAGGTTGGCGGTAAGGCCAATCATGAGGCCATGATAGAAGGCCTCGGGCTCCTTAGCCACATCGTGGACACTAATAGTCTGCTCCATAATATGCCCTAATCCCCGTTGAAAATGGTCCATCTCTCCTTTCAAAAGGTGACCTAAAAATTGATCAAACCATAAAATTCCATATCCATTTGAAAGCCACTGCTCGATAATCACGAGATAGAGATTTCGGATCTCTCTGTTAGGAATAGAAAGTTGGCACAAGGGGCCTCGGTCTGTAAGCTCGCATCCTCTGGTCGTCAGGTATCCTGTCATCAAGAGCAGGCTCCAAATCGCCGCTTCATTGTTTTTTTCAAGGTCAGGAAAAACAAAGTTTTCATCAACGCGCTTCTCAACAAGATTGCCTTGTAAGAGAACTTCGAATTGCTCCTTAAAATTTGTGCTCGACTTTAGCAACAGATCTTTAATGAGCTCATTATCACTGGTATTGACCCAGAAAGGTTTTAACTCACCACCATATTGAATGTAATTGACGATAGACCACGGATTATAAAGGATGATATCCTCAATTTGATACCCATTATACCAGAGCTTGACATCACTCGCTTTATCTTGAAATTCAGCTTTTGTGAGAAGTTGGGAAACTTCTTGCTCTGTAAATCCAAAGCAAGAACCAAATTGAGGGTCTAAAACAGAGTGTACCTTCAAGTTATTTAAACCAGAGAATAAGCTTTCCCTTGAGACACGCAGGATTCCTGTTAAAACAGCTTTAAAAAGAAAAGGATTGTCTTTTAAAGCGGCTCCAAAGAAATTGCGGAAAAACGCAATAGCCTCATTATAATATCCTTGCAGATAGCCAGACTGAATGGGCGTATCATATTCATCAATGAGGATGATAGGTTTGGCGCCATGATGCCGAAAAAGCATTTCCGTAAGCATTTGCAAAGAATTTTCTAGCTGAGCTTGGTTAGCTTTTCGTTCTAAAATACGTTTGCAGAAATCCTTTTGGCGATCAGAAAGAGCCGGGCTCGCTTGAAGATAAGAAAATTCATCATATAGATAAACAATGAGTTCATAAATTTTTTCATAAGCCAGCTTAAAGCTGGTTTCTTTTATATCCTTAAAGGTCAGAAAGATGACGGGATATTTACCTTGGTGCTGGAGAATGGTCTCGCCTGTTTGAGCGACCTTAAGCTGATCAAATAATCCTTTTGTTGGCTGACCAAAAACCTCTCGAGCAAAGAAATAACGTAACATGGACATGTTGAGGGTTTTTCCAAAGCGACGGGGGCGAGTAAATAAAATAACGTCAGCCCCTTCAATGATCTCTGGAATCAGAAGGCTTTTATCAACAAAATCAAATTTGCCTTCAATGATGGCTCTGAAATCACTTTTTCCAATGGGCAGCTTCATTTTATTCTCTCATTTTTTTGTGTGTTAAAGAAATGGGAAGGGTTTTCTGAAGAATAAAAAACAAAGGAAAACCTTGGTGCCCGCTGCCAGACTCGAACTGGCACGACCTTTCGATCGACAGATTTTAAGTCTGTTGTGTCTACCATTCCACCAAGCGGGCACAGGCAAAACCTTACCCGTTTCAGTTTCTCAAATCAAGAGGACTTACAGTGATATTTAAGAAGGGTGAAGCCCATGAAAACCCTCTGCAGTCTTTTGCCATTTTATATTTATAGTGTACAATAGATTTTCTACAGAGTCAAACTTTTCGATTGGCCATTTGGTAAATTCAACATAAAAAAACACAGGATGGCCAATCGGAAAAATTGATTTTGGAGGAAATTTTCTATAAACTATAAATATAAAATCGGTAAAGTATATCAAGGGGGCACCATGATCCTTTTCTGTTCTTTGCCCTCTCCGCGCGATTGAGACGTCACCCTCTAAGAGAGCCACATAACAACAAGAAAGGAAACCCGACATGAAAATCAAATTCCTCCGGATAGTATGGTTTGTGGGAGGACTTTTCGCGCTGGTGATGGGACAAGACATCTGCATGGCGATGCATGGTGACGATTTCGAATCCCATGAAAGAAATGCCCTGCGACATATCAGCCGTAGCCCATCGTTCTGCTGCGCGCGACTTTGCTTGTATGGTATAGGGGCATTTGCGTACGAGGACCGGACACGACTTAAAACTCTCAGCAAACCTTACTCCCTATCTCCGTGTGAAAAGGCTTGCGGAAAGGGAATGGTGGTGGCAGAAGTACTCAACTCTGCCGCGGGGTGGACGGGGTTGTTGCAGCAGCCCCTTATGAGTTGCTACGCATGGTGGAGCGGGGTCGATCCCTTTTCGGGGGAGCTCACCTGGCCCCTTTTTGGGTGTCCGAATAGGAACAGCGGCACGGGTAGTTTAGGCGATGCCGTGTGGGGGTGGATTCTAGCCAACACTGAATGGAGACTTATCAACTATGCGAGATGTGTTGAAGGGGATGAGCTACAGTGGGTGAGCAGTGCGTGTGGCCGAGCGGGAGTGGGGCTGTGCATCTGCCAGACTATGAGCAGCGCCTGCTCTGCGTGCAGTAGTTGTTGTGTGGACCATATTACCCCTGCAGACAATAACCATAGTCAGCGAGAAAGATATGGGCTGGTTCGTCGAGATTGGGACAGGAAGACCCGATGTTCTTTCAGCACGGTGCTGCCCTTTAACATGTGTTTGCTGGGGATCGGGGAGCGTCAGATCCTCTCTTATTTGAAGGGAGCTCGGGACAAAGACACAGCAGACGCAATAGCTACGCGTCTATCCCTTGCCTCAGAGGGTCGTACCCCAGAGGCATTACGCATGACTCCAGATAAGCCCGTATGGAGACGACGCCAGTAAAAAGGGGAGCCGCGCCGGCTGCCATAGAAATCTGCAAGGTTGCCATGGCTTTCTGTGCTGTAAAGACCCTCTTGCCTTGAGGCTTAAGAAAGTTAATAGCAGCTGTATGGAGCCTTTCAGTTCCCTCTTGTTTCCATTGTTCTACCCAGGTTTATCTTTAATTTCTCCCGCTTCCACAATGTAAGAAAGCGTAAGACGAATATACTCAATATGATTCTCTAAAAGTGGCAGATGGGGTGGGATTCGAACCCACGAGACGCTCACACGTCTGCCGGTTTTCAAGACCGGTGCCTTCAACCGCTCGGCCACCCATCCACATTTTTTATCCAGTATAGGAGTGTAACCCATGCGTCAAGGTTTGTTTCACCACACTCTTGCGGGTTTGAGCAATAATCTGTAGGATTCATCCAAATAAACAGAGCCAACGACGGTCCATCATGATTCAAGCTTTACAAAAATTTTCTCAATCTCGTGTTGCAAAAGTTTTCCTCGCAATCCTCGCCTTAAGCTTTATCGCTTTTTTTGGGGGAGGAAGCTGGTTTCGCCCCCATGATCCTCATGCTGTGGTGGCAGAAGTGGGGCCCTTAGTCATTGGGCGATTTGAGTTCGCTGAAAAAGTTCAAAAGCAAGTGCAACACATAATGGCTGAATCGAAGGAGTCTGCCAATCGTGAAGACCTTGTCAAAGCCGGTCTTCCTCAAATGATCTTGGCTCAATTAGTTCAAGAAAGCCTGCTCAATCTTGAAGCCGAGCACTTAGGTCTTACGATGAGTGATGAGGCGCTGAAGCAGTTTATCCACTCTATGAAAGCCTTTCACAATGACAAGGGTGTCTTTGATCGCGCTCTCTTTATGCAAATTTTGCATGCCAATGGTCTTACTGAAAGCGCCTTTATTGCAGATATGCGCGCAGAACTTATTCGTGAGCAATTGAAGGATGCTATTGTGGTTGGGGTGTCTATGCCAGAAGATATGGTGGATCGACTCTTTGATGCCCAATATCAGCATCGACAAGCCAGTATGCTTCTGATTGCCCCGAAAGACATGCCCGCGCCGCCGCCACCCCTGAAAGAGGTCCTAGAAGTCTTTTACACAGAGCATCAGCAGAAGTTTAAAACACCAGAACTGAGAACACTTTCGGCCTTTATCATTGATCCTCGCACTTTTTCTAAGGACATATCCGTGACAGAGGACGAGATTAAGTCGACTTATGAGGCGAAGGCTGACGCCTTTGGTAAAAAACCTCTGGAAAAGGTCAAACCCTTGGTTGTCCTTGAGATTCAAAAGGAAAAGGCGAATGAGAAAGCGTATCAGCTCACGCAAGAGCTTGATGATAAAATCGCAGGAGGAGCGACTTTTGAAGAACTTGCGCCTCTGACAAAAGAAGCTTCTCTCATCAAGCTTGAAGCGGTGAGCGCAAAGGGACACGATCGCCTGGATGCGCCCTCCCCTCAATTGCCAAAGGATAAAGCGTTCGCAACTGAGCTGCTTCACACAGGTTTCACCCTTGAAGAAAATATGGACAGCCCTTTTGCCCAGGCCCACAATGGAACTTATTATACGGTGCGTGTGGATAAAGTGACGCCCACAGCGCTTCAAGCTTTTGCAGAGATTGCAGATCGGGTTCTCAAAATGTGGGCGCAAGCAGAGCAAGTTAAGGCCGCAAAAGCAAAGGCAGAAAGCTATGTGAATGCCTTTAATCAAGGGGATAAGAAGGCTTCTCTCATGACCCTTTTGCCCAACCTTTCTTTATCTGAGCCGTCGCCTTCTGTTCCTAATGACGTGAAGAACCTTGTTTTTTCCTTAGCCCCTCACCAAGCGGGGATGGCGTCAACACCCGAGGGGTTTGTTGTTGTGGTGATGAACACCATCATTCCGCCTGAAGCACAGATCAAAGCTGATAAGATGTCGTCTTTTAAAGAAGGTCTCTTAAAACAATACAAAGATGATGTGTTGATGTCTTATCTGAACGCCTTGCGTGTTCGGTACCCTGTGCATGTAAACAAGGACGCGATTCAGGCATTGTTTGCGCCCGGGAAAGAAACATAGGCTTACTTCTTCAAGTCCTTACATTCCTTGATCCAGACGTCATACATGGGATGGTCAAGGCAAGACAGGGCTGGACTTGAAGAATACATCCAGCCAGAAAAGAGCAACTGAAGGGGGCCGTTGTTTTTTTCTTCTGTAATTTTTATCACAGCTTTGGATTCTTCACGACTTTCAGGGGGCGCTTTTTCGCAATGTTGGACTACAATCTTTAAGGTCCCAAATTCGATGGGTTGGTTAATGGCCGCATCAATGATAAAGACACGCCCCGTTGTCTTGTCGAGCCCTTGAAGGGTCACCCCATTGGTTTTTATGTTTTGTTGAGGCGCAAAGTCATCATCTTGCTCAAGGGAGGCGATCTCTGCTGAGGATAAGGGAGAGGGGGGCTTTTTCTTTTTTTTGTCATCCCCAAGCTCGCTTTCCACGCGATCCACATCAGGTCCTGCAAGCTCCATCAACAACGAGTCAATATGTTGCGCATAAAGAGGACTGCGGATAAGCAGTGTGGCGGTACAACAGTAGAGGAGGAGGCGTAAGGACGACATGCTCACTGAATCACTTCTTGTCTTGTGCGTTGAAAATGAATTGCCCAATCAGTGACTCTAAACTCACCGCCGATTGAGTGTGCATGATTTCACCGCCCACGGGAATAAGAGCTTCTTCTCCCCCTGGGACAAGGGCTAAGAATTTGCCCCCCAACAGGCTCTCGCTTGCGATTTCAGCAGCGCTGTCTGAGGGAAGTTCCACATCTGGAGAGAGATCAATATGCACAACAGCCAGATAGGTTTCTGGGTCAAGATTGATCGTCTTGATGGTGCCCACCTTAACGCCACTGAGGCGCACATCGCTTCCTTTGCGCAAGCCATCAATACGATCAAATTTGGCAATCACCTCGTACCCTTGGACAGATTTCCAATGGCTGGTTGAATACGCAAAAACAACAAACACGGCGCAGACACCCAAGACGGCTGCCCCCATAACAACTTCAAGTAGATTTGTTTTCATCCTTCACCTTATGAGGCTTCCAGGCTTCATAATCTCCTGTTGATTTGTTTCGTTTTCCCCCATGGCCCGGAGGATAATAAGCATAAGGCGTCCCGGTAAGATTGGGAAGATGATTTTTTTCCCAAGGCCATCTCAGCACTGTTTCAATCGAAGGTGGATTCATCACGGTATGATGGAGCCACCCAAACCATTCGGCTGGGACCTTCGAGGCTTCTGGGATTCCTTTATAGATAACCCATCTTCGCTCTGCTTGGCTTTCCTGGCCTTTTTCTCGGTAATATTTGTTTCCAAAAGAATCCTTACCCACAAGATCACCCTTAAACCACGTCAGAAATTTTACCCACAACATGTGTATAAATCCTCTTATTTTTTGTATTATGGCAGTTAAAGAGCCATTTGTCTACTTGATCGCACTTGATCACACATTCAGCTTAACACCCAACAATTTTCCTCTCCTTATCATCCCATTTTTTGTCATCCCCGGGCTAGAAATCCTTTGTTTTCGTTAGAAAACATTAGGATTTCTTCACCGGGGATCTTATCTGCAACGAACAAGATCCCCGATCAAGAAGCTCTCAAGATTTTCTTTGAAAATCAAGAATTTCTAAGTCGTGGATGACAAGTTATGCGATGGATAAAATAAATGCCAGATGATAAGCACATTTAGGTGATAACCCCTGCAAGAAGGTCTTGTCATTTTTCTCGAGAGTGCTATCATGATCCCCACTTGTGCGATTGGCGTACAAGTTAATTTGTTAAATGGAGTTTATGTCATGTATAAATTTTTTGTTATCGCGCTTTGCGTTTTGTTGACCCCCCAGGCTCAGGCTGGAAGAATGCTCGATGATGTTGCAGAAGAGCTTCATGGTCTCTCCTATGCTATAGGTCAATATTCCATGCAAACTGAGGATGTCAGTATTCCTGGGAGTAAAGCTGGAGATGCTAAGAAAATGGAGGCTCATCTTCAAGAGACTTTTGCTCCGAGGGTTAGGAAGGAGAGAAAGTTGCCTTCTCAAAACTTTCGTACAACGTGCAGACACGTAGTGAGTACAGTCGATCTTTTTTGCCTGAATGGTACAGAGTGGCTTCTAGCGTCTCCTGCTCAAGATCCTTCTCAAGGTCCTGCTGTTGAAGTGCTCCCTCCCTCACCACAGACCCTGCTGCTGACTGAAGGTCCTACTGCTGAAGAGGATCTTTCTGCTCAAGGTCTTTCTGCTGAAGAGGATCTTTCTGCTCAAGGTCTTTCTGCTGAAGAGGATCCTTCTGCTCAAGGTCTTTCTGTTGGACCTCGTGCTTCTACTGAAGAGTTTTTTTGTTCTGATAGAGAACAGCCGCTTTATTCTTCTGCTCCCCTCCCCCCCCCAGCTACGCAAAAACCTGTGGTTGTTATCTGGTCAATTGAGGGGCCTTTCGTGAACATGGGTTGGGCTAGATCGAAAATAGATCCCAAGCAAGAGGTACTCCAAGCAGACTCTCTCACAACTCTTAGGACCTACCTTGTGGCTTTAAGTACTCGATCACGGTTAATGATTACTCAGCAAACGCTGCACAGTGTTAATGACCTCCTAAAAGAGATGGGTTTTTTTATAGAGGTGAATATGGGTGGCAGATGTAGTGTTTTAATGAACCAGATCTCATTCTTCGGAACTTAAATCGAGAAGAAAACGGCCCCGCTGCTTGGGCAAGAAGGAGCCACTAAAGAAGAGTGGCTCCCTTTCCCTCTCCCTAAGATAATCGTCAGTTCGACATAAAAAGATCAAGCACTGTGTAACCATTTGAATTTACAATATTGTCATCCCCGCGAAAGCGGGGATCCAGACAGCGCTTTTAAAAAAAGTAATTTTATATCTTCTCAAATATCTTTTTGAGCGCACTGTTTTTAAAAGATTTTTTTCTGGATCCCCGCTTTCGCGGGGATGACAAGTGGGGGCGGGGATGACAAAAGTGGGAGTGACAAAGAGTGGAACGGGGTTGTTAATCCTGGATTGCCGCGGTCGCTGCGCTCCCTCGCAATGACGACATACTTTATTGCCTAACGTTAAGCTAACCCCGCCAAGGCCAGTCTTAGGTCGGGAGTGAGGGTATAAGGAGCAGGAAGAGCAAGGGTTGCAAGACCCTTATCCAGGCCGACCTTCACCATAAGAGTTGTTTTACCCGGAGGGGTAGCCTTGAGCAGGCGAATTAAGCTCTGGGCCTGGTCTTGTGTGGAAACTGTCACCGTCACCGTTCCCCCATCTGCTGCTTTTTCTAAATTTTCAATGCCTTGGCAGGTCAGGCGCACGGTGTCATCAGAAAATTGGGCGATGACGTTGACAAGAAGCGCTGTGCCGGGTTCTAGCATCTCTCGATGCTGGGCGAGAAGCTCTGAGAAAACAGTCACTTCAAACACGCCTGTTCCTTCGGAAAGCTGGACAAAGGCATAACGCTGACCCTTTTTGGACACCCGTTCTTGCTTGGTAATCACAATCCCTGCCAAACGATAAGGCCCATCTTGCGCGCGCACGAGAAGGTCTGCAAGGGGCACAACACCGATTTGTTCAAGGGACGTTCCATAGGCATGCAACGGATGGGTTGTCAGGTAAAATCCCACGGCCTCAAACTCATGCCGGAGCTTTTCAAGAGCGGGCCACTCCTCAACAGCGCTCAGCTTAGGGCGCGTGACCTCAAGATCAAAGAGGGCTTGGGGGCGTTTGTCTTCATTGCCATAGCGAAGCAAGATATCAAGGTTTTCCATCAGCTGGCGGCGATTAGGGGACAGGTTATCAAAAACGCCAGAGGTGACAAGGTTTTCCATCTGCCGCTTGTTAATCACACGCCCATCCACCCGCTCAATAAAATTAAAAATATCTGTATACGGGCCGTTTTTTGTGCGCTCACGTGTCAGGCCCTCCATGGCGGCCGCCCCGACGTTTTTAAGGGCGCCAAGAGCATAGCGAATCGCCCCCTCTTCAACCTTAAATCCTGCATAGGAGCGGTTAACATCGGGGGATAAGAGGGCAATGCCTTGGCGTTTGACTTCTCGCGCAAAGAAGGTGAGTTTGTCTGTATTATGGAGTTCTTGAGACATCAAGGCCGCCATATACTCAACGGGATAATGGGCTTTCAAATAGGCCGTTTGATAGGTGATAAGAGCGTAGGCAGCCGCGTGCGCCTTTGGAAAAGCATAGCTTGCAAACTTTTCAATTTGATCAAAAAGCGCCTTCGCTGTGCCAGGGCTTCCCCCCATACGGTCTAAAATACCCTCCGTAAACCGTTTGCGCTGGGCGTCCATTTCTGATTTGATTTTCTTTCCCATGGCTTTGCGCAAAAGATCTGCCCCGCCCATGGTATAGCCCGCAAGATCTCGTGCAATTTGGAGGACTTGCTCTTGATAGACCATGATTCCATAGGTTTCTCCTAAGATCGCTTCAAGTTCAGGGTAAAGGTAGAAAGCCTCTTCTTCGCCATGACGGCAGGCAATAAAGCGCGGAATGTTATCCATCGGGCCAGGGCGGTACAAAGCACCAATCGCAATGATGTCTTCAAATCGATAGGGTTTAAGCTTGCGAGCAAGATCGGTCATACCAGCGCTTTCCACCTGGAACATGCCGATGGTCTCTCCCCGCCTTAACAGCTCGAAGGTTTTCTCATCATCCAAAGGGATCGCTAAAATATCAAGATTGATGTCTCTTTCTTTTAAATACGCGACAGTTTGTTGAATAACGGTAAGGGTTTTGAGGCCCAAAAAGTCAAACTTCACCAGGCCGGCTTGCTCGACGTATTTCATGTTGAATTGGGTAGCCGGCAGAGGAGAGCGGGCATCGTGATAAAGAGGGACCAGCTCATCCAAGGGGCGGTCCCCAATCACAACCCCCGCTGCATGGGTAGAGGCGTGGCGATAGAGGCCTTCCAGCTGTTGCGCAATGTTGATCAGGTGTTTGACCTCAGGCTCTTGCTCCACCATTTGTTTGAGCTGGGGCTCAAGGTCAAGGGCCTCTTCAATGGTCACGGGTGTTGCTGGGTGGTTAGGAATCAGCTTACAGATACGATCCACTTGACCATAGGGCATTTGAAGGACACGCCCCACATCCCGTAATACGGCCCGGGCTTGGAGCTTTCCAAAGGTAATAATATGGGCCACCCGATCGGCCCCATATTTATCACGCACATAGCGGATCACCTCATCGCGCCGATCTTGACAAAAGTCAATATCAAAGTCTGGCATGGTGACGCGCTCTGGGTTTAAGAATCGCTCAAACACAAGGCCAAACCGCAAGGGATCAAGGTCTGTGATGGTGAGCGACCACGCCACAACCGATCCTGTTCCCGACCCACGCCCGGGTCCAACAGGAATCCCTTGGGCTTTTGTCCATTGAATAAAGTCGGCAACAATCAGGAAATAGCCAGAGAAATTCATCCCCTCAATGACGCCAAGCTCATACTCTAGTTGTTTTGCATACTTTTGACGGATGGCGTCCTGTGTGGGAGAATCCATCTCAGGCGTGAAGACATAGCGTGTGAGCCTGTTCTCCAGACCAGCGCGGGCTTGGGCGCGGAGCTCTTCCACCTCATCGTCACACGGAAAAGAGGGCAAAATGGGATCAATGGGTTTTAAAAGAAAACTGCATCTTTGAGCAATCAGCTGGGTATTGAGAATGGCTTCGGGCAGATCGGCAAACAGCGCCTCCATCTCTTCAGGCGATTTAAAGCAATGATCCGGGCTGAGGCGCCGCCTGTTCTGTTCATTCACATAGGTCCCTTCTGCAATACACAAAAGGGCGTCATGGGCCTCACAGAGAGAGGGGTCTGGGAAAAAAGCCTCATTGGTTGCCACCAGCGGGATATGATGGGCATAGGCCAGGTCAATGAGGGCGGTTTCCACCCGCTCTTCCTCAGGCCCTCGGTGTCCTTGGCGTGAAATTTCAATGTAAAGCCTGTCCTTAAAAAGAGCGTGAAGGGTGTTAAGGTAACTGTCCCCCTCAAGGCCGCGCCCAAGACGTTTGGCAAGGCCTCCCTGTGGTCCTCCCGTTAAGGCAATCAACCCCTCTGTCCAGGCCCCTAAGGTCTCAAAATCAATGTGTGGCGTCTCGGCACCTTTAAGATAGGTATGGGAAACAATCTTAAGAAGGTTTTGGTAGCCCTGTTGGTTTTGGACAAGCAGAACAAGAAGATCTGTCTCCCCTTTCGCCGTGATCTGAATTTGACAGCCAAGAATCGGCTGAATCCCAGCGTCTCGGGCGCTCAAAGAAAACTCCATGGCTCCAAAAAGATTGCCCGTATCGGTCATGGCCACCGCAGGCATTTGGTATTTTTGAGCAAGGGCGATCAGTTTTTTGACAGGGATCGCCCCCTCGAGCAAGGAATAGGCCGTATGAACGCGCAAGGGGATAAACATGAAGAAACCTCTTTTGTGTCAGGGCTGTCGGGGAGGTGACAAGTGGGGCATGGCCACCCCCTGCAGTCTTCGCCATTCTATATTTAGTGTAAAACAGATCTTTTCCAGAGTCAATTTTTCCGGTTGGCCATTTTGGCAAATCGTCTTAACAAAAGAAAGAAAAAGATTGGCCATATGATTTATTTATCTTGACTGTTTTTATGAAACAATGCTAAGTAAATATAAAATGCAGTATTTAATATGGTGAATAATTATGCGATGCACCTCATGTAATTCTCCCCAACACCCTCCCCCACAGAGAGATCTTGCCATCGGGAAAGGAGTGCGGTATAAAGCATCCACACGGAATTTAATAAATAAAGACTCACTTTTGTTAAAAACACAAGTAATCCATCAAATAAAAGGAATATAGATGTCTGAAAAATTTAGTGTAGATGGTGAGGCAGTTCGAGGGCTTGCAGAGCTTCTTGGAGAAACGGGACTCACAGAAATTGAGTATCAAGTTGGGGATCAGCGCATTCGAGTTGTCCGCGCAAGTCTTCCTGCGGCTGGGCCTCATTATGTGGTGCCTCCGCCTCCTGCTCCCTCTGCCCCAAGCGAGCCCTTAGCGCCTGTTATTACACTTGTCCCTTCAGGCGACACAGTGGTGTCCCCCATGGTGGGAACCGTTTATTTATCTGCAGAACCCGGAGGAGCTCCCTTTGTGAAAGCGGGAAGTTTGGTCAAAAAAGGGGATACCCTTTTGATTATTGAAGCCATGAAAGTCATGAATCCCATCCGCGCCCCTCGAGATGGCAAGGTGGTTGAGGTGTGTGCCTCTGATACAAAACCGGTTGAATTTGGAGAACCCCTCGTCATTCTCGAATAATAAAAGGATATGATATGTTTCAAAAAATTCTAATCGCTAATCGGGGTGAAATTGCCCTTCGTATTTTAAGAGCGTGTCGAGAGATGGGCATTAAAACGGTGGCGGTCCATTCCGAAGCAGATGCGGAAGCCATGCATGTGCGTCTGAGCGATGAAAGTGTGTGCATTGGTCCTGCGCCGTCTCGCGAGAGCTATTTAAACATGCAAGCCATTCTGTCCGCAGCCGATGTGTGCGGGGTGAATGCCATTCACCCAGGGGTTGGGTTTTTATCAGAAAATGATGCCTTTGCTGAAATGGTGGAAGAGCATGGTATGGCCTTTATTGGCCCAACGCCTGAACATATTCGCCTGATGGGCGATAAAATCACAGCCAAAGAAACAGCCCTTGCCCTTGGCATTCCGGTGGTACCTGGCTCAGAGGGAGCTGTTGATGTAACGGGTGATGTGAAAGGCCTTGCGGAGCGCATTGGATACCCTGTTCTGATTAAGGCGGCATCTGGGGGCGGCGGCAAAGGCATGAAGGTGGCGCAGAGTGCGGCAGATCTTGAGGACGCCTTGCGTTTGGCGCGCACTGAGGCGAAGGCTTGTTTTGGCAATGACCAAGTGTATATGGAAAAATATTTAAGCCACCCCCGCCATATTGAAATTCAGCTTATCGCTGATACCCATGGCAATGTGGTCCACCTGGGGGAACGAGATTGTTCTCTTCAAAGACGCCATCAAAAGGTGTGGGAAGAAGCGCCGTCTCCAGCTATTTCCGAAAAAGCGCGCGAAAAGCTAGGGAATATTGTGGTAACGGCCATTAAAAAGCTGGGTTATCGCGGGGTTGGAACAATTGAGTTTTTGTTTGAGGATGGAGAATTTTATTTCATTGAAATGAATACTCGTCTTCAAGTCGAGCATCCCATCACAGAAATGATCACAGGCATTGACTTGGTGCGTGAGCAAATCCGTGTTGCCGCAGGGTTGCCCTTAAGTTTTTCTCAAAAAGACATTTCTTTTAAGGGACATGCAATCGAGTGCCGCATTAATGCGGAAGATTCAGAAACCTTCGTCCCCTCTCCTGGAAAGATTCAAGACTACCTCACCCCAGGGGGCTATGGCGTGCGTGTAGACAGCGCCATGTATCAAGGATACCAAATCCCCCCCCATTACGATAGCTTGATTGCAAAGCTTATTGTCTATGGGGATACGCGCGAAGAATGCATCAATCGCGTCCGGCGCGCCCTTCATGAATACGTGATTACAGGGGTGAACACCCTTCTTCCCCTTCATCGCGCCCTTACAGACGCAGAGGACGTGATCAAAGGTGAGTATGACATCCATTGGCTTGAAAAATGGTTGGATCGCAAAGCCCAGAAAGAGGCGGCGTAAGGAAAGGGCTTCACCCCCTCTCATCTTCTGAAGATATTTCTTCAGGGCCACTAATAAGATTTCTTATTGCAGCGTCAAGAACTTTTTCTCTTAGGCCTTTGTAGGCATGAAAGAATGCTGCGATAGTGGCGTAATCCTCAGCTGAATTCGTAACAATAGGTTGATTATTACCGTTCAAATTTTCAATAACACTCTCAATGGTGTCCCATAATTCTTCTATTTCTTCACGTTTTTTTTCATAAGTTATATCAGAAAGTATGATACAGTGAATCTTATCTTCTGCTTCTCTCAAAACCTCTAAAGAGAGCACCTGTACTTTTCTAATAGCAATTTGACTTGTCTTGGCCATTTTGTAGTAATTTATAGCTTCAAGAATATCTCCCTCAACACCTTCCCCTTCTTCATGCCGACGAGCGAGATTGCACTGAGCGCTCGTACTGTCACCCTTATTAGCCTCATCGTAAAGGTCTTGTATTGCACGTGGAGAACGGGGAGAGATGGGCTTTTCAAAATCATAGGCATCCGTAGAAAAAGATGAAGTTGGTTGGAACAAACAATATGTTGCCACCAGAAAACAGACAAGTTTTGTTTGCATCTTGGTTTTCCTTTTTTGTTGTTTTCTATCTTCTCGTTTAGGCCAGATGGATACCATTTCATATCTGTTTTGATAGTTCAATCGTAAAAAACAAGTGAGTTTTTAGGCTATTGAAATACCAGACGAGGTAAAATAGTGTAATAAAAAAGGTTAAATTTTTGTTTTTAGCCTCAGTGCGTGCAATTAAGATTCTAGAGGGAAGAAAAATAAATTTTAAAGGAGTTTTTAGATAAGTAAATGAAGTTATTGAAAAAAACTTATTTGCTGCTCCTGAGGAAAGCATTCCTGAAACAAGCATTCCTAAGGCAAACGGTCGATCTAAAGATCGTGTTGTTCCCTCCAGAAGAAAGCTTGGCAAAACAAAATGGAAAGGTGCCAAGCCAGTAACCGCGCAAAAATAGCTTATAAGGAAGGGAAAAAACTCTAGACGGCCTTGTTTTCTGTGGTGTCCTGAAGCCCAAGGAATGTTTAAGAGTACATCTTTCGTTGTAGCTCCCGAACTTTTTCTAAAGGAATCCCTGTTGCTTGCGCAACTTTCTCGTCAACAACTCCCAGCTTAAGAAAGTTAATAGCAGCTGTATGGAGCTTTTCGGCTCCTTCTTGTTCCCGCTGCTCAGCAAGAACCAATCCCTCTTGCTTCCATTGTTCTGCAAGAGCCAACCCCTTGTGGTACCCTTCTTGTTTCCATTGTTCGGCTAATGTCATGATCGTCCCCTCCTCAATTGTTTCCAAAGCTGACGTTTGTCGTTGATAAAGGACTCCTTGTGTGGTTCAAGAGAAGAGAAATCAATCGCTGAAAGAATATCTGAGGGTCCCTTGTTTCTTATATTTTTCGTAATGGGTTTGGATGGTTTGGTAAAGAGGGTTTTGATTCTATTGGATTAAGAGACTGTCGAACGGAGAGTGTAACTGCAATCTTTGTAAAATTGCTAAAGAGTTTTTAAAATCAAAAACAGCCACAACTAAAATATGGCCGTTGGTTGCTCATGATCGCCAGCATATCATAAATATCTTTAACAACCTTGGGCTTCCTGTTACTCTTTCGGTGGAAAAGAAAGGTTCTCCGCACAAACTTATCTTGCTTAAAAGTGATAAGCTCTACCAAAATGCCAAGGAAAGGTTTGAGATGCTGACTAAAAATTATAAAAAGCTTGTGAGCACCAACAATGAGTCATAAGGACAATAAGCCGAACAGCTATTTTTAACGCAACTTCTTGATCATTGGAGCTTTTGAAGGTGCAAAAAACAAGAAAAAATAACTCGCAATCAAAAAATTGTAACGTCACTCAGGGGAACTACTCTCATATAAAAAATATGCTGACTTTTCCTGGTTATTTAATAGGTTTGTTGCTCCTCGCATGCTCCTGTTTTGCGGGAAGCACGATAAAATCCGAACCATCCCTACCGCTAACTACGAAAGAAGCTTTAGTTCAATTCTCAATCTATGCTGAGAAGGTGCGAAAAGACTGGCATGTGCCCGGAATGGCCATTGCCCTTGTGCAGAATGGTAAAATTATTTACGCACAAGGATTTGGGCACCGTAATACAGAAGGTGAGCCGGTCACTTCACATACAATTTTTGATATTGCTTCGCTCACCAAATCATTTACCGCCACCTTATTGGCGATGCAAATTGATGAAGGAAAATACGACTGGAAGACAAAGATCTTAAAGCTATACCCGAAGTTCAAGCTATATGATCAAAACGCAACAAAAGAATTTGAAGTCCAAGATTTGCTTGCACACGAGAGTGGATTGCCTGAGTCTGCAACGTCTGCCTTAGGGGACTTTGGATACAGCATCGACCATATCCTCTATGTGTTGCGTTTTATTAAGCCTATCGCTCCCTTTAGAACAGAATTTGCCTATCAAAATATTTTTCCAATGCTTGCGGGAGAAATTATTCAAAAATTGAGTGGTAAAAGCTATGCGGACACCTTGCATCAGCGTTTGTTTAATCCCTTGCAAATGAATGATTCCTATAACGACACAGAAGAAAAGCTATATCAAACAAAAGACCTGGCCCAGCCTTTTGCTTACGTTTCTGGTCAGTTATCTGCTTACCCCATGAATCCTTCCTATCAGTCAAAACGACGAGCCTCGGAAAAGGCTGCTGGGGGGAGTGGTGGGATACACTCCAGTGTTGTAGATCTGGCAAACTGGTTGATTTTTAACATGAATACTGGCTCCATAGGAAACACTCAGCTCGTTAGTGTGGAGAATATGAATTTTATACACTCACCGCTTAAGAACACTCCCCCTAGAAAAACTGAGCAAGTCTATGGACAAGGCTGGTTTATCGATACGCAAAAATACCGACCCTATACGGTGCTTTATCATCCCGGTGGGGGGATGGGGATGCATGCTTTGATGGCCTACATTCCAGAGAAGAAAATTGGAATTGTCATCTTAACAAATACGTGGGGCAATAAAGTTCCTGAAGCCCTATATCAAAGGTTTTTTGATCTGTTCTTGAAGAAAAAGATCTTGAAAGATTGGAGTCAAACCTATTTGCAAGAACAATCAACGGCAGTTGCGGATGAAAACAAAGACCCTCAATTTGATCGATGCCAGGCAATCAAAGAGTCAGATTTAGAAAAATATGTTGGCACCTATTATAATCCGATTTTTGGGAGCCTCGAGATATCAAAGAAGAGGGATCATTTATTACTCTCCATAGGCCCAATAGGCATAATTTGGCGGTTAACATATTGTCAAGACAATGTCTTTCAAGCGTATTGGCCAAATCCTTATGGGATGAAATTCGCAATGCTTCCAAATGGACAAAGCTCCGTTAAGTTTAAAGAGGGAAAAAACAAAGAAGTTGATAAGATGATCATCCCATTCCTTAATGGTGATGGAAGTGGTGTCTTTGTAAAAGAATGATAATTCCCATCCAGGTAAATACCCACAAGAGCGTGACATGTCCTACACATAAAATCGTGCCATATTTTGAATGCTTGGGTAATCTGCAAGGGTAGCTTTTTCAAAATGAATCTTGTTTTTATTTTTATCATTTATCACGGTTTTGGACTTCCTTGACGATCTTCATAATTGTTCGATTTTATATTTATAGTTTACTCCACAGTTTAAATAAAATCAAACTTTTTGTGTACAATGATTGGCCATTTGCGTCAAAGAATCATTGATGGTATTCCTGAAATCGTTGAATTATCGTTCTGTTAGCCGCAAATGATACACAAAGAAAGTTTTTGAGTTTCTTTTGAGGTGAAAGAGGCAGAGGTTTTAAAAACCATATTAGGCAACGCCATTTTTTCATCGTTTTGTATTTTCTTCCTTGATTTTCGGCGGAACACCTTGTAAAGAAGAGGGCATGTGTCCCCATCGTCTAGAGGCCTAGGACGCCGCCCTTTCACGGCGGCAACGCGGGTTCGAATCCCGCTGGGGACGCCATCTCACATACACGGATACACCCCATGTTCCTTGATCCTCGCCTAGAGGCGGACTCTACCCCTATCATCGACTTGCCCCTCTGCCAGGTGCGTTTGATCCATGATGCACGGTTTCCATGGATCCTGTTGATCCCTCAACAGGAGGGTCTTGTTGAATTAATCGATTTAAGTCCCCCTGATCAACACAGGCTGATGCAAGAAATTGCCCTGGTAAGCCAGGTCATGCGCCAGATCTTCCAGCCCTCCAAACTAAACGTTGCCACTCTTGGAAATAAGGTTCCCCAGCTGCATATCCATGTGATCGCGCGGGATGAATTGGATGCGGCCTGGCCTGATCCTGTGTGGAACAAGGGCTCTCGCGAAGAGTACGACCCTGCGGTTAAGCGTGATCGATTGAACGCCTTGAGGGATGCTTTTGAAACGTCTGTCCCCCCCGTGGCGACCTCTCTTTTAAGGCACGCCCATGATCTTTGCGTAAGGGTGGCCCAAGATGGATTTGATTGGGACTTTCCCCTCCAAGCCCTGTCAAAAGTCCAGGAAGAAACGACAGAAGTTCTTGAAGAATTACACAAACCCGACTCCCCCACCCGTCAAAAGGCTTTGCTAGACGAAATGGGGGATCTCTTGTTGGCCTGTGTTTTCCTTGCGCGTCATTGCCATGTGGACCCGGAAGAGGCGATTCTTTTGGGCATAGCCAAGTTTACGAAACGCTACACACGGCTGAAATCCTTTGCAGAGAAAAGCGGCCTTTCCATTCCTGATGCTCCACGCGCAGAACTTGCCGCCTTGTGGCAACAGCTCAAAAAAGAGGCGGACTAAGCCCTTTCACCTCTCCCCTTGTGGGAGAGGTCGCCGCGTAGCGGCGGGTGAGGGGTGTGTTAAGATCGTCTCTAATACTCCCTCTAAGTACCTCTCCCACAAGGGGAGAGGTAGTCTTACTTCATTGATAAAATCAACACTCTCTTCAAACAAGTCGCAAAAACTGCACCGTCCCTAAAAATTCATCATAGTGATGTTTTTCCTGTAAGAGGGCCTCTTCATCCTGCCCCCATCGGGTTCGTTGTGTGTGTTCATGAAGATGGGCGGCTTGCCATGCTGTGTCGGGTGACAAACAGTTTTCAAACACCAAGTAAGACAGGCAAAAGGAAGAGGTCAGGGTTAAGAGGTGGCAAAATCCTATCAGCTGAAAGTCTGCCAAGGGGTCTAAAAAGGCTTTGACTCTCTTGACCTCTGGAGGAGAGAGAGAGGGCTGAGACAAAGAAAAGGTGGGCTTTAAGGTAAGATTTAAACGCCGATTCACCTCCTCAATAAAGGGCGCCCATTGCTCTTCCTGATGGGTGACAAGGGAAGACGGGGTGCTTTCCCAAAACAAAAGACAATCCCTTGCAATCGAGTCAAGACCATAGGTGATGAAAGAATCACGTGCGTCTGCCCCTTGATCCAACGCGGTTGCGGCCAAAGAGGTCAGGGGCTTTTGCCGAAAATCAGGGGCGGGATCGCGCCGCCATTCCTCTTCAATGGCGGTTGCGAGCGCTAAGGTTGGCGTTTGAAAGCGCCGCCCTTGCGGTGTTTTAAGGGGGTGCCCCTGTACATGGACATCAAACACCCTCAAACCCTAATTCTGTGAATGTTTCTTGAAGCTCTTTTGGGAGAGGGGCTTCAAAGGTCATGGATTCCCCATGGGGAAGGGGGAGGGTCAAAGCACGCGCATGCAAATGAAGGGGGGTGCGTCCCAAGGGAAAGGCATCCTTTCCCCCATATTTTCCATCCCCTAAAATAGGAGTTTTAAGGCCCTCTGCACAATGAACGCGCAGCTGGTGAGTACGCCCTGTTTTAGGGGTTAACTCAAGCCAAGCCAGGCGATTTCCCAAGGCCTCAATCACCCGATAAAAGGTGGTGGCGCTGAGGCCCTCTTCTCTGTCGACCCTGACTTTCTCTCCCTCAGGTTTTTTGGAGAGGGGAAGGGAGATAAGGCCTTCTTTGGGGTGCGGGACCCCACAAACAATGGCCCAGTATGTCTTTTGGACGTTTCGGTCCTTAAAAGCTTTTGTCAACCACCGCGCCATAGGAAGGGTAAGGGCAAAGACCAGAACGCCAGAGGTATCCTGATCAAGCCTGTGGACAAGGCGGGGTTTGGTCGTTTCATCATAGGCCTTCATCATAGCGTCTAGAGATTTGCGCTGATTTGTCCCACTTTGAACAGCAATGCCGGCAGGTTTGTTGAGCACGAGCATGTCTTCGCCTTGAAAGAGAATAAGGTCTTTTATCCATTTTCGATCGGCGTGTGTCAGGGCGAGGGATTTTTCCTGCGGTGCTTCCTCCTCAAGGCTAACAAAGGATTTGGGAAAGGAAAGGCTCTGGCCTTCTTCAACCCGAAGGGAAGGCTTTGCTTTGACCCCATTAAGCTTTAGCAATCCCTTGCGCGCAGCCTTTTCAATCAACCCTTGCGGAAGCTTTGGAATCCAAAGGCGCAAGCACCGATCCAGGCGCACGCCTCCTTCTTCTGAAGAAACGACTTTGGTGATGTGGGTAGAATCCATGGGGGTGGGTCTTTCTGTAACGATCCGCATATTTTCCTTCATTAACATGGAAGAGTGTGATTATCTAGGGTTTATGACACTTTTCAACCCCCACACCCTTGCCCTTCACCATAAAAGGGCGCAAAAAACCTTTCGAGAGCACGCCTTCCTCTTTGACCATGTGGGGGGCGAGCTTACAGACCGTGTGAAGGAGAGTCAAAAACCCTTCAAGGAAACGCTGAATATCTCACCCCATGCTCTGCCTCCTTTTTTGTGTCGCGCTGAGCCTTTCTTAGAGACGTCCTTTGATCTTGTGGTGAGCTGCCTCCATGCCCATTGGGTCAATGATTTGCCCGCGTTTTTGACAACTATTCATCGGTGCCTTCAGCCAGGAGGGCTCTTTTTAGGAGCGCTCTGGGGAGGGAATACGCTATGTGAGCTCAGGGAAAGCCTCATTCAAGCGGAACTTTCCTTAAAAGGCGGGGCGTCTCCCCGGGTGGCCCCTATGCTTCAGCCCCTTGATGCGCCCGTTCTTTTAGGACGCGCAGGATTTAAAAACCCTGTTGTGGATACGGAAACACTGACCGTGACCTATCCATCTCTTCACAGCCTTATGAAGGATTTGCGAGGAATGGGGGAAACCAATAAGCTGGCAGATCGGGTAAAAACCCTCACCCCCTCTCGTCTCTTTGAAAAAGCATCAGAAACCTACCAAGAGTTATTTGGGCTTTCGAATGGCAAAATCCAGGCCACCTTTGAGGTTATTTATTTGACGGGCTGGAGGGAGGCCCAAACACGTGCCCCAAGATCCTGATAAACCTTTGCTTCTGGGGAGTCAGGGTGAGCATAGACAAGAGGCGTTCCCCTTTCAGATGCCTCGCGAATCGCCATATGAAGGGGGATTTCCGCTAACAGAGGAACGCCTAATTCTTGGGCTTCTGCGTGGACGCCCCCGTGTTCAAAAATCTCTGATCGTCCATCGCAATGGGGACAAAGAAAATAGCTCATATTCTCAACAAACCCCAGGACGGGAATCTCGACCTTTACAAACATTTCAAGCCCCCTGCGGGCATCAATCAAGGCCAAGTCTTGAGGAGTTGAGACAATAAGAGCGCCTGAAACAAGGACCGTTTGAGCAAGGCTAAGCTGCACGTCCCCTGTGCCGGGGGGTAGATCGATGATAAGGACATCCAGCTCTCCCCAGTTTGTCTGACGAAGCATCTGCTGGAAAGCGCTTTGAATCATGGGACCTCGCCAAATTGCAGGCGTTTTTTCTGACACCATAAACCCCATGGACATGCACTTAAGGCCATGGGCCTGGAGAGGATTCATTGTTTTTCCATCATCGGATGTGGGTTTTTCATTAAGCCCCACAAGACGAGGAAGGGACGGCCCATAAATATCCGCATCTAACAGGCCAACCTTTACCCCCATGGTGTGAAGGGCACAGGCCAGATTAACGGCTGTGGTGGACTTTCCCACCCCTCCCTTGCCAGACGCCACCGCAAGAATATGGGCCACATTGGGCAGGCCCGTTTTCGAGGGGTTGTGGGCTTTTGGTTTTCGCTCTGCTGTCAACGCTATTTGAATATCCGTCACCCCCGGAAGAGGTTTCAAAAGAGCAACTGCTTTTTCTTTTAACGCCATGCCTTCTTTCATGAACTCTGTTTTAATTTCAAGAACAAAGGACACTTTGCCGTCAGGCGTAAGATGGAGGCCCTGCACCATATCAGCACTGACGATGTCTGTTTGGGACAGGGGATCTCTGAGTGTTTTAAGAAGGGTGATAATCTGAGACTCAAGAGTCATATGGCGCTATCCTGATTGCTTAGGAACGAAAAATCATATATAGTCTGTCTTAAGAAAATTGAAAAGGAGCAGGTTGCATGAGCTGGAACGATGACGAGGGGCCTTGGGGACAAGGGGGAGACGATAAGAAAGAAAATCCTTGGAGTCGAAAGCCAAAACGAAAAAACGGGAGCGATCCTGACCTTGAGGCTCTTTTCAAACAAGGCCAAGATAAATTTAAAAAATTCTTCCCAAAAGATGGAAAAAGCAATAGCCGGCTTCTGTGGTATATCGCAGGCGGCGCCTTCGTCCTTTGGTTGCTGACAGGTATTTATACAGTTCAGCAAGACGAGCAAGCCGCAGTTCTCCGTTTTGGAAAATGGGTTCGTATCGCGGATCCAGGTCTGAATTATCACCTTCCCAGCCCCATTGAGACGGCTTTTGTTCGTAATGTTACCTCCATTAATATTTTGACCAATACAAACACAAATCAACCGTCGACCTCCAATGGATTGAGCCGAGAAGGAGCCCTGATGTTGACGGGTGATGAAAACATTGTCGACGTTCAGTTTGCAGTGAACTGGCGTATTAAAAATTTGGGCGATTTCTTATTCAATGTAAAGTCCCCTGATGCGACCATTCGGGCGGCTGCAGACAGCATTGTCCGCGCGGTGATTGCTCAAACGCCTATTGCCCAAGTGTTGTCTGAAGGACGGAGTAAAATTAACATTCAACTCAGAGAGTTGCTCCAAAAACTTATTGACGACTACAAGCTGGGCGTTGAAATTTCCCAAGTTGAACTCTTAAAAGTGACCCCTCCAACCGATAAGGTAAATGATGCCTATTTGGATGTTCAGCGAGCCAAAGCTGACATGGAAAGAAAGCGAAATGAGGCAGAGTTTTATCGCAATTCCATTGTGCCTGTTGCTCGCGGTCAGGCCAAGAAAATCATCCAAGACGCAGAAGGCTACAAAGCCAAAGTCACAGCAGATGTTGATGGAGAGACAGCGCGCTTTCAATTGGTCTATGACCAATATCGCACCGCCCCTGAAGTAACACGAAATCGCCTTTATTTAAAGATGATGCAAACCATTCTCGAAAACACATCTAAGCTCATTGTGGATGGGAATAAAAGCCAAGGGGTCCTCCCCTACCTTCCCCTCCCTGAGCTCAAACGTATGGAAAAAAAACCTGAGGAGACCGTCCAATGAACTCGAAATCACTGATCGTTTTTTTTATCCCGCTCCTTGCTCTTTTCTTCGTCCTTATGGGGTCGCTCTTTACTGTGCAGCAAACGCAGCAAACCCTTGTGCTTGAATTTGGAAAGCTTTTGCGTGTTATTAAAGAACCAGGGCTTTACGTCAAAATCCCTTTTTTGCAGAATGTTCGCAGCTACGATAACCGCATCTTAGATTTTGATCTTTCTTCCATTCCAGCCACTCTTGGAGATCAAAAACGTCTGCTTGTAGATACCTTTGCGCGGTACCGTATTGTGGACCCCGCTCTTTTCTACAGAACTGTTGAAAATGAACAAGGAGCTGAGCAACGGTTGCGTATTTTGAACCAATCCATAGCCCTCAGCGTTTTAGGTCAAGTTAAACTAACCGATGTGCTCTCCCCCAAAAGAGCCACTATTTCAAAATCCATTCGGGACCAAATGAATATAGCAGCCAAAGCCTTTGGGATTGAAGTGGTTGATCTGCAGTTGCGCGGCACGGATTTGCCCCCTGAAAACAGCGAAGCTATCTTTAATCGTATGATCAGTGAGCGTAAGCAAGAAGCGCAAGAATTCCGGTCTCGGGGAGATGAAATCTCTCAAGAAATCAAGTCTACGGCAGATAAAGAGCGGACTATCATTTTAGCAGAAGCCACAAAACAGTCTGAGATCATTCGAGGTGGCGGAGACGCTTATGTGACAAAAAAAGCAGCTGAAGTCTATGGAAAAGATGAAAAAGCCATCGGTTTTTATGATTTCTATCGGTCTATAAATGCTTACGAGGCCGCCCTCACGCCTGAAACAACAACCCTTATTCTATCCCCTCAGGATAGTTTTTTTAAGCATTTAAGCCGATAAGGAGCTGCCTCAAAAATGTCTGTTAAGTTGTCTGTCACAAGAAGTCTTTTAACCCTTCTGTTATCCACATTTTGTATGAGTCAGGTGCTTTTAGCTGACCCGCCGTCACCCATAACGGCCCCCAATGGATTTGCAGATATCGTGGCTCCTCTTTTGCCAGCCGTTGTGAATATTTCCACCACAACCTTCGTGCGCACACGCCCTGAAGTCGGTCAATCCCTTGACCTTCCGAAGGGGTCTCCCCTCGAAGACTTTTTTAAGGATTTCCTTGACCGCATGCAACCAGAAGGGCCACGGAATGTGGCATCCTTAGGGTCAGGGTTTGTGGTTGATCCCGAAGGCTATATCGTCACAAACAACCATGTTGTTGCTGATGCGGACCAAATTACGGTCATTTTAAATGATAATACAGAATTGAAGGCTACTCTTGTGGGCCGCGATCGTCGCACAGACATCGCCCTCTTAAAGGTAAAGAGCGACAAAAAGCTTCCCTTTGTTCAATGGGGGAATTCAGAGAAACTACGGACAGGCGATTGGATTATCGCCATTGGAAATCCCTTTGGTCTAGGGGGAACGGTAACGGCGGGAATTGTGTCTCATCTTTCTCGAAATATCTCAGAAAACACGCGCTCCGGTGATTTTGTGGATGGGTATATCCAAACGGATGCGTCCATCAACCTCGGCAATTCGGGCGGGCCCATGTTTGATATGCATGGAAATGTGGTGGGCGTTAATACATCCATTTTCACCCCCAATGGCAATAGCGTCGGCATTGGCTTTGCCATTCCCGCTGAAGTTGCCAAAAAGGTTGTGGATCAAATTCGTCAGTATGGCCGCACAAAGCGGGGCTGGCTGGGGGTTCACATCCAACCCGTCACAGCAGACATTGCAGAAGGACTGGGCCTAAAAGAACTGAAAGGCGCCCTTGTAGGCAACGTTGTCAAAGACGGCCCTGCCGCCAAAGCGAAGCTTCAATCAGGGGATGTCATTTTGAAGGTGGGCACCGTTGACATCAAAGATGAAAAAAGCTTACCACGCATCGTCGCGGACTTCCCTGTGGGATCGCAAGTGCCAGTTCTGATTTGGCGGAAAGGCAAAATTATTACCCTTCCTGTCCAGATTGCTGAGTATGAAGAAGCCGAAGACGCGGGTGTTATTCCCTCCCCCGATGGCGGAAAAGAGCTCACCAAAGGCATTGAAGTGCATGGGATGACCTTGCAACCCTTAACAGAAGAAGTCCGCCAGCGATTCGATATTAATAAAGATACAGAAGGCGTTCTTGTGGTGGATGTGGCTCCAAAGTCATCCGCCGCTGAAAAGGGCATTCGTCCAGGTGATATTATTATGGAAATGAGCCAAGATGAAGTTAAAACGCCCCAAAACGTGGTAGACCATCTGAAAAAAGCAGAGAAAGAAAACCGTAAGTCAGTGTTGCTTTTGATTAGCCGCGATGGGGAGTCACGCTATATTTCCATTAAAATCTCTCCCGATAACGAAAAAAGCTAAGAGATGCTCGGCTGACAATCGAGCATCCCGGTTTTTAGCGTGTTTGGAAGTAAATTTTTATTATTACTTTTTTAAGTGTTTGCCTCACAACTGTGGGCAACCCTTTTTGCATGCTGCCAATACATTCTTTGCTATCTTTAGACAATCAACCGGATAACTCGTGCTTTGATAATTCTCACAGACCTTCTTTGCATGACCCGCTACCTCCTGACAATCCGCAACGCAATCGACTGCCATGGTTGCAAACCCAGATGCGCTCGCTATAAGCACGCCAACGCTTAGGACTTTTAATATCATTTTCTGCATAATTCTTACTCCTTTGTGGTTGTTAAAGTTTATTAGTTGATTTTAAATGATTTTTTTCGTATCTAGACCAACTTATCACAGTATATTGAGTGAATATTAACATAGTCTTAATTTTATGAAAAAATTATGAGGGGCGCTCTTGCCCCTATTGCTGAGGAGGGTATGTTACTCCAACCAACTTTGGCGTTTCTTAAGTCGTTTAACCTCTTCCAAGATGTCATTCGCCCGTGCTTTGTTCGCGGCGTCATTTTGAAAAAAATGGAGGGCTCGTTTAGCTTGTTGTTCTGCTTTTTCAAGATCTTCAACCTCTAAAGCCATTTCAGACAAACAAAGGGCCGCAAGGCCTGTCTTCCCTTTTTTTCCATAATAGATAGCAAGAAGACGATAGGTGAAAGGATTGTCTGGCTCTTCCGTTCGTGCCCGTAAAAGCGCTGAGTGAGCTTTTTCAAGATGCTTATCGTCGCCGCTTTCAATTAAGCTATGGGCAAAATTGGTATGAAGAATAGGGATATCGGGTCGTAAAGAGACAGCTTTTTCATAGGCAAGAACGGCCTCTTTAACTTTTCCTGATTCAAACAAAATTTGCCCTTTTAAGTCCCAGAAAAAAGCGTCTTGCGGGAACTCTTTTAAGAGGCTCTCCACTTCTGTTAAGGCTTCGTCTATCTGCGCGTTCTGAAAATAAGCAATGGACCGGCCATAGCGCGCAAGAAGAGACTTATCTGTTGGCTTAAATCGAGCAAATGTTTTAACAGGGCTAAGGGTAAACGCTGCAATTTTCACTTGGATACGCTTGAAATTTTCCTCAAAAGGATCAGGAAGAGGCGCCTGATTATGGGGTGATTTGCTGACATGGCTGCGAAAAAAATCAAGCCGTTCTGAGGGAAGAGGATGGGTCAGAACGTACGGATCGAGCTGCAGCTCTGAAATGAAATCATCTTTGCGTAAAATTTCCATGAACTCTAAAAGACCGAGAGAGGACCAGTTTAAAGCATCTAAAAAGCGAGCAGCGCCTTGATCTGCGGCCCCTTCTTGGGTGCGGGAAAACTTTAAATATCCCCTCATCGCCATTTCCTGGCTTCCCATTATAATGCCTGCCCCCGCATCAGGTCTTCCAGCAACGCTTGCCGCAATGCCCCCGATGGTTCCGATCAGACTTTGCAAAATGGCCTTTTCAATCGCATCAATGCCGCGAATGACATGATTGTCCGCAATGTGAGCAGTTTCATGGGCCAACACCCCGATGACTTGAAGGGCCGATTTTGCTTTCAGAATAAGCCCTGTATTAATGGCAATTCGACCTCCTCCCATAGCGAACGCATTGACGACATTTGAATGAATGACATACAGGTGGAGAGACTTTGGATTAAGGCCTGCCACTTCAAAGATAGGCTCCACAAAGGATTTTAAGACCGCCTCAATTTCCGCATCCCGAATTAAAGATTCCTCTGAAGACGCCCTTAGACTTGGGGAAAAAAGAAGGAAAACAAGGAAGATTTTAAGAAAGGTGTTCATTTTTCGTTGCCTTTTTAAGAGTGTCATCCTATATCAAAAAGAAGCTAAAATAAATGGACTCTTCATTACATTGAATAAGATATTATCCTTAGAAAATATAGCTCTTTTTTCTCTCGCGCTCCTTATTGCTGTGGCGGGGCTCTATTCTTGTAAATTTATGTCAATTTTAATGCCCATGATTGCCCTCAGTTTACTCTGGAGGCAGGGCAATGTACAAACCCTCTCTCTTTGCCTCTCTCCCCCTTTGGTGTTTCTGTGCGCATTGTTATTGTGGGGAGGAATAAGCATTCTTTGGGCAAAAGACCCGTCCGCTGCGCTAAAGATATTTGTGGCCCTAAGCCTTACTTTTATCTTTTCTGTTGTTTTCCTCTCAGCCCTTATGCGCGCATCGCCAGACACTCTTTCAAAAGCATATACCCTTTTAAAAATCGCAGGGTTTATCCTTATTTGTCTTATCCTCTTTCAAAATGCTGCTGATGAATTGAAAATAAGGACATTTGCTAAGTACAAAGGGTCCTATATGATGAAACCCTCTGGTTCTATTCTAGGGTTGGGGGCTTTTATAAGCTGTGGATTGCTGTGGGTCTACAATAGCAAGATTCTTTCTATAGCCACCTTTATCCTTCTTCTCCTTCTTATTTATTTAACACAATGTCAAACAGCATTTTATGGCGTGGTGCTTGCGAGCGTCGCCTTTGGGTTGAGTTATGCGGCTCCTTTTTGGACCACCCGCATAGCTCTTTTTTTAAGCTATACCTTTATTATTCTCTTTCCTCTGCTGTGTCTTTATGTGTTTCCTCTCTCAAAAATTGTTAAATTTCAATTCGTTATTCAAAACGCCTCCTTTTTTCATCGCCTTCTTGGGTGGGAGTTTTTGGCGGAGAAGTTCCTGGAAAAGCCTCTTTTAGGGTGGGGCCTTGGGTCTGCGCGCTATTTACCAACAGGATCTGAACTTGCGTCGGGATATGGGAATGTTATCCATCCCCATAACAACAGTCTCCAAGCTTACCTTGAGTTAGGCCTTGTCGGAGGAATTTTATTTGGTCTTTTCTTTGCCTCTTGTTTTTGGTTAGTGGAAAAACACATCAAAGATCGATTGTCGGTTGCTGTGTGTAATGCCACTCTTATCTTTGGATTTCTTCAGGCTGAGGTAACCCATAGCCTATGGCATAACCACTGGGTGTCGTGGGTGACCTTCATCACGGGACTTCTGATCGTTTTTCTTAAAGCGCGCGCGGCGCAGCTGCACGGTAAAGTCTATCGTTCACCGCGAGGCCAAGCCTGACCAAAGGAATGGGGGCCACTGCAATCCCCTGATAAGAGGGGTGATCCAAAAGCCGCAGCATCTTGAATAAATTGGCGGCCGCTTCTGTTAAGTCTTCCTGCTGACTCAAATTAAGAACATGTGGCCCCTCATAGGGCGTAGGGCCAAAGGCTAAATAGGCCTCGTCCTTCAAAGGCTTGTCCGCATTAAGCCTGAGGGGAAGCCGTGGCGCATAATGGCTTTTCATCATCCCAGGCGCCTTAATATGGGAAGAACAAGGAGTGCCCAAGGGCCCAATCATAGAGTCAATGTCTTCTTGAGGAATTCCACCAGGCCTGAGAAGCAGAGGGACAGGTCCCGTTAAATCCACAATGGTGGACTCAAGACCAAGGGATGTTGCTCCCCCGTCAAGGATCAAAAGATCGGGAAAATCTTCTTCCACATGGCTTGCGTGCGTTGGGCTGACCTTTCCTGATAGATTTGCACTAGGAGCAGCAAGAAGCCCTCCAAAGGCTTGGAGAACCCTTAAGGCTATGGGATGACTTGGCACCCGGATAGCAAGGGACGGAAGACCTGCGCTCACAAGCAAGGACAGGGAAGCCGACGGACTGCGCTTCAGCACAAGCGTCAAAGGCCCCGGCCAAAAGGTTTGAGCCAGCAGATCTGCCTTTTCAGTCCATATGACCTGTCCTGCAAAAGCCTCTTTCGATTGTCCATGAATAATGAGAGGATTAAAGGAAGGCCGCTTTTTCTTATCAAAAATCTGGGCTACAGCGCGGTCTTGTGTAGCATCAGCCGCAAGGCCATACACGGTTTCAGTGGGTAAGCCAATAAGCCCCCCGTCACGCAAAACACCCAAAGCGTTTTGAATAGGCTCAACCGTCGGCAAAACAATCATGGTTTATGTCCAAAAACAACAAAGGCATTATTTAAAAGTCCGGGCTTGCCATACAAAAAAGGAGACCCATCAATATTTGCGATGATCCCTCCTGCGGCTTCCACAAGGGCGTGCCCCGCAGCTGTATCCCATTCAGAACAAGCCTCAAATCTTAGATAGATATCCGCAGCCCCTGATGCAATAGAGCAGAACTTAATCGCGCTTTGAATTCTTGCCGTTTTTGTGATGGGATAGGTTTTTAAAAAGAAGCTTTCTTGTTCCTTAAATTTTTTCCCATGGCTTCCCAAAAGAAGCGTCATTCCTTCAGGGGGGATAACCCGTGTGTGAATAGGGGCGCTGTGGCCTTTTTCATGCTTCCACGCCTGCCCCTCGTACCCATAAAATGTTTCTTGAGTTAGAGGAAGGTGGATAAGACCAAAAATAGGATGATCATTCTCCATCAAGGCAATGTTGATACAAAACTCTCCATTTTTGTGAATAAATCCCTTTGTGCCATCTAATGGATCAATCAACCAATACAGAGGACTTTTTGTGGTCCAAGAGGCCGCATCCTCTTCTGAAATGACGGGGATATGGGGGGTGAGCTTTTGAAGCCCTTCCGACAGAAGCGCATGGCTTTGATGGTCTGCGCGCGTAACGGGGGATCCGTCTTTTTTTTCAAAAACCTCAACCTCTTCCTTATAAATGCGAGCAATAATGTGGCCCACATTTTCACTTAAAGCCACAAGAAACGGTGATAAGGCAGAGAGGCTAGGTTTCAGCATAATCATGGGCGCCAGCATGAAGGGGGCATACTTAAAAGGAAAGTGCTAAATTTTTCATTCAAGTCATCTTACTCCTCTCAGTCTTTTTCCATTTTATATTTATAGTGTATAATAGATTTTGTATAAAATCAAACTTTCCGATTGGCCATTTGGATATATTTTTTACAAAGGAAAAATTTACTTCACGCGCATAAAAGCAGGAATATCATCCCCAAACCCAACTTGTGGAATCGAAGACGCAGGCTTCATGGGGATGGGGCGTCCCTCTGCCCTTGAAGCAAGGCGCTGCTTGGGAGGGGGAGGAGGTGTCTTGAGTGGAGGAGGGGGCGTTTCCATGGTCTTTTCTGTTTGAGAAGCTGGCTCCAAGTGATATTCCTCTAAGGTTTTGTCTAAGGTTTTAAAGATTAATTGAAGATGCTTTTCCTCATGGGGAGAGACAAGGGTGAAGGCTTTCCCTAACTTTCCCGCCCGACCTGTCCGTCCAATTCGGTGAATATAATCTTCTGCTTGGGTGGGGACATGAAAATTAATAACCGCTTGTAAATCTTCAATATCAATTCCTCTTGCGGCGATATCGCTTGCAATCAACAGGTCAATGCTTCCATCCTTGAAAGCTTTGAGAGTTTCATTGCGCATGGCTTGGGTTAAATCCCCGTGAAGGGCGCCTGCCTTAAAGCCATGTTTATGCATGAAGTTAAAAACAAGATCCACTTCTCGCTTGCGGTTACAAAACACAATGGCTTGCTTAAGATTTTGCTTCTCTAGTAGGGCGCGTAATAAATCCTTCTTATCTTTTTCAAGCCCTCGCACGATATATTGTTCAATATTTGTTGCCGTTTGAGTGGGAGAAGAGACCGTAATTTCTGTTGGATCCTTTAAGAAGTATTGGGTCAATTTGCGAATAGGGGGTGGCATGGTCGCTGAAAAAAGAGCCGTTTGATGGGAGGGCGGCAAAAGGGACGCAATCCGCTCAATGTCTGGAATAAAGCCCATATCCAACATGCGGTCCGCTTCATCAATCACAAACATCTTCACATCATTAAGAAGAATTTTTCCTCGCTCATGCATATCTAATAGCCGACCCGGAGTTACAATCAGAACGTCCACCCCTTTGGCCAGCTTTTTCTCTTGATTCCCAAAAGATTCCCCACCAATAAGAAGGGCCACCGTAAAATTATGATGTTTCCCATAAATAGCGAAATCTTGCTCTACTTGGGCGGCAAGCTCACGGGTGGGCTCGATGATCAAAGACCGTGGCATTCGCGCCTTGGCCCGTCCCCGCGTGAGCAAATCCAGCAAAGGGAGAATAAAGGAGGCTGTCTTCCCTGACCCTGTTTGGGCCAAAGCAATAACATCCTTCCCCTTCAAAAGTAAAGGAATGGCTTGAGCCTGAATGGGCGTTGGGGTTTCATACCCCACCTCAGCAATGGCTTGTAAGGTTTTGGCGTTTAAGCCTAGTTTTTCAAATGACATTACTTTCATACGTTAATAAACGATTGTAGCACCTGTATCTTAAAGGCTAAGTTCTTAACAAATGTCAAATACTTCCTTAAGAGAAAGTTAAAAAAGGGGCAAAAACGCGACTTTTGAGAGACAGGTGGATCCTGGAGACGGGGGAGTGAGAAGTATTTTCCTGACCCGACCCCAAAATCCTTGTTAGTCATTTGAGGATACACTATTAAGAAATCAGCGGGGCTGGATTTCCAACCCCTGTTTGCCCGCCGTGACCTTAACCTTTTGTCCCTCATGGATTTTGCCTTCTAAAATAAGGGTGGCCAGAGGGTTTTGGAGGTCTCGTTGGATGACGCGTTTTAAGGGGCGCGCACCGTAGGCTGGGTCATATCCTTGGTCGCCCAGCCATGTAAGAGCCGCCTCATTAAGATCAAGGGTGATTTTCCGATCCTTTAAAAGCTTTAAAAGATGCTGAAGCTGAATTTTCACAATGCCATTCATGTCGTCACGGGAAAGGCGACGGAAAAGCAATATTTCATCGATTCTGTTCAGAAATTCAGGGCGGAAAGAGGCGCGTACTACATCCATAACCTGAGTCCTCACTTTTTCAGAGGGTTCCCCGGGGTGCTCGGCCAAAATAGAGCTGCCTAAGTTTGAGGTCATGATAATAAGGGTGTTGCGAAAATCCACGGTTCTCCCTTGCCCGTCCGTCAGACGCCCATCATCCAAGACCTGGAGCAAAACGTTAAACACATCTGGATGAGCTTTTTCTATCTCATCAAAGAGGATCACCTGATAGGGGCGCCTGCGCACAGCTTCTGTTAAGCTGCCCCCTTCTTCATACCCCACATATCCAGGGGGAGCGCCAATCAGACGGGAAACAGAATGTTTTTCCATAAATTCCGACATATCAATGCGCGTCATGGCGGCGTCATCATCAAAGAGAAACTCAGCCAATGCTTTGCACAATTCTGTCTTTCCCACCCCTGTTGGGCCCAGAAAGAGAAAGGATCCCATGGGACGGTTGATGTCTTGCAAGCCTGCGCGCGCTCGGCGCACGGCTTGGCTGACCGCAACCACAGCTTCCCTTTGCCCCACAACCCGCTTTTGGAGGTTCTCTTCCATCTGAAGGAGTTTTTCCCGTTCCCCCTCCAACATCTTGTCAACAGGAATGCCCGTCCAGCGCGACACGATGGAGGCAATATCATCTGGGGTGACTTCTTCGCGAATCAGGTGTTCTTGAGTTTGGCCTTCTGCGTCTTTTAAGCTTTTTTCAAGATCAGGGATGACGCTATACATCAGCTCTCCTGCTCGCGTGAGGTTTCCCTGTCGTTGAGCTATGTCAAGCTCATTGCGGCTTTTTTCAAGGGTTTCCTTGATCTTTTGAGACCCCGCGAGCTTTTCTTTTTCTGCTGTCCATGCAGAGGTTAAAACATTGGACTGAGAATCAAGATCCGCCAGCTCTTTTTCCAATTTTTCCAAGCGATCCTTGGAGGCGGGATCCTTTTCCTTTTTGAGGGCCTCTCGTTCAATTTTCAGCTGCATAATACGGCGATCAAGCTCGTCAATTTCTTCTGGCTTGGAATCCACTTCAATGCGCAAACGGCTTGCGGCCTCATCGATCAAATCAATGGCCTTATCTGGCAAAAAGCGGTCTGCGATATAGCGGTTTGAGAGGGTAGCGGCCGCCACAATGGCTCCATCCGTAATGCGAATGCCATGGTGCAGCTCATATTTTTCTTTCAGCCCACGCAGAATGGAAATCGTGTCCTCAACGGTGGGCTCAGACACAAAGACCGGTTGAAAGCGGCGCGCCAGAGCCGCATCCTTTTCAATGTGCTTGCGATATTCATCCAGGGTTGTGGCCCCCACACAATGCAGCTCTCCCCGTGCAAGAGCAGGCTTTAGCATGTTGGAGGCATCCATGGCCCCTTCTGCTTTTCCGGCTCCCACAAGGGTATGAAGCTCATCAATAAAAAGGACGATGTCTCCCGCTGCATGAGAAATTTCAGAGAGCACCGCTTTCAGACGCTCTTCAAACTCTCCGCGATATTTTGCACCCGCAATCAGGGCCCCCATATCAAGGGACATTAGGGAAATATTTTTCAGGGTTTCGGGCACATCTCCTTTCACAATGCGGTGCGCAAGGCCCTCCACAATGGCCGTTTTTCCCACGCCCGGCTCCCCAATAAGAACAGGGTTATTTTTTGTGCGACGAGAGAGCACTTGAATAGTGCGCCGTATTTCTTCATCTCGTCCAATAACGGGATCCAATTTCCCTTGACGGGCCAGTGCCGTAAGATCGGTTGCATACTTCTTCAAAGCATCATATTGGGATTCAGCCGTGGCCGAATCTGCCCGCTTTCCTTTGCGCATCGTTTCAATGGCTGCTTTCAATTTTTCGGGGTGCACGCCTGCGTCTGCGAGGATTTTTCCGGCCTCTGTGTCTTGAGCAAGGGAGAGGGCAAGCAGAAGAAATTCAACGGTCACAAAGCTATCCCCGGCTTGTTTGGCGTCCCCTTCGGCGCGCTCAAACACCTTTGCCGTTTCAGGGGCTAAAAAGACTTGCCCGGCGCCTTCTCCCCCTACACGGGGAAGACGATTGAGAGCGGCTGTTGTCAACTCAAGAGCCTTTTCGGGTTGCCCGCCGGCTGTTTTAATCAGGGTGGCGCAGAGGCCATCCTCATCATCCAGCAAAACTTTTAAAAGATGGAGAGGAAGAATACGCTGGTGGCCTTCTCGCTGAGCAAGAGATTGAGCCGATTGAACAAACCCGCGGGATCGCTCAGTGTACATATCCATATTCATGAGATCTCCTTTTCTTGTTGTTTCTTGTGGTCCTCTCTCAACACATTCACCAAGAGGGGGCCTCTTCTGTATATACCCAAAGGATTTCAAGAATTCGGGTAGGCGCCCAAGTGGTGAGCCCGAGGAGCGTATTCTTTATACGTGACCGAGGGCGAATCCCGACGGGCAACGCCCCCGAAACTTGAAAGCCGAAGGGTATTGTATCTTAAGTTTACCAGAATAAGAGTTAAGACGTTAGAAAATTTTCACGGATGGCCAATTTTAAGAAAGTGTTAAGGTTTGCCCGATAAAATCGGCCTTATGAAAAATCAAAGAAAGAAACTTAAAATGAAAATATCTTCCTTTATGGCCTTAGGCGCGTTTTGTTTTGTATTGAATAGTGCGGCCCTCTTTGCTGAATGCGATAATAACTCAATAAGTCTGGGTTATGATACACATGTGTGCGCAACTCCTGTTGCACTGGGCAAAGCTTGTCCGGCGGGTTATCATCCGAGTGAGTATCTCAATAGGATGCACGGCTCACATTGCTACAAGTGCATGGAAGGTACTGAATGGAGCAAGACTGCTCATACCTGTACCTGATAGGCTAAAGCGAGAGGGGATTGGCCTTTGCCAAACGATCAAAGAGCTGCCACGTTTCCAAAAGGGCGGGCAACTCTTTGAGCTTAACCATATTCGGGCCATCACTCGGGGCTTTATCAGGGTCTTGATGGGTTTCAATGAAAAGAGCCCCAATCCCAATAGAAAGGGCCGCACGGGCCAAAACGGGAACAAATTCTCTCTGACCGCCTGTTGATGTCCCCTGCCCTCCTGGTTGCTGAACGGAATGGGTTGCATCAAAGACGACAGGATAACCCGTTTGCGCCAGAACAGGCAGTGCGCGCATGTCAGAGACAAGGGTGTTGTAGCCAAAGGACACCCCTCTTTCACAGACCATCAAATTTCGGTTGCCCGTTTCTTCAATTTTTTTGATGACGTTCTTCATGTCCCAAGGCGCCAGGAATTGGCCTTTTTTTACATTAATGGCTTTTCCTGTTTTTCCCGCAGCGAGAAGAAGATCGGTCTGACGACATAAAAAAGCAGGAATTTGAAGGACATCAACCGCTTGGGCCACAATGGCGCATTGGGACGCTTCATGAACATCCGTTATAACGGGGCACCCCCATGTTTCCCGAATTTCTGCAAAAATTGGAAGAGACTCTTCAAGGCCAAGGCCGCGGGCTCCTTGTAAACTAGTGCGGTTGGCTTTGTCAAAAGATGTCTTATAAATAAATCCTATCCCTAGTTTTTTTGTAAGCTCACACAAGGCCTGCGACATTTCAAGGCCATGCTGGCGGCTTTCAAGAACACACGGCCCTGCAATAAGGGTAAAGGGCAAGTCATTGCCGATTTTAAGAGACTTTACAGTAACATGATGAGCGGTCATCAGGGACCCTTTCTTAAATAAGTCTGTTTTGGTTCAAAGCTGCAGCAATAAAGGCAGTAAACAAGGGATGGGGCTTGAAGGGGCGAGATTTAAATTCAGGGTGAAACTGGACGGCCACAAACCAAGGGTGATCCTTTCTTTCCACAATTTCAGGTAAAAGCCCATCTGCTGTTCGGCCCACAACGTAGAGGCCGCACTTTTCAAGATCCGCGAGGTAAGTCGTGTTCACTTCATACCGGTGGCGGTGGCGTTCAGAAATGAGAGAGCTTTTATAGATCTCGCAAGACTTAGAGTCCGATTCTAAATGACACTCATAAGTGCCCAATCGCATGGTTCCCCCTAAATCGTTCCCCGGAAAATATTTTTGAACCTCATCTCCTTTCATCCATTCGGTCATCAGTGCGATGGCAGGAGTTGAGGTGGGACCGAATTCAGTGGAATTGGCCTCGGGATACCCCCCAAGGTTTCGCAAGGCTTCTACAACGGCCAATTGCATCCCAAAGCAAATTCCAAAAAAAGGAATTTTTTTATCCCGGGCAAATTGAATGGCGGCCATCATGCCACGCGTTCCTCGCTCCCCAAATCCTCCAGGAACAAGAATCCCATGAAGGGAAGAGAGGCGCTCCATAAGCGTGACTTTCCCTTCTGTCTCTAACTCAGAGGCATCGATCCATTCGATGTTGACATGAACTTTGTTTGCAATGCCTCCATGAATCAGGGCTTGATGAAGGGATTTATAAGCGTCTAAGAGGGCTGTATACTTTCCGACAACACCAATGGTTACGCTTCCTTCGGGTCGGTTAAGCGTTTCGACGATGCGTTCCCAAATCGAAAGGTCAGGAGACGTCTTAGATTCAAGGCTAAAGTGTTTGCAGACTTCTCGGTCAAGACCTTGTTCATGATAGCTAATGGGGACTTTGTAGGTGGTAGAAACATCTAAGGCTTCGATTACACATTCATGCTTAATATTGCAAAAGAGAGCAAGCTTGCGCCGTTCCTCAATTCCTACTTCCCGATCACTGCGGCATAACAGGATGTCAGGTTGAATCCCCTTGCTTTGCAATTCTTTTACGGAATGTTGGGTGGGCTTCGTTTTAAGCTCCCCTGCAGTGGCAATATAAGGGATCAACGTCAAGTGAATATAAAGTGTGTGGCGATAGCCTAAATCATTACGAAGTTGGCGAATGGATTCAAGAAAAGGCAGGCCTTCGATATCGCCCACCGTTCCCCCGATTTCACAAATAACAAAGTCCACATCTGTTGTGTTTTTTAAAATAGCACTTTTGATGGCATCAGTCACATGAGGGATGACTTGAACGGTGGCGCCTAGGTAATCGCCGCGGCGTTCTTTTGCAATGACTTCTGAATAAATACGTCCCGTTGAGACCGCATCAAAGGAGGTTGTGTTCACGCCTGTAAAGCGCTCATAGTGGCCTAAATCCAGATCTGTTTCTGCGCCATCTTCTGTTACAAAAACTTCCCCGTGTTGAAAAGGATTCATGGTACCGGGGTCAACATTGATATAGGGCTCTAATTTTCGAAGAAGAACCTTATATCCCCTGGCTTGAAGCAGGGCCCCGAGAGAGGCGGAGGCGATTCCTTTCCCCAAAGAAGAAACCACGCCACCTGTTACAAAAATAAATCGTGCCACACTGTCCTCACAGTTGTTTTTTTATGGTGTTGCACACCAAAGGCCGACCTGGCAAGGGGGTGATTAAAGTCGAGATGGCGCTTCTATCACACCCATGCTCAAGATGGACGCTGGGCGATTTTGATGGCCGGCGAGAATGGCAAGCGTAAGACTCGTTACCAAAAAGCAAGCTGCTAAAATTGCCGTTGTATGGGTCAAAAGGTTTGCAGACCCTCGGGTTGTCATCAACCCCCCCATGGTTCCGCCTCCAAGGCCCATGCCCCCTTCACTTCGCTGAATTAAAATGACCCCAATCATCGCAACCGTGATGAGAAGGTGAACAACAAGTAAAATTGTTTGCATAGTCGTTTTTTCCGTTTCAATTTATCTGGAACATACTCTAGAAGCAAACGTCCTTAACTTCCAGAGAAAAATACTCTTACCCACCAAAAAGTCTTCTGTAAGAGGGAGTGATGAACAAAAAAACCAATCCGACTCTTGACGACAGAAGAGAATCAGTGTTCAGTACTTTATGTTTAGAAATTATCTCTCAATTGATTCTGAACACGGACAATGGCGGGTGTAGCTCAGTTGGTTAGAGCGCCAGTTTGTGGCACTGGAGGTCGTGGGTTCAATCCCCATCACTCGCCCCATTGACCGGTTATAGCAACCGCCCTGCAGTCTTAGGCATTCTATGGTTTTGCTGGATTTGTTAGGCTATAAGTCTTGACTAAGCCATCGCATCAGCTTGTTTCAGACAAAAACTTAATATACATTCCTTTAAGATCCAATAGCCCGGCATAAAATGCCGAGAAGAAATATAAAGTGGCATATCCTTATTAATGAGAAAGTAGGGTTTGATTTATGAGCATCAAAGATTTATCGATAACTTCTACTGATCATTCTATCCTTTTTAAGGATATCCACTTTATTATAGAGAAGGCAAGAAGTGAAGTCGCAATTGCTGTTAACTCAACACTTGTTCTGGTAAACTGGCATATTGGAAATCGAATTAATCAAGAGATCCTTAAAAATGAACGGGCTGAATATGGAGAAGAAGTTGTTCGCAAAACCTCGAGAATTCTTACTTCGGAGTATGGAAGGGGATATAGCCTTACGAACCTTTTTAATATGGTTAAGTTTGCGACGATTTTTCCTGACTTAAAGATTATCCAGACACTGTCTGGAAAATTAAGCTGGTCCCACTTTGTAGAGCTCATTTATCTGGATAACCCAACCAAACGAGATTTTTATGCTGAAATGGCGCGTCTTGAGCATTGGAGTGTCCGTACTTTAAAAGAAAAGATTGATAGCATGATGTTTGAAAGGACATGCATTGCGAAGCAACCTGAAGACCTTATCAAAAAGGAAATCCAAAATTTAAGAGAAGAAAACAAATTAACCCCTGATATGGTATTTCGGGACCCCTATACCTTGGACTTTCTTAATCTGAGAGATCCTTATACCGAACGTGAATTTGAAAATGCCATTCTCCAATCGATGGAAAAGTTTTTACTTGAATTAGGAAGTGATTTTGCATTTTTAGCACGACAAAAACGAATCAATATTGATGGGCAGGATTATTATATTGATTTATATTTTTTCCATAGAAGATTGCGTTGTCCAGTTATAATAGAGCTAAAACTTGGAAAATTTAAAGCGGCCGACAAAGGACAAGTCGAGCTCTATTTAAGATGGATTGAAAAATACGAGCTGCAAGAGGGAGAAAACTCTCCCATAGGTATTATTCTTTGTTCAGAGAAATCCTCAGAACATGTTGAGCTTTTACAATTAGAAAAAAGTGGAATACGGGTTGCTCAATTTTTAACAGTTCTTCCCTCTAAGGATGTTTTTGAAAGAGAACTTCATAAATCTATAAAAATGGCTCGAGAAAAAATTAATCTCGAAAAAATACAAAACATTTAAAAGTTGGTATGTTTTTAAAGATGAAGAAAGAATGAAGTACAACTTATAGATTTAAGTTTGTGGCACTGGAGGTCGTGGGTTCAATCCCCATCACTCGCCCCATTGACCGGTTATAGCAACCGTCCTGCAGAACTCGCCATTCTATATTTATTGTATAATAGCCCTCTTTCAGAGTCAAGTTTTATAAATGGCCATTCGAAAAACTTTCCCCTGCAGAAGATCTATGATAAAGTATAAATATAAAATCGGTAAAGTGTGCCAAGGAGGAACCTCCTTACCCCTTCGCCTCTTGAAGGTGGCCTTCATGCAGGATAAGGGTGCGATCCATACGGTTGGCTAGATCTTTGTTGTGCGTGGCGATCAAGGCTGCCATGTTTTCTTGGCGGACAAGCTGGGTGAGGGTATCAAACACAGCGGCTGCTGTGTGTTCATCCAAGTTTCCCGTGGGCTCATCTGCCAGCAAGACTTTTGGCCGATTTGCCAATGCACGCACAATGGCAACCCGTTGCTGCTCCCCCCCAGAAAGGCGAGCGGGACGGTGAGAGGCTCTGTCTAAAAGGCCCACTTCTTTTAATAAAGAGCGAGCTCGTTCTTTTGCCGCATGGAAGGGTTTCCCTGCAATCATTTGCGGCAAAATAATATTTTCTTCCGCATTGAATTCGGGCAAAAGATGGTGGAATTGGTAAACAAATCCCAGCACGTCCCGGCGGATTTGGGTGCGCGCGGCATCATTCAAGTGGGAACATTGTTTACCATCAATTACAACCTCGCCTGCCGTTGCTTTTTCAAGCAGGCCTGCGGTTTGCAGCAAGGTCGATTTCCCGGATCCTGAGGGGCCAATGAGGGCCACAATCTCTCCCGGATAAAGGGTGAGATCAATTCCTCGCAACACATGCAGGTCTTCTGTCCCTTGATGAAAGGTTCGTTTTAATGTCTTTAAGGAAAGAACGGGTTTACTCATAGCGTAAGGCCTCCACAGGGTCTAGGCGAGACGCGCGCCAGGCAGGATATAAGGACGCCAGGAATGTTAACAAAAGGGCGATTCCCACAACAAGCGTGACCTCATACGGGTCCACACGGGCGGGAAGTTTGGAGAGAAAACGAATTTCAGCCCGAAAAATGTCTGTTCCAATAAGAAATTCCACAAATTTACGAATAGAATCAATGTTCCATGAAAACAAAAGCCCACAGGTTGCTCCTATACAGGCCCCTAAGGCGCCAATGCTGGATCCCGCAATAAAAAAGACCCGCATTATCATGCCTTGGGTTGCCCCCATGGTGCGCAGAATGGCAATGTCGCGCCCCTTATCTTTTACAAGCATAATAAGGGTTGAAATCACATTAAAGGAGGCCACCAGAATAATCAGGGTCAAGATAATAAACATGACATTTCGCTCAACGGTGATGGTGCTAAAGAAATCCTTGTTGGCTTGTTGCCAGTCAAAGATACGGACGTCCTTGCCGTGACCCAACGCGCGGAGGTCGCCCTTATAAAGATCCACCTTCTCAGGGTCCTTTGTGAAAATTTCAATCCCTGTGACGCCATCCCCTAATTGAAAGAACTTTTGAGCCGACGAAAGGGGAATGAAGACAAATGTTGAATCGTATTGATACATCCCAGCCTCAAAAATACCAGAAATTTCAAAGGTGCGGGTGCGGGGCATAGTGCCAAAGGCAGTGGCATTGCCGGTGGGGGCCACAAGGGTTAGCTTGTCGCCTAAGATCAATCCCAGCTTTTCTGCAAGACGCTTTCCAATAATGGCTGAATTCGGTTGGTTGAAGAGGGTCAGTTGCCCCATGATAAAATTATCTGTAATACTTTTCCGAGCCCTCAGGTCGGACGGTTGCATCCCATGGACAATGACACCTGTTGCGTTTTCATGAGCCGTTGCCATGGCTTGGCCTTCCACAATCGGGTTGGCGCCGGTAATCCCGGGAAGTTTTTTGACCTCATCATTAAGTGTATCAAAATCAAGAAGAGATCCTGTATTGCTATAGACCGCCAAATGACCATTCATGCCAATGATTTTATTGAGCAATTCGTGACGAAAGCCATTCATAACGGACATCACGATAATGAGGGCTGCAACCCCTAAGGCAATGCCTAGAAAAGAAAACCAGGCGGTCACAGAAATGAAACCTTCTTGGCGCCTGGCTCTTAGATACCGAAAGGCCACAAATCTTTCAAAAGCTGAGAACACGTTTTTTTCGCTCCTTTATTGGCCATAAGAGAGAGAAACCATATAAGATCTAAGGATTTACAGCAAATGATTTGTGGTTTCTTTTTTATGAAAAAGAAAAAAATTAACAAAAATTTAACTCTTTTCTTGCTAAAAAGGGGGAGCGAGGCTTAAATTTTATCAAAAGAACTAACTCATAAGCAGGGAAATCCCTTTTATCGAGAGGAGGAAAAATGCGTATTTTACTCGTTGAAGACGATTCTTCAACCGCCAAAGTTGTTGAATTAGCTTTACGTGCAGAAGGATTCGTTGTGGATACAACTGATCTCGGTGAGGATGGGCTAGAAATCGGAAAGCTTTACGATTACGACCTTATTATCCTTGATCTTATGTTGCCGGATATGGACGGCTATGACGTTTTAAAACGTTTCCGAGCGGCTCAAATTGGAACCCCTATTCTTATTCTTTCTGGTCTTAATGATATAGCTGATAAGGTAAAAGGATTAGGGTTTGGAGCAGATGACTACCTGACCAAGCCTTTCAATAAGACCGAGCTTACAGCCCGTGTTCAAGCCATTATTCGACGCTCTAAAGGCCATGCAGATTCCATTGTGTATACAGGACGGATGGTTGTTAATTTACAGGCGCATACGGTTGAAATTGACGGTCGGCCCATCCGATTGACGGGGAAAGAGTATGCTATTATAGAGCTTTTATCGCTTCGCAAGGGATCAACCCTCACAAAAGAAATGTTTTTGAATCATCTTTATGGGGGAATGGATGAGCCGGAGCTTAAAATTATTGACGTGTTCATTTGTAAACTTCGCAAGAAATTGTGCGATGCCCTTGGGGGAGAAAATTACATCGAAACGGTTTGGGGACGGGGGTATGTCCTCAGAAATCCTCAAGAAGATCCCACGTCTCATCCAGAATCTATTAAAAAAGTAGCGTCTTAACACCTGACAATTTTCCTTTCCTTGTCATCCCCGGGCTAGAAATCCTTTGTTTTCATTAGAAAACATTAGGATTTCTTCACCGGGGATCTTGTCCGCAACGAATAAGATCCTCGATCCAAGAAATGCTAGATGTTTTCCTGATGGAAAACAAAGCATTTCTAGGTCGAGGATGACAAGAGAGGGGATGACAAGTGGGGGTAGGGACGACAAGAGGTGTGATGAGTAAAATATAAACGTTGGGTAGTTAAATAGCGTCTTAAGAAAGCTTGCGTTGAGGGCTCTTCTTGACCATAATGCCGCCCATGAAAGATCTTTTTTCTAACGCTCACGCTCGCGAAGAGTATTCTGCCAAAGACATTGAAGTCCTTGAGGGGCTGGAGCCTGTGAGGCGTCGGCCGGGCATGTATATCGGTGGCACGGATGAGCGGGCCCTCCACCATCTTGTGGTGGAGGTCTTAGATAATGCAATGGATGAAGCCGTTGCAGGGTATGCCAATCGTATTGAGATTTCTCTTCATGAGGATGGGTCCGTTTCTGTGCGGGACAATGGACGGGGCATCCCCATCGATCCCCATCCAAAGTTTCCCACTCAGTCCGCGCTTGAAGTGATTCTGACGACCCTTCATTCAGGGGCAAAATTTGGGGGGGACTCTTACAAGACTTCAGGCGGCCTCCATGGGGTGGGCTTGTCCGTTGTCAATGCGCTTTCAAAGAAGCTGTGCGTTGAAATTTCTATCAATCGTGAGCTGTGGTGCCAGGAGTATGGCCAAGGTCATCCTCTGACACCTTTGGAAAATAAGGGGCCAAGCCCACACCGACGGGGGACTCACATAACGTTTTGGCCAGACCCTCAGATCTTTGGGGAAGGCAGCCGTTTTAAACCATCAACTCTTTATAAGATCGCGCGATCAAAGGCTTATCTTTTTAAAGGCGTCACCATCCAATGGCGGTGTGAGGAAAGCGTGTGCGAAGGGACGCCGTCCCAAGCCGTTTTTCATTTCCCAGGGGGTATTTCTGATTATTTGAAAGAAACGTTGGGAGAGGCGCCTTTAGCGACCCCCACTCTTTTTGAAGGAGACGCCCAGTTTACGGAAGGGGAGGGGCGTATTGAATGGGCCATGGCGTGGCCTTTGGAAGAGACAGGGCTTTTTACCTCCTATTGTAATACAATCCTGACCCCTGAGGGGGGGACCCATGAGAATGGGTTTCGCCAAGCCATTGTCCGAGGATTGCGGGCCTATGGGGATCGTGTGGGGAATAAGAAAACCTCTCAGCTTGTGGCTGAAGATTGTTTGGGGGGCGCGTCCTGCATTTTATCCGTTTTCTTGAGAAATCCTCAATTCCAGGGGCAAACGAAAGAAAAGCTGGTGTCTGCGGAAGCAAGCCGCTTGGTTGACTCAAGCCTCAAAGATCATTTTGATCATTGGTTGACAGCCAACCCTGAGGCGGCCCATAGCTTGCTTGAGCATGTTATTTCCCAAATGGAGGAACGCCTCCGGCGCAAGCAATCAAAGGAAGTCTCGCGGGCCTCTGCCACTCGTAAGCTTCGCCTTCCTGGAAAGCTGGCAGATTGTAGTATTGAATCAGCCGCAGGGACCGAAATCTTTCTGGTGGAAGGGGATTCGGCGGGAGGGACGGCAAAGCCAGCCCGGGATCGAAAGACACAAGCCATTCTTCCTCTTCGCGGTAAAATCCTCAATGTGGCCAGTGCGAGTGTGGATAAAATGCGGGGCAACCAAGAAATTGCCGATATGATTTTGGCCTTGGGATGCGGCGTCGGCAAAGAGTGTGATCCCAAAAAATTGAGATATGAGCGTGTGATTATCATGACGGACGCGGATGTGGACGGAGCTCACATTGCGTCTCTGCTCATCACTTTCTTTTTTCAACAGATGCACCCCCTTATAGAAGGAGGCTATCTTTATTTGGCGCAGCCCCCTCTCTATCGCCTGACACAGGGAGGAAAAAGCATTTACGCCCAAGATGACGCGGACCGTGATCGGTTGTTAGCAACCGAATTTAAAGGGGCTAAAAAAGTAGATATTAGCCGGTTTAAAGGGCTGGGGGAAATGCCCTCCAACCAGTTGAAAGAAACGACAATGGATCCCTTGAAACGCATTCTGCAGCGCGTTCTGATCCCCCCTCATTTAGAGGGAAAAGACATTGCGATTTTTGTGGATGATCTGATGGGCCGCAATCCAGAAAAACGATTTACCTATATTCAACAAAACGCTCAGTTTGTGAGGGATTTGGATGTGTGATTTGCTGTGTCAAAAGAGCGTCATACCTGACAAGAGGTGGGATGTATAAAATTAAATGTCCGGTGTTAAGAAAAATCTTTAATAAACATTGACTTTTTTAATAAACTTTGATATAAGGACCCATCTTTATTTTCACCTGAGGTGCCTTATGCCAGAAGTTTTAATTAGTGGACCGGTTGGCCGTCTTGAGGGTCGCTACCATAAAGCCAAAGAACTAAATGCTCCCGTTGCGATTGTTTTGCATCCTCACCCAGAACATGGGGGGACAATGAACAACAAGGTGAGTTATGCCTTGTTTCGCACTTTTGTGGATTTAGGGTTTAGCACGCTGCGCTTTAACTTTCGGGGAGTCGGGCGCTCAGAAGGTAAATTTGATCACGGAGAGGGTGAACTCAGTGATGCGGCGGCGTGCTTGGATTGGCTTCAAGTTCAAAATCCCGAACCCCGCCAATGTTGGGTTGCAGGCTTTTCCTTTGGCGCTTGGGTGTGTATGCAGCTTTTGATGCGGCGCCCCGAGTTGGATGGGTTTATTGCGGTGGCGCCTCCTGCGAATTTATATGATTTTACCTTTTTGGCGCCGTGTCCTGTTCCGGGATTAATCATTCAGGGCGGAAAAGATGAGATTGTGCCCAAGGATTCCGTTCAAAAACTCACCGCGCGGCTGACTGCGCAGCGGGGTCTTTTTATTGATTGTCGTATAGTTCCAGAAGCGAACCACTTTTTTGTGAATGAAATGTCAGAGATGACCGGTCACGTTCAGGATTATTTAAGCGCTGCCTTAAACCCTATGCCAAAAGTGGTGAATGGGTAAGGGGATAATAACAGTGCACACCGCACCTTCTTCTTCTGCACTTTCTTTTTCGAATTTTAACAATAGAATATTGGGTGAAAATAATATCTTAATGCCAAATGCCGCCTTTATTCTTGTGTTTGTGGTTGGAATATTTTCTCACTGGCCCGCCATCATCAGTGACAGCATCATGTGGGACGATTGGATTGTGCTGGCATGGATGACTCAATCGCGGTTCGATTGGGTGTTTCAGTTTTGTCACAATTATGGGGTAACTCCATACTTTCTCGTTTTTTCTCCGTTTGTTTATTTTTTTTATGACGTTTCTTCTTCAATACTGACATCTAAAATACTGTACTTATTTGGCGTAACACTTAATGCAATTATTATCATGCTGATTTCAAAAAAGATATCACATGGAAATTTAATTTTTGCAACCTTTGCGGGGGTAACAGCGGTATGCTTTCCTGCATTAAGTGGGGAAGGTTTCCACTTGTCTCTCTTGATGTATTATTTTTTTATTCCTTTGTTTTTACTTGGAATATTCCTTTTTATCGTTATAGCTTCGTGCAAAAAATTAGCACTCCTAATTCGTGTTTTCGCCCTTTCCGTTCTTTTTCTTTCTTTTTCGCTCAACTCTCTTCTCGTAATGTTTTATGCCCTTGTTCCTGCGGTTTTTTACGCTTCCCTCCAGGATCAAAACCAAAACTTACGTAGTTTATTCATAAACGCTAAGGGTTTCCTTGTTCGTCATCTGGATTTTCTTGTGCTTCCTTTGGTGTTTTGGCTTGTTAAAGAAGCATATATGCCACGTTTAGGACTATATGCTCGCTATAACAAAATCCATTTTGATTGGAGTGGTATTCTTAGTGGCTACGCGCGATTGATACCGGATATTTTGCAAACTACCTTTTTTGTCCCTTTCTCTATTCCATTCGTTTCTTGGGTGGTTGGGTTAGCTTTCATCATTGTCATGTTTAGTGCAAAACCAATATTGGCTCGCTTTGACGGCAACGCCGATGCATCAAAACGCCACTATATGATTTTGTTGGGTTTTGGTTTTATAGCTCTATGTGGTGCAGCATTACCTTACTATATGGTAGGACGTCGGTCTTTTCAGGCGTTCGGTTTTATGAGTCGTGACAATATATTGTTTTCATTGCCTATTAGTTGGATTACGGCGGCGCTGTTTTGCATGTTCTTGAAACCTCAGGCGTCTTTACAAAGAGATCAATCCGGGGGTTTAAGCTTTCTTCGACAACGAATTATTCTTAGTGTTTTTGCAGCGCTGATTGTTTCGCAATCCCTTTCCAATTGGAGAAATCACCTCGATTGGCAAGCTCACTATGCTTATTATCATTCTGTAATTAATAAAATTTCTCAAGATCCACTTGTGCGTCAGGCAACGGTAATTCAAGTGGTAAATCAATTGCCTGGAGAGAGGACACTTCAGGCTTATAGATACCCCACTTCTATTTGGACCGAGATAATATCAGAAGCATTTCAAAAAACGGACCGTGTGGCGATACCCTTTTCTCCTGCGAATGGTTGTTTTTTTACGCGAGACGAACTTATTCAATATGTTCGAGATACAGAAGTTGACTTTATGTTCCATGGGGTCAATTTGGAAGGTCCGCAGATTCGACTCACAATAAATGCTACTAGCAACTCGCGGAGTCCGATTCGCTTGGCCTTGGCCTACTGGAAAGCTCGCTTCTTTTCTCCTGCTGATCTACCTAACCTCCTGCACTCCTTAACCTTAGTTAAAAGCGAAAAAATTGGGCGTGAGTAGGCTTACAAGTACTGATCGGGAGCCAGAATAGCCCTTATCTTTTGGTAATATCTATGTTGCTTCCTCGTATTGTAATATCATATATATTCCCCTTCCATGTTAGGCTTGTTTTAGCATTCTTCCACCCTAAAGGCATTGCTGGTATCACTTTGATTTCTTTCCAGTTTGTTTGAACCCCTAATATTCCATGAATAAGAGCGGCAGGAACAACCACCATATCAGCCAAATAACCCTCATCACCGCCCAATGAGACATTCCCTCGGATATCTATTGCATTGCTGCCTACGAAGGAGGTCTCGACAAAGCGTTTTGCGCAGTTCTTTAGTAACTGATATGCACCCCACTCGCCATCAACATGTCCAACCCGTGTTCGAGCAAGGACTTCCCAATAGGTGGACGCTAATAGACTTCCTCCATAAAAGTAGGTTCCAAAACACTTCTCTCCCCGCGTTGGTGAGAGAGGCCAGAGAAGACTCAGCGATGCGCTTCGAGTGTAACCAAACCTCTCCTTTAGTTCCGCGAGTCTCTTATCCGCTGTCTTAAGCATAGCTTTGGCCCGATCGAGCGGTGCAATCCCAAATGCAATTAGGGGGTATTGAGCGATATCTATAAAATATGCAGCCCGCTTCCCGGAATCGTCGATCCAATCCGCATAACGTGGCCCTCCAGGTGCATCTGGAAACCATAGAAAGGTATTAATGTTTATTGCTAAATGCTTAGCCTGCTCTAGATATTTTTCTTCATCTGTTTTTTTGCCTAGTATTTTAGCCATTTCAGCCATATCAACCAATGCTTGATAGAGAAAGGCTTGATAATAAGTATTAAATCCCGAAAAACTTATTCCGTCATAGTACCAATGAGCGCCATCCTCAGGGCTACGGAATAATCCATTAGATTTATCAAGATGTTTTATAAAGAAAGAGATCATCCTTCGAAAAGTCGTATAATTATTATCAATAAAATCTTGGTCGCCAGTTTTTACAGCATATGTCTTTGCTGCACTAATCACATGCAGATTGTCGTCGAGAAGCTTACAATTAGCATTAAAACCAAAACAAGAGAGGCCCCGATTATCAACAGTTGCGAGAATTTTTTCAAGATGCCCTTTAAAGGCATCGTTTGCATTGTATGGATGCTCCGCAAGAGTTCCGAGCGTGCTACTAACTGAAAGAGCACGGGCTTGAAAATCTGCTGATCCAGCATAATTTGCATCCTCTGTACCATTTCCAAAGTTATACCGTTTTGGATCACTTATCACCCCCCCGTTTAGCACTGAAGCATGAAGATCTCGCAGTTCATTCGCCAATGGATGGTCGGGGATTTCGATGTCCAGCTGCTCTCCACTCTCAAACTTATTCTTTGATGAAAGGGTAAGTGTTAGGGTAAACTTGTCACCTGAGTGGCGTTCAAAATTATGTTCATTTTCTATGGTTGCTCCGATTTCATTGAAGTCATTGCGTCCCCCAGCTCGCCGAAACAGGTAGCCTCCTTTTACGGCTAAAGCCAAGTCAGACTTCAAATGAAAGTTAGTGAATAGTTTATAAATAGCCCAAGTATCACGTACATTTATCGTATGGGTTCGATATTCCGTTACCATTGTTGTGGGATAAGTTTCATAATCTGGGTGAGTGCCGCTCTTAAGATGCTTAGGGTCATACCAAGCAGTACTTGTAATCTGTGGGTCTGTTGGATGGACTCTTCGATCCCGGTGTGCACCCCATCCCCCAAATCGTGCGAGATAAATCGCAGGAGTTCCCGAAATATTTACCTTAAAAGTCTTTAGCCATCGCTGAGAGATGGTCCAAGTTAGTGTCCCATCTATAGTTTTCTCTAAAACCCAATCCTCTTCAACAGGACCTAACATACCATCTTTGCTTTGTAATCTAATACCGGTAAAAATAATTTTTTCTACTTCTCCGTTTGGAGCAGTTTTAATTTCAACATTATGAGGGCGACTAAAACAACTCTCAAATCGATTGCCTGCCTCATCTACAATATACGTGTAAGCTCCTTTTCGATGAAATATTTTCCTATCCCGCGCTTCTGTGAGAGTTATTCCTCGTGGAGACCCTGCCAGAAGATCTCTCTGTGCAAGTTGGCCGCTAGGTTCTCTTATAAAAAAATTGACTATTTTTGGTGAATTCACATCTACTACTGCACGTCCGAAGTCTCCTTCGATAAAGATGTTTTTCTGTTTTGCATCTATAGGTTCAGGTCCATATACTGCAATGCCTCCAAGACCTACAACATCTGGCATTGATGGTAATTTTCCACCGGTTGGAAATACAAGTTTTACGTATCTTGCTGAAATTGGTTTTTTGAGATGAACTTCTAGTCGGCGTTTGTTAGGATTTTCGCCGTTATCTGGGATTTTCTCCGAGGGAATAACTTCTATAGATTTCATCTTATCTGGTCTATCGCCCATTTCAATAACAATAGAGTTTGGGGGGGCCCAGATATCGTAAATACCTTCATAAGCAGCAACAGAACAAATTATAGCAAGATGTTGAACAGTTTGCTGACTCCCGAGATCAATGGTAACCCAGGACGGACGGGATGGGGTTTGAGGAGGTGACCACGACGTATGCCAGCTTGCATTAGGAAGTTCTTGACCATCAACCAAGATTTGTGCGCAATCAGAACAGGAGGATGCTGTAACGGAGCGACCTAGAGCAAGATTTTCACCATATGAAGTCTCTGCAGCGTTGCTACTTTCAACACGGAAAAACTTAATATAAAAACCAACAGCTCCTGCAATGAAGACTGCGCAAATTGCCATAAGTGAGATTCGTTTAAGATACATTTAAGCTTCCTATTCTTTGATAAAAAATGAAAGTGCCTCCTATATTCTAATATCTGCACAGACGCCCTTCGTTCCCCCCTAAGACGAACTGTTCAGCTTTAAGATGACCACTTCATGGGGGTGAGTGTAGCCCAGCTGAAGGCGAACCTGTTGGTCAAGAAGATCACGGTTGAGACTTTCAGGACGCAAGCCTTGAACCCTTTCTTCCAGGTCTTGCCGCGTTTCAATGACTTGATTTAATTGAGTCTGAGCTTGAACAAGGCGGCTTTGCAGCTGCATCCAGGCAAGAATCCCCCGGTCCCCCTGAATAGAGTGGTAGATGAAATAGGCTATAACAGTAAAAGTCAAAAAAGGCGCAACGGCCTTTTGACTGAGTCTGTGAAAGTTACGTCTATCAAAATTCATTGGAGAACTTTAACTGATTGTAATAAAAAAAACCAGAAAGAAACTATTCTTTCTTTATTTTTTTTGAGCTGCTCAGCTCTCTTGATTACGCTGTAACTTTAAGGGAGAGGAAGAACTTGATGAACGTGTGCTTTAATTACGATGGGGTTAATCGGTAAGAAAAAGAAAGTATAAGAAAAGGTTCCATCGACATCCACATACGAGTTTTGTGCAATTGTTGCAGTATAACTGAAAGAAGATCCTGCGTTTTCAATTCTAGACAAAGCGGCATCTTGGATGGTTTGAGCAGAACTGGTAGGGTGGGTAAAGGCATATCGCGCCCCATAAGACGCCCCATATTCAAGAGAAGAATATCCCCATAGGATAAAACCTAACTCGATGATGCCCATAATAAGTAAAAAAAAGACAGGAAAAATCAAAGAAAATTCAATGGCAGCATTCCCTCTCTCTTCTTTTGAATAGTGCTTAAAAATGGTCATCTGCGTTCCCTCTAATTTGTCCGGATGGTTCCCTTTACTCTTGTCACAAAAGGATTGGGAAGAGTAAAATCAAGAGCAATAAGGTCAACCTGGCTTTGCACTGTAAAGGTAATGTAGGATCCAATTGATCCCGAGCATGCAGCTGTGCATTCCCCCTGAGTGGGGATCCCTGATGGGTTATTTGAAGACGGATAGCATTTGCACACTTGTGTGGCCGTTACGGTAAGAGGAGAAAGATTTGTTGCTGCTTGCATAGCTGTTACAACGGCTGCGGGAGTTGATGAGTTTGCAAAAGCATAAAACATTCCTGCGCTTGCTATCGCATTGAGTTGACTGATATTTCCAAGAATCAAACCAAAATTCATGACGCCTGAAAGGAATAAGAAAAGAAAGGGGAGAGTAATCGCAAATTCAATGGCCACACTTCCTTTTGAGTTTTTTATAAATCTATTTTTCATTTGTAAAAATCCTCGCCGTTATTCAACCAAAGCTGTCATCGCAAGTGGGGATTGTGGGGCAGTACACCCTGGGCCCGAGAAGGTATCGGAAGTTCCATTAATCGTTATGGTGCTAGCGATAGCCCGAAGACAGGCATTTGATCCGGTTGTGCTGACTCCCGTTAATGTCAAATCTGCCGAAGGCACATAAACCACCCCTTGAACATTGCTCGTTGTATTACCAGCAATTTTAACGGTTGTGCTCGACGGTGCATTTCGATCCTCATACATTAAAATGTTGTTAAAAGTCCCAGATGTTGGAGCCGATAAATTGAGGTTGACGGTTCCCGCAATATCAACTTGAGGATAGTTTGTCCCCGTACTGCTTGTGAGAACAAGGGTAACACCAGTGCCATTGAGAGTTGTATTTCCATGTAAGTCAACATCTCCTCCATTAACGATATATGTCCCAGGCGCCATCGTTATCGTTCCCCCCGTTGCCTTAAATCCTCCGCAATAAACTCCTGGAGTAATGGAAGCAGGGGATCCAGAATAGTTCGTGTGGTCACATCCACTGTAGGAAGGGACGGCAAGAGTTTGATAGAGATCTATCAAAGCGGGAGCATTTTGAGTAATACCACTCGTAGCCGTAATGTGAGAGGTGTCATTGATGGTTCCCACTGTGTTTACCGACCCTGCTGTTATGCTAGTTGTCCCTTTTAGGCTAAGATTAGTGTTTGAATAAACAGTACAGTTTGGGGCATTAATAGTTGAATTTCCAACCAGGCCTATTCCATTTATTCCCAAACTTCCGAAGCAAACGTTTTTAGAACTCGACAATGTCGCGACGGCACGTACATTAATGGTCGGGGCCGTGGAGAGAAACAGGCTTGTAAAGAAAAGCTGAGTTGGTTTTGACAGAATGACCTCAACTGCATTGGTATTTCCTGCCTGAGATCCACTCGTTGGGGGATTGCTGATAGAAACAATTGTACAATTATTAGCACTTGTGCATCCGTTGAGTCCTGCATCATAGGTTGCATAAGCCGTGATTGTGCTTTGCCCTGTTTTACCTAAGGCAAACACCCCCCCAACAGCCGCGGCGTCGGCCGCTAATTGAAGTTGGCGCTTTTGAGAATTCCACAATCCCGCATCAATGGCTAATCCTGCAAAGCCAAGCAAAGCAACCATGAGAAAAGCCATGAAAATGGCGATGGCCCCGTTGTCTTGAGAAGAAAAACATTTTAGCTTTTTTAAGAGAGTTTCTTTCATTGTTTTTTCCTCACCTATAGACGATTTGATCGGTTAACTAAGTGGATAATAAGTGTGACAAAGAATAAGATAAGAAAAACAAAGAAAATGATTTTTGCGATCTCAGCCGCGGCCATCATAACCCCCGTAAACCCTAAGACTCCGGCAATGATGGCGATGATTAAGAAGATAACAACCCATGAAAGCATAGCACGTCTCCCTTATGAAGGTGATTGTCTTACTTACTATCTTATCAAAGAGTTCTTAATTTTTTGTAAAGAATTTTTAAATTCCAAAAACGGCTTGGGCGCCCAGTTCTTCTTCAATGCGCAGAAGTTGGTTGTATTTTGCCAAGCGATCAGAGCGTGACAGAGAGCCTGTCTTGATTTGTCCGCAATTCAGGGCGACAGCGAGATCCGCAATGGTTGCGTCTTCCGTCTCTCCAGAGCGGTGAGACATGATAGTGGAGTACCCAACTCGGTGAGCAAGGTCAACGGTGCGAATGGTTTCTGTGAGGGTCCCAATCTGATTGAGTTTAATTAAGATACTGTTGGCAACGCCCTTCTCGATGCCTTCTGCAAGGCGGAAGGGGTTTGTGACAAAAACGTCATCACCTACCAGTTGGGTGTGTTCTCCAAGGGTGTCTGTGAGGGTTTTCCAGCCCTCCCAATCGTCTTCCGCCATGCCGTCTTCAATGGAAAGAATAGGGTAAGCATCGATAAGATCTTGATAAAAGGCGACCAATTGGGGTGAGTCAAAAACTTTTTTCTCCCCTATCATGTGATAGCGCCCCTCTCGATAAAACTCGCTGGCGGCCACATCTAGAGCAAGGCCAATCTCTTCGCCGGGACGATATCCAGCCGATTCAATGGATTTCATGATGAAATCAAGGGCTGAACGGGTGGAGGGAAGGGCGGGGGCGAACCCGCCTTCATCCCCCACATTTGTACTGTATCCAGCTTCCACAAGATTTTTCTTGAGAGAATGAAACACTTCTGCCCCCCACCGGACGGCTTCTTTAAAGGTAGGGGCGCCTAGGGGAACAATCATAAACTCTTGAAAATCAATCGGATTGTCTGCGTGCGACCCCCCATTGATAATATTCATAAGGGGAAGGGGAAGGACGTGCGCATAAACGCCCCCAATATAACGATAGAGGGGCTGTCTTTCCTCAAAGGCGGCAGCCTTGGCTGTTGCCAAACTCGCCCCTAAAAGAGCGTTTGCGCCTAAACGGCTTTTGTTTTCCGTCCCATCAAGATCAATGAGTGTTTGATCAACGAGGAGTTGATTCTGCGCTTCAATTCCGCAGAGAGCTTCGTAAATTTCGCCATTGACGGCTTGCACGGCCGTTAAGACACCCTTGCCATTATACCGCTTTTGATCCCCATCTCGCTTTTCAACGGCTTCATGGGTGCCGGTGGAGGCTCCTGAGGGAACGGCTGCTCGACCCCGAGCGCCACTGTCAAGCTCCACCTCTACCTCAACGGTTGGGTTTCCACGGGAATCTAAGATTTCCCGGCCTAAAATATCGACAATGATGCTCATGGGAAGATCCTTTGAATTATTGGGTGGAGCTATCGTCTGCGGCTTGTTCTTTGGTTTCCCGAGGTTTTTCGGGAGATCGCGAAAGACGATTGAGCGCGGCTAGACGATAGTAGTGATCCGCATATTGGTAATAATTTTCAGCAGACACAGGATCGCCTGAAGAGGCGGCATCTCGAGCAAGTGTGAGGTATTTTTCAACACACTGCTGGGGATTATTGCGTGTTTTTGCGTCAATTGACTCCCCATTTGAATTTTTTTGGGGTTGTCTATGACGATCAAAGGAGCGACCACGGGGCGACCGCTTAGGATAACTAGCTTGTTTCATGCATTATCTTCTATACTGGTGTGTAATACTCTCACCCCATTTTTTCAGGGGTTTCTTAGAGCTTGGAGCGAAAGAATTATTCTTTCTATTCTATATTTAACGTATTTTCCTACTTTTTGCAAGCTTTTTTATAGGATGGCTGAAGTGTTTTCACAAAGTAAGCAGAAGTTTCAATAAGTTCAAGGTCTTACCTAGCGTTTATTGCTAAAAGTTATTTTTCTTGCATATAAAAAATTACTATTGTTTGGTTTTCATGATGATGTTCCTTTATGTCATGCTCTGGTAATTAAATCTGGCTCTGAGATCTTGTAAAACCTAACTTACTTTTCTGGTGGTATCATAGCTTCATCTACTACTGTGAATCCTTGCTGGCATTTGGATGTGTTTCTGTGCAATACAACGCCCAGAGTCTTGACAAATCATAGCACCCAGACTTACATGACCCAACATCTTTTAGCAGTCCACTGTTCCCATGAGTCTTACAGTCATTTTTACAAGCCTCTTCACTCGCGAGCCTCTCAGCATTACAGAGCTTTTGCCATGGATTCGCGCCAGCGCCATTCAATCCAACTGCCCCGCTCGCGAGAGCAACACATGCTATAATTTGAAGGTATTGTTTGGTTTTCATGATGATGTTCCTTTATGGTTTAGGTTAAGGGTCAGATCTGACCCGATGCCTCATCACACCCTGTTTCCCATGATACCAACTCTTCCTTAAAATATCGTTAAGAGGAGGAACTATTTTTTCAGAATATTTTATTGCCGCATAATTCATGGGGTGTGAGCCTTTGAAAAGAAATTTTTCTCACAATGCCCTTGCGTTGTGACGAAAAAAATGATGAACTTATTTTAATAAAATTATGGATAAATTGTACTTATTGTCCTTGAAGTTGCCTTACTCCTGGTGGTCATCCCTTTGTTTGTCATCCCCGCGAAGGCGGGGATCCAGTAAAAACAACGCATTCCGTAGGAATGCAACCTTTTTTAACTTTGTTTCAATGAAAACGAGCTTTTTTATTGAAAAATCAAAGAGATATCTGGATCCCCGCCTTCGCGGGGATGACAAGTGGGGAGGGGATGACAGTGGGGCAACAATGACTCAAGCAACAATTACTTTAACCAACTAGGGAGAACGTGTGGCCCCTCTTTCTCAAATTTTAGCTGCAAGCTTTTTGGAAAAAGGGATTTTGTCTCTTGATCAAGTAGATGTGGCTCTGAAGGAACAGTGCCTTCAGGGAATATCTTTTGAAGACTGTCTGTTGAGCTTAGGGTTTATGAGCGAAGCCGCGCTTGCAGAAGCCTTATCATCCACAAGCGGTTATGAACGAATTAATCTGAAGCAAGTCCTCTTCGATCCTTCCTTGAAGGAGCTGGTGCCGCGAGAGGTGGCAGAGCTGTATTCTCTTTTGCCCCTTTCCTTGGAGGGGGGAGTCTTGCGTGTGGCCCTTGCGGATATTTACGATGTGCATGCCTTGGATTTTTTGCATCAAAAGCTTCCTGTAGGAGGAAAAGTGGAGCCGTTGATTGCGTTGGAGTCTGATCTTCTCGAGGCCATCGATCTCTATTATGGGTACGATCTGTCCATTCAGAGTCTCTTGCGAGAGGTGGAAGCCACGGCCAGTCAAGCAGTCGTACGAGACGATGCCATCAACCCAACCATTCGCCTTGTGAATGCCATCGTCATGGATGCCATTAAACTGCGTGCCTCGGATATTCATTTTGAGCCAGAGGGCGCCTTCATGCGCCTACGGTACCGCATTGATGGGATTCTATCGCAAGTTTGCACACTGCATTCCTCTTATTGGCCTGCTATCTGTGTGCGTTTGAAGGTCATGGCGGAAATGAACATTGCCGAATCTCGACGGCCGCAAAATGGGCGCATGACCTTTTATGTGGGGCCACGGGAGATTGACTTGCGTGTGGCGTCTCACCCCACCATTCATGGGGAAAATATTGTGGTGCGTATTTTGGACAAAAGCCGCTCCCTGTTGTCTTTGGATGCCTTGGGCTATTCGGAAGAGGTGATTTCCCACATCAAAGAAGCCCTGGAACGCCCAATGGGGGTTTTTATCATCACAGGACCAACGGGATGCGGCAAGACAACGTCTCTCTATTCCATGCTGAACTATATGAGTACTCATAGCCTCAACATCATGACCTTGGAAGAACCGGTGGAGTATCAGCTACCCCTGATTCGTCAGTCGGAGGTGCGGGACGGGACGGGGATAGACTTTTCCGAGGGAGTCCGGTCCATTTTGCGCCAAGACCCTGACATTATTTTAATTGGAGAGGTGCGGGATTCCCCAACGGCTCAGATGGCCCTTCGGGCCTCTATGACGGGTCACCAGGTCTTTTCAACCCTTCATACAAATGATGCCCTTGGGGCGATTCATCGCCTTGTTGATTTGGGTCTTTCCCACGTGATGCTTGCGGGGAACTTGACGGCGATTGTGGCGCAACGCCTTGTGCGGCGCCTATGTCCGCATTGTAAAACCAAGAGAACGATGAGTCCCATAGAAACCACTCTTTTGAAGCTTGAAAATCCTACTTCCCTTTGGATCCCCCATGGATGCAAAACATGTCGAGAGACAGGATACCAAGGGCGCCTGGCGATCGCTGAAATCCTCAGGTTTGATGAGGAGATGAACGAGCTTTTGATTGGAATGGCCCCTCGCTCTGTTTTGAAAGGAAAGGCCTTGGAAAAAGGGCATATCCCCTTGGCTCAAGATGCCCGGAACCGGATTTTGCAAGGCGATACCAGCCTCCAAGAAGTCATGCGTATTGTTGATTTGCGAGAAGACCTATGACCCTTTATCGGTACAAAGCCCTTGGAAAAGAAGGGATTCTTCACAAGGGAAGGGTGGAGGCGGCTTCCTCTGCGGATTTGAAGCGTTGCCTTGATGATCTTGGGTTGTCTCTCATTACCTATTCGTCTTCTTTTCAAGGGATGCCTTCGTTTTTTACCCGCAAAATAAAGACGCGCTCCCTGATGGATCTGTGCCTTCATTTAGAGCAGTTTGAAAAGGCTGGCATTCCCTTAAAGGAAAGTCTTGAAGAGCTTTTTTCCGTCCAAGACAGTCCCATGCTTAAAATGACGCTGTCAGAGGTCATTCAGGATGTGGACAGGGGGCTCTTATTTTCAAAGGCGCTTGCCCGTCATCCGCGCGTCTTTGATTCCATTTTTGTGGGCCTTATTGCGGTGGGAGAAAAAACAGGGCGCCTGTCCTTTGTTCTGCAACACCTCGTCCAGCATTTGAAATGGCTGGATGAGGTCCAGGCCCAGATCTTTAAAGCCTTTCGTTATCCTTTGTTTATGTTGGTTTTTCTGGGGGGAGCCATTGTGATGTTAATGACCGTGTTGGTGCCAGAACTCATTGCTTTTATGCAAAGTTTTAGGGGCGATCTTCCGCTTTCGACGCGGGTTCTGATAGCCGTTTCCTCCTTTTTATCGCGCTATCTCTTGTTTCTGGTGAGTGGGATTGGGGGGTTGGGGACCCTCGGGTTGGTTATTTTGAAAGTCCATCCCCAAGGGGGTTTGTGGAAAAGCCGGCTTCAAGAGCGGCTCCCCCTGCTGGGTCCTTTGCAGCATAAGCTGGCCATGGCACGCTTTTGCCATCTTTTTTCAGTCATGGTCGGGGGCGGCATCGATATTCTTCAAGCGCTTCACACGGCGCGTCAATCTCTTGGGGTGGGCTCTCTTTCTTCCACACTGCATGATGTGGAACGCCTTGTGAGAGAAGGCAATCCCCTCTCGCGCGCCTTGGAAAAAGGAGGAGGCTTCCCCCCCATGGTGATCCGTATGATAAGGATGGGGGAACAAACCAGTTCCCTTCATGCTAACCTTCTGCATGTAAAAGATTATTTTGATACAACACTCAAGCGCCAGGTGGACCATATGGTAGGACTTATTGAGCCGATGATGATTTTCACTGTGGGCGGGGTCATGGCATGGATTGTGTATTCTGTTTTTGTGCCGCTCTATGAAACCTTAGCGATGATGGATTATTGAGGGGATGGCAAGATATGTTCTCTACCTCAGCGATGAAGAAGGAATTCTTTATACAGGGACGGGTGAAAAGATTGCTTCATCAAGCGCGTCCTTTGAAGAAGCTCACCCTCTCTTTGATGCCCATCTCGAGCATAAGGATTCTCTTTGCCTTTTGATTGATCGACGTCAGCAAGATATTCAGGAGGAACCCATCCCACCCCTCTTCCTGTGGGATCGGCTGCGCCTGCTTTTTCATAAGAAAGCAAGCTGCTCTTCCCAGGGAGGATACGCGGGCTTTCAATTTGTAAAGCAAGACGGAAAGACTTACTTAAGGGGGATACATATCCTCCCCCATGATCCGATCGCGCCTTGGATTGGGTGGGTGAAAGGGCGTGCCGGAACGGTGCGCTTTATGGCTCTTGAAAGTGGGCAGTTCCTCAAGAAGAAGGGGGCATCTTCCACACGGTACCAGATGCTTCTCTCTTCTTCCCCGTCTCACCAAGGGCGGCATTGTGTTTTCAAAGGAAAACACCTTCTACTTGCACGCGCGTCTCAGGGGGAAGCGGATGTTAAGGCGGTCCTTCATTTTCTGAGCCGTACCCACCCAGACATTCATGACAATGTGGACGTCGTCAATGTGGATGTCCTTGATCTTATCCGCTTCGTTGGGTCTCAAAAGAAGCCATCTTTTCCTCTCGCCCCCACACCCTTATCAGCAATGCCGTGGAGACGACAAGGAATGGGGCTGTTTCTTCTCTTCATAGGCCTGTGGGCAGGGATGGAAGTCTATGATGGCGTTGCATTTAAAAGAAAAATAACGCCTCTTGTGGCGGAGACAGCCGCTTTAAAGCAGGTCTCTCAAGCACTTGCCTCTCGTCTTCAGGGACAAGATGTTTCTCACCTCCGCAAGGCTTTGGCCCATTATGATGAGGTGAAAGTTGATACAAAAGGGCCTTTGGAAGATCTTGACCGTCTTTCTTCCCTCTTAAAGGCTCACCCCGTCCATCTTGAAAGCATAAGCTGGCGCCAGGAGCAACATACTGAAATGACGTTGATTTTTCTCATAGATAGTCCAACACGAAAGGCGGCCTTGACGGTCTTTGAAAGCTTTCTTCAATCCAGTCATGAGCATTTTCCAACCCACCAGATTCAGGTGCTGGAAGCGCCTTTTAACAGCAGCCCCCATGAGATTTTTATGGACGCTCATGAAGAGAGGCTGCCGCGAGCTCAGGTTAAGATTGGGGGCTCATGAAACGAGAAACTTGTTTATTTATAGCCTTAAGTTGTGTCGCGGGGGGTGGACTGTGGGCGGCCATGGGATTTCGTGGGGCTCAAGAAGCGGCCTTTCATCAAGCTGCCTTAGAGCGCAACGCCCTTGCGCAAGCCAACAAATCCTTACGAACAGATGTTTCTTTTTTGACATCTCATCAACAGAAGGTCGATTCTTTAACTGCAAAAGGATGGTTTTCGCCAAAAAATCGCCTCATTGCGGGAGAGTTTCTAGAAGGATTGCGCCCTCTTTTACGGGATGTTTCCTATAGGTTTGACCCTGAAACAGTGAGGGAGGGGAAGGAAGGTGTTTCTTTTAAAGTGACACAGATTTCCTTTGACGCGACGCCACCCTCGGATGTGGCGTTCTATGCCTTCGTTGAGGCCTTATTAGGCCAGTTTCCGGGCGTTCTTATCCTTCGAGAGTTAACCTTAAAACGGCAGGAAACGGGTATCCAAGGAAAGGTTATCGTTGAGTGGATTGCTATGGGGGGAGAAGAGGGTGCGCGTTAGGACTCTCTTGCTCATGCTTTTTGCGTTCTCTGCTGCCGCAGATAGCCTGCCCTTGAAAACATACCCTTCTCTTTTCTTTAAGGACGGGGAAATTGATCGCTTGTCTGAGGAAACTCAAGATCCCCTCGCAGGATGGCCTCCTTCTGTGTCAGCAATTCTTTATTGTGATGAAGCGCATTGGTCGGTGTGGATAAACAATACGGTTATTCATAGGGAAAACGCCCATGAATGGGAGGGCGTTCATATTGACAAGGTTACCCCTCATGAGGTTACCGTGTCGCACCTGTCGCCGACGGGGGAAACACTAGAAACGCTTACGTTGCGTCCTTCATCTCTTGTCATCCCCGCGAAAGCGGGGATGACAAGTGGGGGCGAGGATGACACCCAAGAATAAGGCTACCTCAAGTACAATGAGGTTAGCACCTAAGCCTTAAAAAACAAGACGTGACCCCACAACGAAAGCATTTGCACGGTTGGTTGGGATAGGAGGCGTAAAGATGCCACCCGGCGCGAGGAGAGTATTAAAACGATTTGCTTCAGCAATGGCCGCAGGATTCTTCATTTGGAAGTTTGCGTATTCAAAATACACACCTAATCCTGGGGCTAATTTGTGATCAATAGCCGCTGAGACCGCACTTGTGGTCGCCTTCACACGGGTGAGGTTTGTACCCAGTGTTCCATAGTGCGTTGGATTGTCGCCTCCCAGCGCATTTCTCCATCCGTAGTAATACCCTGTGCTGAATTTTGTGGCCCCCCATGTGTAAGACAGACCAAAATCCACGAACTGACCTGCGTTTGAAAGATTTTGTCCGGCAAGCTCACGAGAATTACCACTGTTGGCATACTCAGCACTGAACCCCACATTTGCATAGTAAAAGGTGCCTCCAAAAGCATAGGATGCTATGTTTTTTCGCTTTGGTGCTCCCAAAAATTCAGGGTGCGATTTTGCAAAGGCAGACGTTGCTGACAAAGCCATTTCAAACCCATTACAGAATTTATGAATAAAGTTTACACCGCTGCTAATATTATCCGTATCAAATGGTTTTTTATTGTAACTTTTGATCGAATCCATAGCTAGTTCCCCCCGATGCTCTGAGCGTGGGGTGTAGCTTATACCCGCCTGAAGACCGTACCAGCGGGGAGTGAGGTAGGTCGCCTTTGTATCGCGGTTGGTATCCCCCACAAAGTAAATAGAGTGAAGAGTGCCGGTTGTAAAGTTAACAACACGGTCAAAGTTTGCGTTCATGAATCCTGTTCCACCCCATTGATCGGCTCCATCAAAAGCCATTGTGGATTGTACACCATAGGTGTCTCCAAGAAGGAGTTTACCCCATGTACCCCCAAAAAAAAGGTAGTTTTCACGAAGGGTTTTTGTGCCGCTTGTGTCTCCATCAAGAACAAAAACAAGACCATACTCCATACCACGATCTGTTTTTCCATCGACTGCAAATTTTAGGCGAGCATCATCCATCGTAAAAAACTGGCCGCGTCCATAGGCACTGCGTTTTGCAGGATCATCAGGGATATCTCCTGGCACAAATTTTCTATTGTTATTAAAAAACCAAGTGTTGAAGGAGGTCGTTCCAGAAATTTTAAGCTGAGGAACAGCCAAAGCCGGTGTGAAATTGCTTACAGCCGCTTGTAAGGGAGCACCAAACAATGCAACCCCCAAAAGAGCGGTTAAGGTAAGAAGCGTACGGGTCATAATTTCCTCCAAAATAAAAAATTTAATTTAAATATCAATGACTCACTCACAAAATTTTTTGTCTAAGCAGATCGCTAAATTTAACGTGACAAAGAGTTCTCCCACTTCTATAAAGGGCCTCTGAGGAAGATTTCTCAATGATTAAATTTCTACTAAAACTAATTTTTAAAGAGGGTGTGACGAGTGCGCCACAGTTTGTTATGTTAAACATAAATCTTCAAATTGAAGACTTGCTTTTTGTGAGAATTTTTGAAGAAATTCTCCCTCAAGCTGGCATTTGTATCAAAAAAGATAAAAATGAGTGTGATGGAATCTTGTGCGCCTCTTCTTCGCTCTCAAGTCCTCTTCCAGCTTTAAATTTTTCAAACCTTCCCCGTCCTTTGCGTTTTTTGGATCTTCTGTCTCTTTTAGAAAATCTTCCCTATAGTCAAAATCTCTCTTTTGCGCATTTTTCCTTAGATTTGAGAGAAAAAATCCTTAAAAACCATCACACTCAAAAAGTACATCGTTTGACAGGGAAGGAATGTCAACTTTTGCATTTCTTTCATCAAAACAAAGGCCAAAAACTTTCAAAGGACACGCTCTTAACAAAAATTTGGGACTATCACCCCGAGGCTGCCACACATACCCTTGAAACGCATATTTATCGGCTGCGACAAAAGTTAGAGGATGATTCTGCCTTTCCTCAAATCCTCCGCAACTGTAAGGATGGGTATATATTCAGTGAAGCGGTATAGCTTCCCTCATCCCCGCTTTTTCTCAAAAAAATCCCGCAAAAGCTGGGCGCACTTTTGCTCTTCAAGACCCCCTATAATTTCGGGGACATGGTGGCAAGAGGATGCATTGAAAACCTTGGCCCCATGATCCACCCCCCCTCCTTTAGGGTCATAGGCTCCAAAATAAAGACGGCGAAGACGCGCAAAACTGATGGCTTGAGCACACATAGGGCAGGGCTCAAGCGTAACATACAGATCGCAATCTTCAAGGCGGCTCTGCCCTTTTTTTGCGCACGCCTGGCGAATGGCCAAAAGCTCGGCATGCGCCGTTGCATCTTGGCGCGTTTCCATTTCATTATGAGCCGCTGCGATGATCTCTCCTGACAGAGAATCCACAATGACAGCCCCCACAGGGACTTCATCACAAGCAAACGCTTTTTCAGCTTGCTCAAGGGCATACCGGAGAGGAGATGTCTTCATGACCTCTCCTATACCCTAAGTGAAGAGCCTATGGATACCTTTTTGAGGGTTCTCCAAATGGCCATTCGGAAAATTTGATCCTGCAGAAGATTTATGATAAAGTATAAATATAAAATGGCGAAATTATGGGAGGTTTTCCATGCTTTTAAAGCAGGGCTTTAATGAGAGGGAATTCCTTCATTAAAGCCGCGCTATGTGAGGCTCACGCAGGGTGAGTCGCCGCCGTCTTTGCAGGCTTAAGGCACAAGAAAAGAGTGCCCCCGATGAACGCCGCTAAGGGGATAATGCCAAGCGCATAGGTGTAGGCATAAGGGTCGTAAACACGCTGGCCGTCGGCAAGGCCTCCCCCCCAAAAGACATCCATCAATCTGCCAATAGAGGGGTGAAAGAAGGATCCTCCCAACATATTGATGCAATTTAAAAAGGCGATCGTTATGTTCCTCATTTCAGGAGGGACGGAAGCGGCCCCGATTGCAAAAACAAGGACCTGATAACAACATAAGATTCCCACACCAAACATCAGAACACACAATGTGGTATAGCCAAGCTGTCCAGGAAAAAAGAGCATGCTTGAGAAAATCACAGCCATTAAAAGGCCACACAACCCCGTTATGGTATAGAACGCCTTAAATTTTTCAGAAAGATAGGCCAATATGGGTCCTCCAAAGAGCATGCCCGTAAAAATAGAAGAGGTGACAAAAGCGGCATCTTCCTTTGCGAAATCATAGACATTGACGAGGTAGGGGACTCCCCACACATCTGCAAACCCTTCTAAGGCGCCCACCATTAAAAGATTGCAAAAGGCAATGAGAAGAAGAGAGCGCCTTGTCAAAAGGGATTTGAAGTCCGTGAAAAGGGACGAACGTTCCTGCAAACAGGACGGTGTGTGGCTCTTGATCCCTGTTGCAAGGAATCCTGTGAGCAATAGCCCCACTCCACTCACTAACAGAAGGACGTTTTCCCACCCATAAAGAGAGATCAAGTGGCTGACGGGCTTTCCCCCATAAACCGCCCCCAATAATCCAAAGGAAAAGGTCAATCCCACCATGCGTGTATAGTGGATAAAAGGAAACCACAGGGAAATAACCTTAGCGGTCCCTAAAAACCCAGCAGCAGAGGCGGCCCCTATCAAAAACCGAGATAAAAGAACAAGATACCAATTTTCTGTCCAATAAAACAAAAAGATAGAGAAGGAACACACAAGACAGCATAAAGAAATGACAAGGCGAGGGCCAAATCTATCCAACATATAGGCCACAGGGATTTGCATGCCCGCATAGCCATAATAATACAGAGAAGAAAAAAGCCCAAATTCCGTCGCATCAATGTGAAATTTGTGCATGATTTCGGGCACACAAAGCCCTGTAAAAACACGCATGATAAATTGGTAGGCAAAAAATAAAGTGGCCAAAAACCACATAACCCAAGGGTGATAACGAGACATCGCATCCTCATTCGTTAGAGAGTCAAAAAAAAATATTAAAAGATAAGGGTGAACGACGGGGGGACTGGCAGCGCTAGCCGCCAATAACGATTTTATAAGAAGGAATGAGCACGAGTTTAGTTTTCATTCTTTGAATATGGGAAGTAAATCCACTGACGTCAATAGGTTTATTTCTGAAATCGTTTTTTTAGTTTTTCAGCCACATGAGGTGACACGAAAGGCGTGGTATCGCCGTCAAGGCGTGCGATTTCTTTCACAAGATTAGAGGCTATGAGCTGAAAGCTTTCAGAGGCCACCAGGAACACGGTCTCAAGATCGGCGCACAGCTTTCGGTTGGTCCCGGCCATTTGGAATTCATATTCAAAATCTGAAACAGCTCTTAGGCCTCGAATCAGAAGCTGAGCTCCTTCTTTCTTGGCGAAATGCACCAATAAGGTATCAAAAGGTTTGACAATAATTTCCACATGGGGAGAAAGAGAAAGGGTTTTGATCTCTTGTTCGATCATGTGGAGCCGCTCTTCAATGGAAAAGAGGGGGCCTTTGGTCACATTCGTTGCCACAGCGACGATAAGACGATCCACAAGGCGGGTGGCTCGTTGAATAATATCTAAATGGCCAAAGGTGATCGGATCAAAGGTGCCTGGATAAACCCCGATGTGCGGAGCATTAGACATCGTCTGCCTCTTCTCCGTCCTCCTCTCCTTCTTCCTTAAGGCAGGCAACGGACACCACCATTTCTCCCTCAGCGACGCGGAAAAGGGTCACCCCTTGGGTGCGCCGGCCAACAATGCGAATGTCACGCACAGGGCAGCGAATCAGCTTTCCTGTATTGGTGACCAGCACCAGATCTTCTTCATCCTGCACGGGGAAAGAATCAACGACTTTGCCCGTCTTTGCGGTGACATCCATGGTTGTAATGCCCTGCCCGCCCCGATTGGTACAGCGGTACTCATAGGCGGAAGAACGCTTGCCAAAGCCGTTTTCACTGACGGTTAAGATAAATTCTTCCGCTTTGGCCATGGTTTCAAATCGTTCCGGAGGCAAGGGAGCGTCCAGAGGGGCCATCTCTTCGTCGCCTTCTTGGCGGCGCAAGCGCTGGGCTTGTTTGAGGTAGGAATCCCGTTCTTCAATGGTAAATTCAATTTGACGAAGGATGGACATGGAGACAACTTCATCATCTTTGCCCAGGCGTACACCCCGCACACCCGTTGAGGTTCTGCCCACAAATTCGCGCACATCTGTAACCCCAAAGCGAATGCAGCGCCCCGCACGGGTTGTTAGCAATATATCATTGCTTTGATCACAAGACCGGACAGCAATCAGCTTTTCGCCCTCTTCAAGTTTCATCGCAATTTTGCCATTGGCTCTAATATTGGTGAAATCAGAGAGTAAGTTTCGGCGCACATAGCCAGAAGAGGTGGCAAAGAGAATATGCATCGTCGCCCACTGGGCTTCGTCTTCTGGCATAGGCATGATGGTGGAGAGAGTTTCTCCCTCTTCCAGAGGCAACAGATTCACAATAGCTTTTCCGCGCGCTTGAGGGGTGCTGAGAGGGAGTTTGTACACTTTCATGCCAAAAACACGTCCGCTCGTCGTAAAGAACAGCACTTGCGTATGGGTATTGGCGACGAAGACTTCAGAGACAGCATCTTCTTCGCGGGTTGTCATGCCTGAGCGTCCCTTGCCTCCCCGTTTTTGAGCACGGTAGGTGGTGGTGGGGACGCGTTTGATATAGCCGCCAAGACTGACAGTCACAACCATATCTTCTCGTTGGATAAAGTCTTCTTCATCTGTATTCAATTCCCCTTCCACAACCGTTGTGCGTCGGGGGGTGGCAAAGTTTTCTTTTACCTCAAGAAGTTCGGTCCGCAAAATCTCAAGGCGTTTGTCGCGGGACGCTAAAATAGAGAGGTATTCCTTAATTTCTTCAACAATTTCGCTGAATTCTTTTGCAATCTTATCCCGCTCAAGGCCGGTGAGACGGTGCAGTCTTAAGTCTAAGATCGCTTTGGCTTGAACCTCTGACATGCGGTAGGTTCCCGCAACAACGGGATAACCGGGCTCGTCAATCAGGCGAATGAGAGGCTCTATGGCATGGACAGCCCAGGCACGGGATAAAATCTCGTCTTTTGCTGTTTGGGGATCAGGCGCTTTGCGAATGAGCGCGATCATCTCGTCAAGGTTTTCAACAGCAATGGCAAGGCCCACCAAAACGTGTGCCCGATCGCGCGCTTTCTTTAATTCAAAACGTGTACGGCGCGTAATGACTTCTTCTCGGAAGAGAAGGAAACATTCAAGGATTTGCTTGAGACCCATTTGTTGCGGACGTCCGCCATTTAAGGCTAACATGTTGACCCCAAAGGTGGTTTGAAGAGGGGTCATGGCGTAAAGACGATTGAGGACAACCTCGGCAATGGCATCCTTTTTTAACTCGATAACAACACGGACCCCACTGCGGTCCGACTCGTCGCGTAAGTCTGAGATCCCTTCAAGCTCTTTGTTGCGCACAAGATCTGCCATACGCTCAATCATTTTGGCCTTATTTACTTGATAGGGGACTTCGGTCACAATGATGGCTTCGCGGTCTTTACGGATGGTTTCAATGTGGGTGCGGCTTCGAACAACAAGGGACCCACGACCTGTTTTAAAAGCGCTATAAATCCCACGCCGCCCCATAATATGGGCCCCTGTTGGGAAATCAGGAGCCGGGATGTAAGTCATCAAGTCTTCAACGGTTAAATCGGGATTGTCAATGAGAGCACAACATCCATCAATCACCTCACCTAAGTTATGGGAAGGAATATTTGTGGCCATGCCCACAGCGATACCGCCCGCCCCATTAACAAGAAGGTTGGGGATGCGCGCAGGAAGAACGGTGGGTTCTTCTGTTGATCCATCATAATTTGGTCTAAAATCAACGGTTTCTTTTTCAATGTCAGCCAAAAGGGAATGGGCGGCTTTTGAAAGACGAGCCTCTGTATACCGCATGGCAGCGGCAGGATCTCCATCCATAGATCCAAAGTTCCCTTGACCATGGACAAGGGGCAAACGCATGGAAAAGTCTTGCTCCATACGAACCATGGAATCATAAACGGCTTCTGGGCTGTGCGGATGATATTGCGCAATCACCCCTCCGACGATATGGGCTGATTTACGGTGGGGACGATTGTAATCGAGCCCTAATTCATTCATTGCATAAAGGATGCGGCGGTGAACGGGCTTCAATCCATCCCTTACATCAGGCAAGGCTCGGCTCACGATAACGCTCATGGCGTAATCGAGATAAGAGTTTTTCATTTCCTCTTCGAGATTAATGAAGGGCACTACATCTTGGGTTTCAGTCATTTTATCTCCCAGGGGTCATCCAGATGTATGGTTTTTGGGTTAAAATGGAATGTCATCATCCATCTCATTCATGGGGGGCAGGGCCTCTCGAGGCAGGCTTGGCATGGGTTCAAAAGCCGCATACTCGCTTCCCCCGTTGCCTTGAGACTTAGCCCCATCAAGCATGGTGATGTCGCCTCGAAAACGAGAAACGACGACTTCTGTTGTGTAGCGGTCTTGTCCAGATTGATCTGTCCATTTGCGGGTTTGGAGCTGACCTTCAAGATAAATTTTTGACCCTTTTCGCAAGTATTTTTCAGCGATATCCGCAAGTTTTTCATTGAAAACGACAACACGATGCCATTCGGTTTTCTCCACGCGCTCTTGCGTATTTTTATCACGCCACTGCTCAGAAGTTGCAAGGGATAGGTTAGCCATTTTGAGGCCTTCTTGGGTCGTTTTAATTTCAGGGTCTTTGCCTAAGTTTCCTATTAAAATGACTTTGTTTACGCTGCCGGCCATAGGGGGTCTCCTTAACGGTCAAGGTTGATTCTTCTGTTATAGGACATCTGTTTTTGAAGTACCATAGGCTTTATCGCCTTATTTTAAGTCTTTTTTTCTTGTCTAAGGTATGGCACTGTTAAAGAAAAGTTTCCTGAATGGAAAAGAGAATGAGACATCACGTTTTCAAAGGATTTTTTTGTCTAAGCTTGTGGGGAAGCTTAACACAAGCAGTGCCCTTAAATATGCCCCCGAGCGATGGAGTTTGCTTTCGCTTTTATGATCAATGGAAAGTGGGCGACCAAGACAGAACAAAATTACAGCAGAAATATGGTGTTCTCTGTTTTCGCTTTGATAAAAACGGAGAACTCTTGAGTGAGGCCATCTCGCCGTCTCTTAAGCCTCGGTTTGTAAGATTGTATACACAATGCATGAGAGACGGATGCGTTTTTTGCGATGCGAATGAAGGGAGCTGCGAATTAGGGACATGTGGCGTCCATAATGCTGACTGTAAACCTTATATGCGCGAAGGGCGCCCTCTCTGTGGGGAAGACTGCGCCTATTATGCTCTAAATCAACTCTGATTTATAACGATCCTTTAAAAACAAAAGAAAAAATGTGGAAATAAGGCACATACCGCTTAAGTAAAAAGCGGGCGCTGCATTGTTCCCTGTCATTTGAATAAGAGCTGTTGCAATTAAAGGAGCACTTCCCCCGAAAATGGCCATGCTGAGGCTATGGGCAATAGACAGCCCAGAATAGCGTACGTTGAGGGGAAAAAGCTCCACCAAGGTTGCGGGAAGGGGAGCAAAGAAAGTTCCCATAATCGCTGCAAGCGCCATTTGCGCAAAGAGAGCCGTCATAAAAGACCCTTCAAGGGCTCTAAAAAGCGGGTAAGCAAACACAACAAAACCGAGGGTACTTACCATCAACAGAGGTTTGCGTCCAATCTTATCAGAAAGTCGGCCTGAGATAAGAATTGCTACTCCCATTGCAACCATACTACAGGTGGTAATCATAAGGCTTGAGACCTGATCAAACTCAAGAAGAGCTGTGAGAAAGTTGTTGATGAATGTGACAATCAGGTAGAATCCGATAGAGAGAGCAAACTCAATAATAATAACATAAAGAATTGTTTTTGAATGGTTTTTGAAAAGGTCAGTCAGGGGAGTAAAGTGTTCCTTGTGCTGCTTTTTAGCTTCAGCAAATTGTTCTGGTTCGTTAATTGTTCGGCGCATAATGGCGCCCACAAAGCCGCCTGCAACACTCAACAAAAAGGGAATTCGCCACCCCCAGGTCATGAGTTCCTCTTCTGACAGGACATAGCATGTGCTTGTGGCAACGGCTGAGCCCACCAAGATGCCGAGAAGAAGACTAAAGACAACCCAGCTGCCATACAGGCCGCGGTTTCCCTTGTCTGCATGCTCAACCACAAAGATCATGGATCCTGTGAACTCGCCCCCCATAGAAAGGCCTTGGGCAAGACGAATAAGGGTTAACAAGAAGGGGGCAATCCACCCCACTTGCTCATAGGTGGGTAAAAGACCTATCAAGGTCGTGGGAATGGCCATTAAGTAAATGGACCACAAAAGCGCATTTTTCCGCCCAATTTTATCACCAATATGGCCAAAAATAATGCCCCCCAGAGGACGCATGACAAACCCGGCTGCAAAAATACCAAAGGTCGCCATGAGGGACGCAAAGGAACTAAATTTTGGGAAAAAAAGCTGCCCTATCGTTGTGGCAAAATACCCATAAAGAGCAAAATCATACCATTCAAGGGCATTGCCAATCATGCAAGAGAGAATGACGCGCTTGATATAGCGTCCTGTCTGAGGGATCCCTAAAGACCCATAAGTAAGACTTGCTGTTGTCACGTGTTTAGACTCCCCAAAAAATTTAACAAAACCTGAGGGCCCATCTAACGGTGTGACGGGCATTTTTGCAAGCAAAACATTCTAAGTCATTCAAAATATTTCAAAAAATGTTATTTGTTGATCCATTTCTATGCTTTTTCAGCCTCCCCTATTGCGGAAATTGTTAAGATTGTGAAGAAAAACAACCTGATCTCACTCCCAATCCCAACAGGCTGTCGCGGGATCCACTATCTTATTAGTTGGAAAACAACAGCAATACTTCTTTTTTTTGAAATAACTCTGATAGTAGTTGCATGTTCCCGAGGCGTTTATGTTGTACTTGCTGGTGCACCCATGATGTATCTGACAGTCGGCATATTGGTTACAGGATCCACCTTCCGCTTGCGCGGCACCTAATCCAAACATCCCCATCACGGATGCGGTGTACACTATAATCTGAAGATATTTTTTGGTTTTCATAATGATCTTCCTCTATGCCTATGAAAGGGTTAGGTTCGCCCTCGGGGCTGATCCCCAATGCTTGTGGACCTTGTTTTCAGCATGATGCCGACTCTCCTCTTAAAACTTCGTTAAGAAGAAAAACTCACATCAGCCTCGCGTACATAAAAAGGAATTGGCTCGCTCGCAAGGGTGGGGTCTTTAAAGAAAGCATGGGCAAGGGCTTGGGCCCCTCGCCAGGGGGATGAAATTTCTGTAAAGACCCGCCCCTCTAAAAAAGGATGGAGCCCGCTCCCCGCCAGGCAGGGGGGGGAGGCTGAGTCAAGAATCATCTCTATATCCTGTCGTGTTAAGCTTTGAGGGGGCTGAGGGCAGCCCTTTTTGAAAAGCATGCCAAAGACATCTTGGCGATGGGCCTCTTGCAAGATCAGCACATCCTCATGGGGGGGAAGGCCCATATAAGTGGCCATGAAGCTGTCTATGCCTTTAAGAGGAAGGCCCAGGCCCAGAGCAAATCCTTTTGCAAACGCAAGGCCTACGCGAATGCCTGTAAAAGAGCCAGGCCCCAAATTGACAAGAAGAAGATCCACGTGTTGGTCGCCCAAAACCTCACCAACAAGATGGGGAAGGAGCGCCGCTTGGCTCCGCTCTTGCGTGTTTTCTTGGAAAGCAAGCTCGATCCCCTCTTCCCACAGGGCCACAGAAGAACTCCACCCCGCCGTATCAATGGCTAAAACTTTCATCAATCATTCCAGCGACGATGAACCCACAGCCATTGACCAGGACGCTCCCTGACCCAATCACTTATCTGATTGTTAAGGTGAAGAAGCAGGTCATACATGTCCTTTTGGTGATCACCTTGAGGGGTAAAATCAATGGGTGGATAAAAGGTGACACGAAAGGAGGACTCGGAAAGCCGTTCGCTTCGCGCGGGCAATAAGGGACAGCCTTGATTCAAGTGAAGGCGGGCCACCCCCTTTGCGGTCATGGCATCGCGGCCAAGAAAGGGCACCGCAAGGCCTTCCCCCATCTTTTGATCAATAAGAAGGAGGGCATGATCTCCTCGTTTTATCAGCGACAGTAGATCCTTCGGTCCTCCTTTCTTTTTGGTAATAACGTTTTTGACCGCCAGTTTTTGGCATTTTAACATAAGCGTATCAACCCAGGGATTATTCGCCGCCCGATACATTTGGGTCAGGTCAAACCCTGTGGATTGAGCTGCAAGGGTGATCATTTGCCAGTTGCCTGTGTGCGCTGTAAAGATAATCCCAGGCTGTCCATCATCCTGAAAAGCCTTCAAATGCTCTGCGCCAACGATTTCGATGTTTTTTAAGGTCTTTCCATCCCAAAACCGAGTGGCTTGCGCATATTCAGCAATAAGGCGGCCATAATTGTCCCACATTTCTGTAACAATTTTTTCAGTTTCAGCGGGCGTAATCTCGGGAAAACATTTTTTAAGGCTTGAGCGCGCGCGGTTACTTAAAGACAAGCGAGGCCCGACGGTTCGCCCAAGCCATCCCCCAAAATTTGAGGCAAGCTTAAAGGGTAAAACATAGTGCAAAACAGCAAACAGGGTCCAAGCGCCTGCGGCTTCCAAGAGATGTCTGACATTTTTAAGAAGACTAAATTTCACGGGTTTCCCTTCTCTCAAGATTTGGAATGCGCTCAAAAATGAAATCGCAAAGGCCATCAGGATCGTTAAATTCAATATCAATATCTAAGACATGAAGATGCTTTTGCCAAGAGGGGGAGATTTTTACCCAATCTTTCCGGGTCGTTATTAAAATGGCCTGGTGCGCCTTGGCCAAGGTTTGCAGGGCTAAGAGATCGGCTTCTGTATAGACATAATGATCAGGAAAACTTTTCGTTGCCACAAGAGAGACGTTTAACTCTTTAAGAGTTGTATAAAACTTTTGAGGAAAACCCAGCCCACAAAACGCAACAACGCGATTTAAGGAAAAAGACATGGGCTGGGGGATGGTCTTTGCCTCAAAGAGAGGAAGGCCGCGTGGGTGTGTCCCTTGCCCTATCCCAATAAGGGCATCTGCACGCTTGAGGCCTCCTGTGAGACTTTCTCGCAAAGGGCCCGCAGGAATAACACAGCCATTTCCAAAGCCTTGCAAAGAATTAATCACCACAAACGAAAGATCCTTATGAAGAGCAGCGGTTTGATGCCCATCATCCAGGATCACAAGCTGGGCCCCCTTTTCTATGGCTTTTTGAACCCCCAGGGGGCGGTTTTTTGCAACCCAGGTGGGTGCATGGTGCGCAAGAAGAAGGGGCTCATCTCCCACGTCTTTGGGGGGGTGAAGGGGGGTCACGTTGACAGGCCCTTGTAAAGCTCCCCCATAGCCACGGGTCACAAAGTGAACTTGAAGCCCCTTTTTTTGCAATAGGTGGGCAAGGGCAATGGCCGTGGGTGTTTTGCCCGCCCCCCCAGAAATGATGTTTCCTACACTGATGATGGGAATAGGAAAACGGTGAGGTTTTTTAAGGCTGCGGAGAAGCTTCCCAGCTGCTCCATAAAGCCACCCCAGAGGGCTCAGAAGGGTTGATAAAAAGCCCGCAGGCGCATACCAAAAAACAGGGGTTTTCATCCTCTGGCGTCTCTCAATGTTTTTAAAAAAGGGCTCAAGAGCTCTTTCAAGTTTTGCAAGCCCTCTTCTCGATAAGCTTTAAGCTTTTGCGGCTCATTATAGTTTTCTTTTTTGAGCTCAAGCCAGGGAAGAACAAACGGAGAGAGCTGGCTTTGCTCGTTGACACTTTTGCTAAGACCGAGGGAGGCCAGAATATCATAGAGCTGCGGGTTCTTAAACGTATGGGGCCCATGCAGAACAAACGCCCCAAGCTGAGCGGCTTCTATAGGGTTATGCCCCCCTTTTGGCACAAAGGTGGCCCCCATCACCACAAGGGGAGAGAGGGCATAGAAAAGTCCCATCTCTCCCAAGGTGTCCCCAATATAAAGCTCGATATCCTTCAAGGGCGACCTATGGGTGCGTAAAGCTGACGGAATTCCTTCTTGTAAAGCAATTTGGTGAAGGGCCTCCCCTCTTTCAATATGACGAGGAACAAGAATCGTCAAAAGCGTGGGATACTCTTCCTTCAGGATTTTATGGGTTTTAAAAACAATCTCTTCTTCCCCTGGTTGGGTGCTGGCCATAAGCCATACCGGGCGGTTGCCCAGCTCTTTTTTGAAGGCCGTATACTTTTGAGGATCTACCTTTAAGGGCGTCCCCATGACTTTTGCATTTCGCATAAGGGTCACATTTGTGGCCCCGAGAGTTGTGAAGAAAGCCACTTGTTCTTCCGATTGGACAGCACACAAGGAGAGGCGGCTGAGGAGGGGTGAGACAACTCCCCTTAGCTTCTTCCAGTGAGAAAAACTCTTTGCAGACATGCGTCCGTTCAAAAGAATCGTTGGAATTCCCCTTTCTTGGGTGAGATGCATAAGATTGGGCCAGAGCTCTGATTCTATCCATATGGCAAGATCGGGTTGCCAGTGGTTTAAAAAGCGAGTGACTGCTTGAGGCGTGTCTACAGGGCAGTACTGATGCGTCACATGTTTGGGGAGCCTTTTTTGAACAATGCTGGCTGAAGCGACTGTTGTTGTGGTTAAAAGCACATGTATATCCGGAGATGTTTTTAAAATGGCTTGGATAATGGTCAGGGCCGTGATCGCTTCCCCCACACTAACAGCATGCATCCACACAACAGGCTTATTGGGGCGAGGGACTGTGGTTAAACCTACGCGCTCCTTTAGCCTGGTACTGTCTTCGTGGCCTTTTGAGGCCCTCCGTTTTAAGTATCCTGCAACAAAGGGAGCGCTGAGCCAAGACAAGCCATAATATCCACTGCGTAGGAAGCTCATAGAACAGATCCTTCTTCGCCATCTTGACCTTGCTTCGTATAGAGAGTTGTCATCCCGAACTTGTTTCGGGATCCCGTGCCCTGGACAGAAGATGCTGAAACGAGTTCAGCATGACAATAAATTTTTATCATAGGGCCTCTCTTCCGCAATAGTGGTCCGCCTTTAGGGTGAGCTCCTTCAATATGTCTTCAAGATCTTGGCGCAATTCCTCATCACTTTTTGGGGAATCCGCCACATCCATCACCGGGCCATACATGAAAACCCCTTTTCCAAAAGGAAGGGGAAGGAAAAAATGATCCCAGCTCTTCATAAAAATCCCTCGTGTAGAGGAGTAAGCACCCGGCATGATGGCCGCATTCCCAAGACGCGCCATTCGAATAATACCAGGGCTCGCTTGATAGCGTGGCCCCCGGGGTCCATCGGGCGTAATACCGATGGATTCGCCCTGTCTTAAAATCTTTACAAGGGCTAAGAGCGCTTGTTTTCCCCCTCTGGTGGAGGACCCTGACACCGAGCCAAAGCCGAAATTTTTAGTGGCGCGGGCCAGAATTTCTCCATCAGCATGACTTGAATTGAGCATATGAAGTTTGTGAAGGCCGAACCACGCCTTAAACATCATCAGAAGCCGCCCATGCCAAAAACAAGTGATTGTGGGTTTGTTTTGTTGCCAGTGGGCGTTAGCCTGCTCTTGGTTGACAAACTCCCACCGGCTTGTCAACCAAACGAATTTCACATACTGAGTGATGAGAAAGGCCGCAAAACGTCGAATGTTGCTAGATTTTCGGAGTTTTTTTAAGAGTTTCATTCTCTTGTCTCCTCAAGACGCCAACGGCAGCGTATCCGTCATGAATTGAAGATCCACAAGCTTTGCATAGGTTTTGTTGTTTTCAAGAAGCTCAAGGTGGGTTCCTTTTTCTGCCACCTCTCCCTCTTCAATCACATAAATCATATCCGCATCTACAACGGTGGACAGGCGATGGGCGACAACAATGCTTGTCCGCCCCTCCATCAAGCGATTTAAGGCTTCTTGGACTTGCCGCTCCGACACCGTATCGAGGGACGAAGTAGCCTCATCGAGTAAGAGAAGGGGCGCATTTTTAAGCATGGCACGTGCAATGGACAATCGCTGACGTTGACCCCCAGAAAGGCGGACGCCTTGCTCGCCCACAATTGTGTCATAGCCTTGGGGAAGGGCCTTGATGAAGGTATGGGCTGCTGCGGCTTGGGCCGCTGCCACAATGTCCTCCTCAGGGGCTCCCCAGCGCCCATAGGCAATGTTAGCCCTTACGGTGTCATCAAACAAAATGACTTCCTGGCTTACAAGGGCTACGTGAGAGCGCAGTGAGTCTAAGGTGACGTGGCGGATATCCACCCCATCAATCTCAATCGTTCCAGAGGTCGCGTCATAAAACCGCGGGATAAGGTTTAAAAGGGTTGATTTGCCAGATCCACTTGGCCCAACCACGGCAATCCGTTGGCCTGGCTCAATCGTGAAGGAAATATTTTGAAGCGCTTTTTTCCCGTTGGGATAAGAAAAGCTTACCTCTTTGAGCGTAATCTCTCCCTTCTTAACGGAGAGGGGAAGCGCCTTAGGAAGGGTCACAATGGTTGGCTTTAAATCAATGGCTTCAAAAACGCGCAACGCCGCCGCCAGGCCTTCTTGTAGATTTGCATTAAGCCCCGCAAGGCGCTTCATGGGTTCATACGCCAACAAAAGGGCCGTAATGAACGAGATAAACGTCCCCGTTGTGCGGTTCCCCGCAATGACTTGGTGCCCCCCATACAGGATCACAATCACAATGGCACAGCCGCCCAAAGTCTCCATAATGGGATGCGAGGCGGCCCTGACGCGTCCTCCCTTAATATTTAAGCCACACAGGGTGTTAATAAGACCGTAGGCCCGTTTTTGTTCATAAGCTTCCATAGCGTACGCCTTGACCACGCGCATTCCTTGAAAAATTTGATGAAGGAGAATGGTAAACGACCCCATTTCTTCCTGGGTATTCAGGGAAACTTTTCTCATTTTCCGACCAATCTTTACAATGGGGAGAATCGCCACAGGAAAAACAAAAAAAGCCAACGTGGCCAAAAACCAATCTTGGTAGAACATCAATCCAATCAGAAAGAAAAGAGACAAGGTATCTTTCCCCATGCCCGTTAATGCCGTTGTGACAGCACTGCGCATAAGATTAACATCATTGGTGAAACGAGACACCAGCTCCCCACTTGATCGCGCATGAAAATAGGCAAGGTCGGCGTTAATAAAGTGATCAAAAAGGCGTTTTTGGATATCTGCAATGATTTTTTGCCCCACATAAATCATGCTGACGGATTCACCAAAACTCGACAGCCCTTTCAGGAAAAAAATGACAAAGACCAGCGTCGCCACTTGAAAAAGCATGGTCTCATTACGCGCCATAAACACATCATCAAAGAGGGGTTGCAGCATTTTTGCAAGACTGGCTGTGGTAGCTGCCGCAATAGCCATACAAACAAGCCCTCCCATCACATGCCAGCGATAGGGCTTAATATGTTCACGCCACAAGCGTCTGACGAGAAAAAGGGTGGTTTTATCAGAAAAAAGATTTAAAAACTTCATACTATAACTTCTAGTGGATGAGGTGTGAAAACACAATACCAAGAAATAAAAGGACACCAATTCTGCTATTAGATTGAAAACGATTCAAGCAATTCTGTGGACTCTCTTTGCGTAAAGAAAAAATTTGCCAAAGAAACTGTAGGGCCACAAGGCCTAAAAACACCCAATAAACGCCTCCAAGATGGGCCGCCTGGCCCCCCAGCCCCCACAAAAGCAAAGCTCCCCCATACACAAAAATTAAAAAGACATGCACAAAGGAGGACACAACAAGGGCCGAAGACTTCACGCCGGCCAGCAAGTCGTCTTCTATGTCCTGCAATGCATAAATCGTGTCATAGCCAATTGTCCATAAAATGGCGCCCCCATAAAACAAGAGGGGAGTTGAAGAAAGGGCAGGGGACAAGCTCAGCCATCCCATGAGAAGCCCCATATTCCAGGTGATCCCTAAGAAAAGCTGTGGCCAATAGGTCAGCCGCTTCATCCAAGGATAAAGAAAAACAAGCCCTAAAGCGATAAAGCCTGTGAGTATCACAGGCAAGGGAAGACTGAACAGAATCAACGCCGCAGCCCCTAAAAGAAGGCCCAGGAAAAGAGTGGCCCCTTTGAGGGAGACGTCTCCTGCCGCAAGGGGACGGGTTGCTGTGCGCCGCACCTTTGCATCAAAATCCTTATCAATCATGTCATTATAGACGCACCCCGCACTGCGCATGAGAAGCGTCCCTACCGCAAAAAGCAAGAGAAGAAAGAGCGGAGGCGCCCCCGGACTGGCAAGCACAAGACCCCACCAGGCCGGAAAAAGCAACAGCCAAATCGCTTGAGGGCGATGAAGACGCGCAAGTTTTAGATACGGGGTCAGGGTCATCATGGCAAATGCTCTAAAAAGCGTTTGAGGGACAAGAGACTTTGCATATTATGGAAAATCCTCTGCAGTCTTTTGCCATTTATAGTGTATACTATATTTTCTGCAGCGTAAGCGCAATTTAGAAATGTTCGTCTCCAAATTTTTCTTGACATCTTTTTGCAAATGTTTTTTAATTGAAATAATAATATTGACCTTAGGAGATATTCTTTGAGTTTTATCGCCCCTCTTTTTTTCTCTAAGATTGCGCCTTTGAATAAGCGCGGCTAAGCTGCGCATCCTTTTCTTTTCCTCTTTTTTCTTATTTTTTTCATTCATCCCTTTGAGGAGGTTTTTCTATGTGCGTTGACTCTTTTTTTTGCATCTTGGGTGCAATCGAATCCTTTTATTGGACCTATATTGGGTTTTCTCTTGTGACAGCCATTGGTCTTTATTTTACTCTCCGCTCGGGCTTTTATCAGTTCAAGGTCCTTGCCCATCCTATTCGTACCATTAAGGCTGTCCAAAGATCGTCTGTGGGAGGGGATGGGATCAGTCCTTTCCGGGTTTATTTTGCCTCTGTTGGGGGCATGGTGGGACTTGGAAATATTGTGCTTGTCATCACAGCCATCACAGCCGGGGGGCCGGGGGCTCTTTTCTGGCTTTGGATTGCGTCTTTTTGTGGAATGTTGATTAAATATTCTGAAATTTATTTAGGGATGAAGTTTCGTGTCGATGACGGGCGCAACGGCCATCATGGCGGCCCCATGATTTATTTGCAAAAAGCGTTTAAAAATAAAATTCTTGCCCGCACAACCCCCGTCATTTTTTGTGCTTTACTTGCCATTTATGGCGTAGAAATCGCCCAATTTGTGGTGGTCACCGATGTGATTACAGACACCTTCTCTCTCTCTCGTCCCCTTGTGTTGGGAGGGCTTCTTTTTCTTACTCTCTATGGAGGGTTTGGGGGCATTCGACGCCTTGCCAACATCTCAACAGCGCTGATGCCACCCTTTATTGTGGGATATATCGTGGCTTGCCTTTATGTCGTTGGGGCTCATCTCTTTGAGCTGCCAGGTATTTTAGGGACTGTATTGCAATCTGCTTTTACAGGCCATGCCGCCGTTGGAGGCTTTGTGGGCAGCAGCATGATGATGGCTCTTCAATTGGGAACAGCGCGCGCTGTTTATTCGGGAGATTTGGGAATCGGTTATGACTCAATTATCCAAAGTGAATCCAAAGCAAAAGATCCCGCCACCCAAGCGTGTCTTTCGATCTTTGGTGTTGCAACAGATACCCTCATTTGCACCATGAGCATTCTTGTGGTGTTGACTACGGGTCTTTGGAAAACGGATGTAGAGGCATGTCACGCCGTTTCTTCCGCCTTATCACAATTTTTTCCTCATTCTCACATTTTTATGGGGATCCTTATTTTTATTGCAGGTTACACAACGGTTATTGCCTATCTTGCAGTTGGAGAAAAAGCCATGCAATGGCTGTTCCCTGTGTGGGGGCGGCGCGTTTATTTTGTGTTTGCTGCGTGTTCCTTTATAGCCTTTTCCTTCCTCGATCAATGCCATGCGGTCACCGTTATGGCTCTTTCAGGGGGGCTGTTGATGCTCACAAACCTGGCAGGAATTTGGACCCTCCGTCATGAGATTGAGTTTAAAAAGGAGTTGTTAGAAAGGGAAGGATAAGACTCTCTTGAGATTCTTTGAAATTCAGCATAAACATTAAGCAGATAAACCAAGCTGGAGAAACAAATGACCTTAGTGCGAGCCTTATGGGGAATGATGGCGCTTTTAGTGGTGGCGGGGTTTCTGATCCTGTCCATGTGGGGGATTCCTGCCCCGTCCACCCATATTGAAAAAATTATCCCCAATGAAAAGCTTCCTTCATAAAGCTTTTCTGTGGGGCGGGATGGGCGCGCTCCTCTCTGGAGCCGCCCTTGCCCAACCTATTCAGCTTATCCCTAAAAGTGCTCAACTTTCTGAGGTCATAGCGCCTCTTCCTCCTCTACGCGAGGACAAGAACGGATTTTGGGAGGGGACGCCCCCCTCTGTCATAGACGCCTATTTTTCAAAAATTCCAACTCGCCTCCCCTCCCCCGCCCTCCGATTAATGCGCACGGAGATCTTAAACGAACCCTATCCTTTTCCTTCCGAAAATCTTGTCTACGCAAAAGCACGCCTGTCCCTTTTGACACAAACAGGACACCTTGAGAAAGCAAGGGAATTGCTATTAGAAACCTCATTCCCAGACAAAGACGCCTTGCTTCTTGATTTGCAATGGCAAGGGGGAGAGGCAGAGAAAGCGTGCGAAAAAGTATCAAACCTGATGCGGTCTTCCTCTGATCTTAACTGGAAAAAACAAAACATTTATTGCCTTTACGCACGGGGGGAAGAAGAACGCGGGAAAATAGCCCTTGAGCTTTTAAGCGAATCAAACGCTGAAGCTTTTTCCCTTTTGGCAGCCCTTTTTGAGGGCACTTCCCCTGCTTTTGATCCCGCCATCGCCGCCTCTCCTTTTCTGCTGACGGTATGGGCACAAACACGCCAAGACATCCCAGAAAAGGATCTTAACGCCCTTGCGCCTGCGTCCCTTGCCCTGATTGCAAAGCTAGAAAAAATCCCCGAAAAGACCCGCCTTCTTGCAGCTGAAAAAGCCTTTGCGGTCGGGGGATTGGCGCAAGATGATCTATCAAAATTGGCACAAGAGGCCTCCTCTGAGACGTTGTTAGGCAGGGTCAAGGACGCCTTAAAAACACACAAAATAGAGGACCTAGCGGCAGCCTTTGAGGCAGCATCCCACGACCATACCTTAAGTTTTGTCCTTGCCGCCTTTATCCCTGATCTTATGAAGATAGAGTCATCCTTAGAGACGCTTCCCCTTGCCCCCTTCCTTATCCACGGCTTTTTGGACAACAAGCAAAAAGATCTCGCTGAAAAATGGGCGACCTTTTATAGGCGCGAAGCCCCCGATGAGGCCATTGCTGTACTTCCCCTTCTGCACCTGTCGCTCCCCTCTATTCCCTGGACAGAGGCTCATCTGCAGGCCTGGCAGGCCTATCAAAGGCGTACCCATCCCACGGATGCGGCGCAAAATTCCTATGCCCTGCGGCGGCTTTTTGAGGCGTTAGGGGAAACACCCGGCGCTCCCTTAACCGGCGAACCCGCGTCCCCCTCTTGGCGCCAGGAAAAGGGCCTCTTTGAAGGGGCGGCGCTTGATCTTTTAGAGGCGGCTGTCAAAAGCCATCGACAAGGAGAACTCCTCCTTCTCACGTTAGCCCTCCTTGGGGAGACACCGTTAAAAGATTTGCCGACTGACAAAGTCGCCCGTCTTGTAGAGGCCCTCACAAAAGGGGGACGCCCTGATGAGGCCCGCGCCCTGGCTGTTGATTTTCTACGCGCCAAGGGGATTTAGGGGTCCCCCCTACTTCTTAAATTTAAAGAAGGTGTAGGATAGGGTGATTGTGTCCACATCATCCAATGCGGGGTCCTTAACGATGTCAGGATCAATAAAGAACTGGACGGGAAAGTCCGTTTCTTGGTTTCCCTCTAGATGTTGTTCAAGAAAGCAGAAGCACTCAACCTTGTTAAAATAAATGCCTGCCTTGTGAGGGGTGACATTATAGATGGCCATGCCAACTGTGGGGGAGGAGGACCAATTTTTTCCATGATAAAACGCAAGGCCCATTTCCCCGGCTTTTAGCTGAACTTCTTTTTGAAGAGGGGTGAACTCCCACGGTAATTCAGGGTGAGTATCCGCATTAAACCGAACCGTCATCACCCGATTTTCAATGCGGGTGGGCCGTGATGTTGAAATATGCGTCGTCCCTCCATGGCCTGTTTTTTCACAAAACATCTTATAGAGAGGAACAGCGGCAAAGCTTAAGGCAAACATCCCAAACGCCATACCAGCAAGGATAACAAGGGATGAAGAGGGGGGGCGCTTCACTTCATATAGGCAAACGCCACCCCATAAATCACAAGAGCGATTCCCAATAAGACTAAAAACAGGACTTTGTTTGTAAAATTTTTATACTTCTGCTGAACAAAATAGGACGGATGGAGAGGCTTTGAGCGAGTCCCACGGAAATAGCGGTGTGGAGGGGTGAGCATGGGCCAGTCCTCCCGTCTATCGATTGGATTGGCGCCTCAAGAACGCAGGAATGTCTATAGCTTCCTCCTCAGCATTGTCCTCACTCACAGGTTGAACGGTGGGTTGGGGACGCATCTTTCTAAAAGGCTCACCACCTCCCTTAGAGTTCTGATTTGTTCGCCCCATCAGACGATCAAAAAAGCCCAATGGACGCGCCTCTTCTCGCGGAGGGGGAGCATATTGATAAGGATCAACAGAGGGCTTTTCCTCAGAATAGGTGGAGGAGATGGGCACTTCCATAAAGTTGAGGGCTTCTTCAGTATCGATTTCCGTTGTCATCATGTCCTGTTGAAAGTCATTCGAAGGCTCAGGGGATACTTTTTCATCTATATTTAAAGCCGCCGCTTGCATTTCTGCTTCCATTTGAGCCATGCGCGCTTTATTCACAATATTCGCTACCTGGGCATCAATGCCTGTCGCCACACATGATACACGAATCCTGCCTTGCAGGGTTTCATCGAAGGTTGATCCAAAAATGATATGGGCATCAGGGTCGACTTCTTCCCGAATTCGGTTTGCGGCCTCATCCACTTCATAAAGGGTCATGTCAAGTCCCCCCGTGATGTTGATCAGAACTGCTTTTGCGCCCTGCATGGACACATCGTCTAAAAGCGGGCTTGAGATAGCGGCTTCTGCAGCCTCAATCGCTCGACCCTCCCCTTGTGCTTCGCCTGTGCCCATCATGGCTTTGCCCATCATATTTCCCATCACAGCTCGCACATCGGCAAAGTCAAGGTTGATAAGACCCGGCTTCATCATCAGGTCTGTAATGCTTCGCACACCTGAATACAGCACATCATCCGCCATTTTAAAGGCATCCGCAAAGGTCGTTTTTTCATTTGCGACCCGGAATAGGTTTTGATTGGGAATGATAATAAGGGTGTCTACATATTGCTGTAATTCTTCAATCCCACTTTCTGCTGTCCTCATGCGATTCGCCCCTTCAAAGTGAAAGGGCTTTGTGACAACGCCAATGGTTAAAATTCCTTGCTCCCGCGCAGCCTTCGCAATCACTGGTGCGGCCCCTGTTCCTGTGCCACCTCCCATTCCTGCTGTGACAAAGAGCATATTACTGCCTTCAATATGAGCCAACACATCGTTCAAACTTTCTTCGGCTGAGGCTTTCCCAACTTCAGGATGAGATCCCGCCCCCAGACCTTGGGTGGCTTGAAATCCTAGCTGAATTTTTGCTTCTGCAAGAGAGAGCGTGATCGCTTGAGCATCCGTATTCGAGGCAATAAATTTAACCCCTTGTAAATCTCCGCGAATCATATTGTTCACAGCATTGCCGCCAGCGCCCCCCACACCAATAACAGTTATGCGGGGTTTTAATTCTTTTTGCTCGCCTTGTGGAAACAGGGAAGTCGTCATGTTTAGATCTCCATTATCACTTTATTCTTTACATTCATTACACAAATCGTCTCAGAAAACCATCATGAATTTTTCCTTATTTTTTAAAGCTCTCTTCAAATTACGTTCTGTCTTAAAGAATTACCAAATGTGCTTTAAAAAAGACCCCACCTTTGCCAAGAGACGCCTCAATCGAGTTTGGGGAAAGGCATGTAAATAGGACAAGTATTCCGCTTGCCCATAGGACAAAAGCCCAATACACGTGGAAAAGGATGGGTTTTGCGCCAATTCGGAGGACGCAAGGGACAGAGGCCGTCCCAAGCGAATATTCTTGCCCAAAATCAGGGAGGCAATCTCTCGCACACCCGCAAGCTGGCTGGCGCCCCCTGTCAAGACAACACGACGTCCTATGGACGGGTCCACCCCCGCTTTTAACAGTCGATCCCGCACATATTCAAAGGTTTCTTCAATACGGGGCTTAATGATCGACACCAGGGCGGAGCGAGGCATTTGGTTCACACCCTCCCCGCGCCGTTCCCCCACCAACGGCACCACAATCATTTCCCGATCATCACTGACCGAAGGCATGGCGCTTCCATACAGCGTTTTAAGGCGTTCCGCGTGGTTAAGGGTTGTTGAGAATCCCCGCGCAATATCCATTGTCACATGGCTTCCGCCCACAGGGATGCATTCCGTATACCGCAATTGACCTTCATAAAAAATGGCAAAGGACGTTGTGCTGCCCCCCATATCAATCAGAATAACACCCAGATCTCGCTCGTCTTCCACAAGGCAGGCGAGCCCAGACGCATAAGCAGCCGTCACACTCCCCACAACTTCTAGATGGCTTCTTGCCACACATGTGCTCAGGTTATGGAGCGCACTTGCTTTACTCAAAAGGGTATGGACGGAAACACGCAGACGCTTCCCATACATTCCACGGGGATCTCTGATTCCCTTTGCTCCATCAAGAGCATACCCTGTGGGGATGGTATGCAAGACGGACAAGTCAGATCCTTCTTTCGCCCCCTTGGCTTGGAGAAGGGCGCGACGAATATCCGCTTCATTAATCGGATGACCGACAACATTCATCTCAACAGCAAAATTAACAGACTTAAGATGGACTCCATTGATGCTTACAATAACATCTCGAATGGTCATTCCCGCCATTTTTTCAGCCGTATGCACCGCATTGACAATAGAGGTAATGACCGAGTCCATATCAATCACAACACCTGATTTAATGCCGCTTGAGACCTGGTGCCCAAAGCCTAAGATTTCAAAGGAATGCCCTCCACGCACCTGAGCAATAACGCAGCATACCTTGCTTGATCCCACATCCAAGGCCGCAACGATACCTCCTCGCAGCCATGAATGGTGATGTCTTCGGTTTAACATACTAAGGCCTTTCTCTTAAAGAATTATGCTGCTTTTCCATAATCCTTCTGTTTTTCAACAGCCTCTGGGGTTAAGCGGAAAATTAACTTATCCGGCAATCGCATATCAATCGTCATAATTTCTTCTTTCATCAGATGAGGATTCTTTGTAAGATCAAGAAGATAGGAAAGCGCGCGTTCCGCTTCTTTTTCTGGCAACTTCACATCCACCTTGTTATCAAGCCTTATATCCCACCGTGTTGACCTTAAATAGGTGGCCCCTGTAATGCGCGGCCGCAGGGCGGCAAACTTTTCAAGAAGCGTCAACAGCTCCCCCACGTGACGAGGGGCTTTCTCCCCCGTGACAACAAGTAATTCTTTGTATTTATGGGGTTCTTTTGTTTCCATGAGCTCTCCGTCCCCATCCATAAGGTAGGTTTTCCCTTGGTTTTGCCAGAGAGCAACAGGCTCTTTTTCTGAAATGCGAATGTAAAGGGTATGGGGAAACTGCCTCTCCACACGAGCTGCTTTGACCCATGAAATTTGTTCAAGTTTTGCTTTTGCTTCGGATAAGTTAAGAGAAAAAAGAGGTTTTCCTCGTTCAAGCTCCAAGAGACTCAAAATGTGATCCTTGTTCGTCCGAATCCGGCCCTCAACAACCACATCTTCAAGCCTAAAGCCAGCATAGGCCATCATTCCCTCAAATCTCTTCGAGAGGCCAGCCATCAACGTTGAGGCGTAAAAAAATCCCCACAAGGAAAGGGTTAAAACACCCCCCACTCCAATCCACATCCAAAGCGGCCGGTTTGTCTTTGGGGGGCGTTGAATTGTTTTCCGTTTTGAAGAGGTGCGTCCTGAAGACTTCACCTTCGACATGAAGCATCCTCCACCATCCATTGAACAAGCTGAGCATAACTCATTCCATGATGAGCTGCTGTTTCTGGCACAAGTGAGATGGGCGTAAATCCAGGTTGAGGATTTATTTCAAGATAATAGAGCCTCCCTGGTTCTCCTTGTGTATCATCATATCGAAAATCTGACCGTGAAATCCCTCGGCATCCTAATACCTTGTGTATCTTTTCTCCCCATGCAAGAGCCTCAGCATAAATGTCCGCATGAACAGGGGCGGGCATCAAATGGAGGGCTTTCCCTTCCGTATATTTGGCTTCAAAATCAAAGAAATTATTGGGAGTGCGTGTTTCAATCGCGCCGATAGCTTTATCTCCCATAACCGTCACATGTAGCTCGCGTCCAGGAATATACCGCTCAACAAGAACGTCATCTTCAAAAGGCCACTCTTTTAAGTCAGGGAGTGGGCTGGTTGCGTCCAAAATAACATACACCCCAAGGCTTGAGCCTTCCCCAATGGGCTTAATGACATAAGGGGGCTCCATCACACGCCCCGCACAAACATCAGCCAGTTTAGCCACACAGCCTTCCGGAACGCGAATTCCTTCAGCTTCACAAATCTTCCGTGTAATGACTTTATTCATAGAAAGAGACGATCCTAAAACCCCTGAGTGGGAATAAGGAATGTTCATCATTTCCAAAAGTCCTTGAATGCACCCATCTTCTCCCCATCTGCCATGGAGAATATTTAAGACCACATCTGGCTTATGGGCTTTTAAACTTTGAACAAGGGCTGGTATGTCTTGGGTCACATCAAGGGGAATGGCCTCGTGCCCCAGCTCTTGAAGAGCATTGATGACGCCCGCACCACTGGAAAGGGATACTTCCCGCTCTACTGAAAATCCTCCTAGTAACACGACAACTTTCTTTTTCATGCCGCTTCTTCTCCTCGATCCATATGTCTTTCATTTCCAATCTTCTCAATCTCCCAGCGCAGCTCTACCCCTGTTGTGGAAAGCACGCGTTGCCTGACCTCTTCCCCTAGGTTTTCCAGATCAGCCGCCGTTGCTTTGCCCGTATTAATCATAAAATTACAGTGCAGTTCTGACATCATGGCCCCCCCTTTCGTGAGTCCCCGACATCCAGCTTGATCAATCAACTCCCACGCCTTGGCTCCCTCAGGATTAGCGAAAGTACTGCCCCCTGTGCGTGATGTCACAGGCTGGGTGCGTTCTCTCTCGAGAAGAAATGACGCGATTTTTTCCTTAATTTTAGCCGCATCTCCGCGCTGGCCTTTTAACTGAGCTCCAACAAAAATCCAATCTTTTGGTAAGGCGCAGTGGCGATAGCTCAAGCAGAGGTCCTCAAGCGTCAAACGATGCACCACCCCTTTGGGATCCACCGCAAGCGCATAGGTCAAAATCTGAGACATATCCGATCCATAGGCCCCTGCATTCATGCGCAGAGCTCCCCCAATTGTGCCCGGAATTCCACATAAAAACTCAAAGCCTTCAAGGCCTTCTTCACAAGACAAGGACGCAAGATTGCGGTCCAAAACAGCGGCCCCCACATCAATGGTCGACTCTCCTACATGAATACCGGTAAATCCTTGACCGAGACGCACCACCACTCCGTCGACCCCACCATCTCGAACCAACAGGTTCGATCCTACCCCAATCACATGGAGGGGAAGGTCTTTGGGTCGGTTTTTGAGAAAAAAACATAGGTCTTGCAAATCTGCGGGCTTAAAAGTGACCTGAGCGGCCCCCCCCACACGAAACCACGTCGTGGACGCTAAGGGAACATCAAAAAGATAGCGCCCCCTGACTTTAGGAAGAAACTTCTTAAACTTCTCAACCACTAACACCATTTTTCCTCACGCACACGTCCGTTGATCAACACGATTTAATTCTATTGGCAAGGTGCGCGCAAGAGAAGAAATTGTTCCAGCCCCTAAACAAATGACCATGTCCCCTGCTTGGGTAAGTTGTTGAATAAGAGGCACCAAGTTTTCAGGCTCATCACAACAGTAGACGTCTCCCTTCATCGCCTCAACCAAAGCGCGATGATCAATGCCTTCCCGAGGTGCTTCTCGCGCCGCATAAACGGGAAGAACAATCGTCAGATCAGCGTCCTCACAACAGGTGGAAAAATCGTGGAAATGATGGGCAAGGCGACTGTATCGATGGGGCTCCAGAACGGCAATGACGCGCCCTCGAGACGCTTCTTTTGCAGCCGACAGGGTGGCGCGAATTTCAACAGGATGGTGGGCATAATCATCTATAATGGTCGCCCCTCTCCATTCTCCGACAAATGTAAAGCGCCGCTGAACCCCCTCAAAGGACTCGAAAGCTTGCTTCAGGACTCTATCGTCTACCTCACACTCAGCTGCAGCTGCAGCAACGCCCAGAGCATTCAGAATATTGTGATACCCATAGAGAGATAGAGAAAGCTCAACACGTGAGCCCCCTCGCACTAAATCAAAAACAGACCCCTTTGGAATTGAACGAATATTTTCTGCGCGCACATGGGCTTCCGGATGCACTCCATAGGTCACACATCTGTGGGTGTCCTTAATTTTTTGCCATAGAGAATATACTTGAGGATGATCAATCCCTAGGATGGCGGCGTTGTGAGTTGCAAATGCTTCAAAGGCTCCATAAAGCTTGTCAATGCTCCCATAATGCTCCATGTGTTCAGGGTCAATGTTGGTCACAAGGGAAATTTGACGGGGAAGTTTTAAAAAAGTCCCATCCGATTCATCCGCTTCCGCAACACACCATGACCCAAATCCTGCTTTTACATTAGATCCCCAGGCATTCATCACGCCCCCATTAATAACCGTCGGATCAAGACCAGCGACATCCAAGACCCACCCCATCAATGCTGTAACGGTAGTCTTTCCATGGGTTCCTGAAACGGCAATGCCTTGTTTCCCTTCCATCAAAAGGGCAAGGATATCGGCGCGATGAAGAACGGAAAGACCACGACGACGGGCTTCTTGAAGCTCAGGATTATCTTCCTTGATATCCGTTGACACAACCACAATATCTTTGCCATCAAGGACGGATGGATCGTGCCCGATAAGGATAGAAACACCTTCCTTTTGAAGTCGTTCTGTGTTCCCATTTGAAGATAAATCACTGCCACTGACGTGATACCCCTCCATCCATAAAAGTTGAGCGACCCCACTCATCCCAATACCACCCACTCCAATAAAATGAATGTGTTTTTCTTTGAGGTCTTGAAAAGTCATTATGTTAATCTTTCTTAATAAAATGTCGTCGCTAACGCGTGTTATGTCCAGATGAGTTGAAAGCACCTTATTTCACTTGTCATCCTGAGTAAATGGGGGACGCAGGGGTGAGCAAGGATAAAAAGGGCATCCTTTCATTCTTTTGCAACATCGGGGCCATTTACTCTTTCTTCAATTCTTCCTTCAATTTTTTAACGTCTTCAAGGGAGAGCCCCGTCATGTTTGAAACAACCTCAACGTCCACGCCACTCATCAACATTGTTCGTGCAATTTTTACAGCTCTGCCCCTTTCGCCTTTTTCTTCTCCCTCTTTTAGCCCCTCTTCTCTGCCTTCTTTTAGCCCCTCTTCTCTCCCTTCTTTCCGGCCTTCCTCTCTGCCTTCCTCTCTTCCATCAGAGAAGGACTTTGTGATCGTGATCTCTTCGGCTTCTGTGGCAAGGCGCGCCCTAAAGTAGGTATCATATTCAGCCACAGTCCAGTTGAAGCGCTCAATGATTTCATAGGCCTCTAAAACCAAAGGGTCATGGACTGTTTCTGGGGGGACCTTTATTTTGTCCCAATTTGCAAAGAAAAACAGCCACTCGTCTTCGTTGCTTTCTAATTCATGGGCTTGTTTTGTAAACTTGGGTAACTCTATAAAAACATAGGAGAGGGCTGTTAAATATTGCTGCCCTGTTTTAGTCTCCATATTCCAATGATAATTGATGCACTCAACTTCCTGACTCTCGAACAATATTTTGTTCGTAATGCTCAGCATAATCACAGGCATTAAGATGTTGTGGTTTGCTCCTTTTTCAACCTGAGAAACATAAGTGTGGGAGGCGTAGCACTGAATTCTGCTTAAAAATGCATCCTCTGGGCGATTTTGCATCTCCACCACAAAAATATGGCCACTCTGATCTGTGCATTTGATATCGAAAATGCTGCGGCGCCCTGTGCCCAGCTCAGGTAATTCTTCCTGAGGAACAATGGTGATAGTTTGAATGCGCTTCTCGTCTTTTAATCTCAAAACCGCATTCAAAAAGTCTTTCAACCGATTCGAATCGCTAAAGATTTTCTTGAAGGCAACATCATTGGTCGGGTCGAGATATCTCTCTTCCGTGGGTATTATGGGAGCGAGCTTTTTTTCTGTCATTGCCATGTCTTACCTATAGTGTGTTTTTGTTGACTTGCAAAGCGTTCATTTTATTTGCACAACGTGTTCTTGATATTCTGCAAAGAATACATTACATACACAATACACAATGATGTAAATTATTTTGTTTTTATATGCATGGTATGAAGGATATTAAAGATGTTTAAATGTACCAAAAAGAGTCTAACCGCCGTCAGCTTATTGGCTCTTTGGTCTGGGCAATTATGCGCTATGAATTCGGATGAACAGGATTCTGCTGACGGGATCAGCGTGACACCCCGATCCACAAAAGCTATTCAAAACGAAGAGGTCCCTCAGCAAGTTGCGCCTGCTTTTAGCATGTTCTCCGATCTGTCTCCCGAGGTTAAGCGAGAACATATTGAATTTGCTGCAGCAAATATCCACCCAAATGTCTTACGACTTGTTTGTAGAGAATGGAGAAATCTCATCGATGGTGATGACACCCAACGAGGTAATGATGGAAAATTAATACAACGAGGACAGTTCTGGAAGAAATTGAACAAGAACTATGGGTATCAAATATTTTTAAGGGGAGTCCTCATTTATAGACCAAAGAAGGAGAGTGATGAGGGCAAAATAGAGATGCGCGTAGCAGATTTAGCCAATCCCTTAGACGGAACCTTTGAGCTCCCTCAATGGAACGATGAGCTCAGCATTTCAACCGGATATCGTAAGGTACAGAATCCAGCAAATGCAAAGAAGCTTGAAATATGGCTCCTTCCCTGGTTTGTAGCGGATGAAAATATGCAGACACTGCCCCAAAATCATCATATACGGGCCATTATGGGTAGCTGGGACGGAGCTCGAGCCCCCATCGGTATTATTTGGACATGGGGCGGATGGGATGCAACGAGTGATAGTGCATATTGTGGTTATTTAATTTCTGAATCTATGGAGGATTTGGGGAGAGAGAATATCGATACAAAATGGGAAAAATCATCCGAGCAATACTTCTCTGCTACACCAGCAATGGGGGGGCATAGAGCTTCACATTTCACTTTTGAGCTAAAATAGATGCTCAGACGGCAGCTGTTGGAGCCGCCGATTGAGTCCCTGCCAGTCATGTGAAAAAAGGCAGGGGAGGGTGTGAGCCACACTCTGAGCATAGGTCGCTCCCTTGGAAACTCCGCTTTTAGCTCAACGCGTCCATTGGTCGAGGGTCCGCCGCAACTTCTGATGGAAAGCCGGTCGGTTTTTCCCTTTGACCAACACCGCCGCGAGGCTTTTCTGCAGCTGATCATTTGTTGGAGGGGAACCTCACGATGTCTCCTTGGCACACTTCGGTGATTTTATATTTATAGTTTACTATAGGTTTTCTGTGAAAGCAAACTTTTTGATTGGCCATCTTAATTTATATTTTATCTATCCCTCCCCTTGTCATCCTGACAAGATGGGCTAATCGTAAAGACGCATCTGGAATCGCAATCGCCCGTATATTGACTGCTGCTTGATTTAATTTCCAGGGAGACGTTATCAAATCTGTCAAAAGAATCGATAAGGCATTGTGAGTAAAGTCTTTTTCTCTCATCACCCAGCCTCCGTCAACTTTCTGAGCTTCTTGAGCATTATAGAATTGATGATCATCCATGGCATGTAGATAGGGCACAAAAATCGCAGGCCTTCCCACAAGGGCAGCCTCAACAACACTGGATGCCCCTGCACGAGAAACCACAAGATTTGCCGCTTTATACCGCTCCCCCATTCGGTCGAGAAAAGGAGAAAGCTCAACACGCGCTTGCGTCTTAGTATAAAGAGCCTGTGTTGCTGCCAGGGATTCGGGGCGACACTGTTGGGTAATATAAAGACGTGCCTGCAGGGACGGCGGTAAAAGGCGAACAGCTTCAGGAATAACTTCTCCAAAAACACGTGCCCCTTGGCTTCCTCCCGTTACCAACAGGTGAAAAGGAGCGCCCTCTTCAGAGGTTACATAAGGAGCGGGCTGAATATCGGGGCGAACGGGAAGGCCGGTAAAGCTGACCTTCTTTTGGGACGCAGCGGGGATATTCTCGACATAAGGAAAGGAGGTCGCAATACGCGTGACAAAGGACGCAATAAGACGATTTGTGCGCCCAAAATAAGCATCTGCTTGATGAACAATCGTTGGAATCCGCAGAAGGACGGCGGCCATCAGCGTGGGGAAGGACGCATACCCCCCAAAGCCCACAACAGCATGGGGTTTCACACGCCGCAAATGATAGAGGGCGACCGCTAGCCCGCCCATAAGTTTCATTCCTCCTTTGAGCTTCTGTCCAAGGGATCCCTGAAGTTGGTCTGCCGGAATTGTCACGGTGGATACGGAGGCTCCCTTAAACTGACTTCCTCGCCCATCCGTAAAGATAAAAACGGTCATCCCTTGATTGATCAGTTCTTGGGCGAGAGCTTGTGCCGGAAAAACATGTCCCCCCGTTCCGCCAGCCGCTAAAACAATCCGTTTTTCAAGAGTCGCCATGATCCCCTATTCTTCGCCGCGTCAGTCCCAATAGCATGCCCATTCCAATAGCCAATGCAAGCATGGAAGACCCACCATAACTAATAAAAGGAAGGGTCATCCCTTTTGTGGGGATCAAATTTAAGGTTGAAGCCATGTTGATAACGGCCTGAAGCCCAAATTGCACCAAAAGGCCTGTGGAGGCCAACACAACAAACATATTGTTTTCTTCAAGAAGACGGCTAAAACACCGCAAGAGAATAAAGGCAAAGACACAGACCAATACAAGACACAGGATCAGGCCGAATTCTTCTCCTGCAACGGCAAAGATAAAGTCCGCATGCGCATCAGGAAGATATTTCTTCACCGTCCCTTCTCCCGGTCCTTTGCCGATCAATCCCCCATTGATGAAGGCTTCTAAGGATTGGGTGATTTGATAGCGATCTCCAAATTTATCGCCCCCCGCTGGGGAGAGAAAATGGTCAATGCGGTACCTCACATGAGGCAATAAATAATAAGCTCCCACTAGCCCCCCAATACCACACCCGGCTGCCGAAAAAATCCAAAACAGGGGAAGACCCGCCAGAAAAAACTGGGAAAACCACATGGCCGTCATAAGAGCCGTCATCCCTAAATCAGGCTGAAGCATCAGCAAGGCCACCACACCCAAATACAAAGCCGTACAGATGAGATTACCAGGAAAATTGGGGGTTTGCTTTTGTTTTGAAAATATTAGGGCCGACACAACCGCAAAGGCAGGCTTCACAAATTCAGACGGCTGAAGAGACACGCCCCCAATGTCAAGCCACCGACACGCCCCCTTGATTTCAACCCCTATTATAGGTGCCAACAAAAGCCCCACCATACTCACACCAAACACACCCAACGCAAACCGCTTGATGTCTGGCAAGGACAGAAGGGACACCCCTATTAAAATCCCAAGGGTGGGCACTAAAAAAATAATATGCTTTTTGATAAAGTGAAAGGAACTCCAATGGTGTTGATCCGCAACAGCCGGACTTGCCGCCATAATGAGAAGAATTCCCATCAGAATAAGAAGCAAAAACGCCGCCAGCGTCCACCGATCAACAGTCCACCACCACCGCCCAATCAGGCTTGTATTTGTGCGTGCTAGAGAGAGCATTTTATGCTCACCCCTTTATATCCATTGTTATTCTGCGCCCTACCTGTTTCGAAGAGGCATGTGAGGATGAGACCCAAAGGGCAACGCACCTGCAACAGACAAAATGGAGGGATGAGTAAAGGCAAAAAGGGCATCCTTTCATCCTCTTGCAACATCGGGGTCATTCACTCTTTCTCCAGCTCCTCTTTCAATGCTTTCACTTCTTCAGGGGAAAGCCCTGTCATGT
>CAZSAH010000001.1:35626-124814 GCA_964605015.1 uncultured Alphaproteobacteria bacterium | reverse complement strand
TTTTTTCTTTTCTTCATCCGTGCTCGCGGCCTTATCCTTGTCTGCTGCTTCCTCTTTCTCTGCTTTTTCTTGCACAGCTAAAATAGGATTAAGAATGGCGTCGATCTCGTCCATAGTTAAGGATTTTTTATGAATCTTAGCATTAAGGATAAGCGTTGGAGTTGCATCAATTTTGTACTTCTTTTGCCCCGCAAGACGTTCTTGAATGATCTTGTCCAACAATTCTTGATTTTTGAGGGCGGCGTCAAAATGCTCAGCTGAAATACCGTTTTGGGTCGCAATTGATTTAAGAGCGACCATAGGATCGGGGGCAGAAAGCCATTTGTCTTGAGTTGAATAGAAAAGCTTCATAAAATCTAGGTATTTAATCTCGCCCTTAGACCATGCGACTTGGTGCGCTTTTATGCTGACTTGATCCCCAGGAAAATCACGAAAAACAATACGCAAGTGGCCTGGTTCTATATATTTTTTTTGAATTTGGGGAAGAACGTCCAGATAAAAGTGGGCGCAATGGCCACACGTCAACGAAGAATAATCAATTAGCAAGACAGGGGCGTCTTTCTTGCCTATACTTATTTCCGGCAAGTGGGGAGTGGGTGGCTTTTCCTTCCCTGCCTGCGCAGCTGGAATCAGTATATTCAAAAAAATGAGTGCTCTAATTACAAAGTGCATCGATAGATCCCCCTTAATTATATACTAAAATAATAGGTAAAATTTACACGAATGACAAGCCCCTTCTTGAAAAAAACAGTTTTTATTGATTTTTGCCATATATAAGTAAGGGCTGTTTATCTCGGCTTTGTTAGTTTCTTCCCACATAAAAAGGATGAGATTGACAAAATTATGTATTTTCAATTATTCTTAAACATTGGCAACTCACACAACATAAAAAATATATAGGGGGACCACATTCATGAAAATTTCTGTTCTATTATCAATGACCGCAGTAATCTTTGCGTGCGGAGGGAAAGTTGAAGCTGATCTTATCCTTCCTCCAAGCCTGAACGAGTGTTTAGCAATCGCATCCACCCAGCCTGCTCAAGATCGTTGTTACGCTATCGAAGAGTGTGTCAAAAATTCTTCTTCGGGCGAGCAAGATTTGCAAAATTGCAGGACCGCTGCTGAAAAGCGTTATCTAGAGTCTGTGGGAGCGACTAGTGGAGCACCGTCTTCTGAAGGCTCGCTAACAGAATCCCCCATTGCAACAGTGCCTTCAGATTCTGATTATAGTGATAGGGATGGCCAAAAAGGCTGGGAAAATACAAGCCAAGGGGCTTTGTAGTCCTGTCTCTTCTGTTTAATGCTAAAAAGCCTCAAGATATTCTTGAGGCTTTTTATTCGCTTTTCCTATTTAAGAGCTTATGACCGCAAAAAAACCTCTTCTTAACTTTATCCTCCTTGATGAGAGATGGGAACAATTGGTTCCTTCTTGGCAAGAAGACAGCACGCATGCTTTTGAGAAAGCCGTGATTTTTTTAGGAAAAGATTTGGGCCATCAGGAAGTCAGTCTTGTGTTGATGAATGACGAAGAAATCCAAATTCTCAACAGAACGTTTCGTCACCATGATACACCCACCAACGTTCTTTCCTTTTCCTCTGACGAGAAGGAAGAACTCGGAGATATCATTTTGGCTTTTGAAACAGTCAAAAGAGAGGCGGATGAGGCAGGTATTTCCCCTCTTCATCACATGCTCCATCTTATTATTCATGGTTTTTTGCATCTTTTAGGGTATGATCATGAAGAAGAAGAGGCAGCTCAAAAAATGGAAATCTTGGAAATTCAAATTTTAGAAACCCTTAGTATTGCAAACCCCTATGAGGATCGATGAAGGAGTGGCTTACATTTTTTTACTCTTTTTTTAAGAAAAAAGAGGGAGAAGGATCTTTAAGAGAAACCCTTGAAGAGCTCATAGAAGAGGAAGAGGTAGAAGACACTTCTCTTGCTCGCGATGAAAGGGAAATGCTCACAAACATCCTCCACTTGCGGGATCTGACAGCAAAAGATCTGATGATTACACGCGCAGAAATTATTGCTGTTTCTTACGACAGTTCTTTGGAAGATGTCAAAAAAACCTTTAAGATCAACAGCGTGATACGCCTGCCTGTGTATCGTCAAACCTTGGATGAAATTTTAGGGTATGTCCATTTGCGGGATCTTCTCGATGCCACACCAAAAGATTTCAAGCTTCAAGATCATGTGCATAAAATTGATTTTATCTCTCCCAGCATGCGTGTCTTGGATTTGCTTCTTAAAATGCGCTCTTCTGGAGAAAAGGTCGCCATTGTTGTGGATGAATATGGAGGCGTGGATGGTCTTGTCACAATGGGAGACTTAGTTGAGGAAATTGTCGGGGACATCCAAGATGTTGCTCAGATGAGTACCTCCCTTTACTTCTTTAGAAGGCCGGATGGTGTTGTGGTTGTGGATGGCCGAATGGATATTGAGGATTTGGAAGACCAAATGGGGCCTCTTCGGACACCAGAAGAAAAAGAAGAAGACATAGATACGGTCGGGGGTCTTGTTCTACATCTTACAGATCGCGTCCCTCAACGAGGAGAGCTGATTTCTCATCCCTCTGGGGTTGAGTTTGAAATTATTGAAGCAGATTCACGACGTATTAAACGTGTGGGCGTGCGTCGCCTTACCACTCATGATTGATGTGTATTCATAAAATCTTAACGATCTTGTCTTACACTAGATAAAAACAAGAGGATAGATCCCATGGGAAAAATCGCTGAAACGTGTCTAAAACAGCTTTTTTATGATGCCAGAACCCATAACAAGTGGCAGGATCGCCCTGTCCCCCATGAGATGCTCCATGAGCTGTATACTCTTATGCGGTTGGGGCCGACGAGTGCGAATTGTTCTCCCTTGCGGGTTCTTTTCTTAACATCACCTGAAGCGAAAGAACGCCTGCGGCCTCATCTTGCTCCAGGAAATCTCGAGAAAACCATGCTTGCCCCTGTCACCGCCCTTTTGGCCTATGACCTTGAGTTTTATGAGCATTTACCGCATCTCTTCCCCTTTGCGGATGCAAAGTCATGGTTTGAGGGGAAGGCCACTTTTATTCAAGAAACGGCCTTTCGCAATAGCAGTCTCCAGGGGGGATATTTCATTCTTGCCGCGCGAGCATGTGGCCTTGATTGCGGCCCTATGTCTGGCTTTTCCAACGAAGGCGTAGATCAGGAGTTTTTCCCAGAGGGTCGATTTAAATCCAACTTCTTGTGTAATCTAGCCTATGGAGACCCCGCAGGGCTTCCGGGGCCACGGGCACCGCGCCTTTCTTTTGACGAAGCCTGCAAGATCATCTAAGATCCTTGAATGCAAAAAGATATCGCTCCCCTCATTGAGGGGTATCAAAAATTTCGAGACCAGTATTTTAGGGAGGGGAATTCCGCCTTCGCAAAGCTTGTGCAACGCGGTCAACAACCAAAAGTCCTTGTCATTGCGTGCTCTGATTCTCGAGTAGATCCCGCCCTTGTGATGAATTGTGGGCCGGGCGATTTGTTTGTGGTTCGCAACGTCGCCAATCTTGTCCCCCCTTATGAAGATGACCAATCCTATCACGGAACAAGTGCGGCCTTGGAATTTGGGGTGTGCGTCCTTGGGGTTCGTCATATTATTCTGTTTGGCCACACCCAATGTGGGGGCATTCAAACGCTTTTAGAGCAGTCACCAGAAGGATACGAACACAAGGGTTTCCTGACAAAATGGATGGAGCTTGCAAAACCAGCCCATGACGCGATTCATGACTATCATGGGGAAAGCTCTTTGGACGAGAAAGTAATACTCTGCGGCCACTACTCCTTGATTAATTCCTTAAAAAATTTACGAACCTTTCCGTGGATTTCTGAGAGGTTGCAGGAGGGCATCTTGACCCTCCACGCCTGGAACTTTGATATGACACGGGGGCTTCTGGAAGAATATGATGAAGGTCAGAATAGCTTTCGGGTGATCTGCACCAAAGATGAGGACCTCAGTTGATTACCCTGCATACCGTTCGTGAGGTTCAAGACGCCCTCTTCCTCCTTCCAGAGGGGGCTGTTGTTTTTGTGGATGTGGATGACACCCTCATCACACCGAAATCAAAGGTTTTCCATTGGGAGAGCCCGTCTCGTTTTCTTATTGATGATCTGAAAAAGGATCGAGATAAGATTCCACACTTTGAAACAATTCTCAGCCATTGGCGGTTGCAAAGGGAAATCATGGTTGTGTCCCCTGACTGGCCAAAGCTTATTAACACCTTGAAACAAAAGAATTCTGTTTATGGCTTAACAAAAATGGAAACAGGCCCCCTCGGGGCCATCCCCTCCCTGGAACACTGGCGGTATGAGGAACTGACTCATAAAGGGATTTCTTTTACTCCCTCCTTTAAGGGGAAGGCCAATAGCATCCTCAAAGACGGTCCTCTTGCTCCCTATCCTGCTACCTTTTACAATGGTATTTTTATTACGGGATCCTACACAAAAGGGGATGTGGTTGATATTGTTATAGACTCTCACCCCCCTGCCCAGGTTGTTCTGATTGATGATCGGGAAGAGCATGTGAGGGATGTGGGCAAGGCATGCGCGCGCCATGGGACCCCTTTTTTAGGGATTCTCTTTAAAGGAATGGAGTTAATTCCAGGACGACCTGATCCAAAGGTTGCAGACTTTCAAAAAGACCATCTTTTTACCCAGGGGGAATGGCTGGAAGATGAACAAGCAGAAGCGCTATGCGGGAGGACCAAGGCGTAGAGGCTGGAAGTATTGAGGCTCTTTTTAGCGGGCCAGGATGATATGAATTATATTGTAATTTTATGCTTTAAAATTAATCTTCTGATTTTATTTCTTTGATGAGGGGGTACAAGATTTCTCAAATAGTTCCAGCCACCTCTTAGAAATAATCTCTTAAATAAAAGAAAAGATAAATAGTGATAATGTTTGGGGGAAAACAAGAGCCAGAAAAAAGATCTCCAAGAGTATTCATAGACAATGGCATTATTTTTAAAATCCTTAGCAACATCAGGATAGGTTGACTCCAAAAGATCAAGAATTTTAAAAAAAACCTTCTTCTGTTTCGAGCCGTTATGAAGTCCTTGCGCAGAATAGGAGTCTTCTCTATAGGTAGCCCACGCTAAAGGTTTAGGGATGTAACATACCCCATGGCGAAAAGCACAAATAAAACAAGCAAACCAATCGGCCCCAAGATCTAAATTTTCAATGAACCCTCCAGCATTTATTAAAAATTCTCTATTAAACACGGATGAATTGGAAGGAAACGTAAAAGAATAGGTTTTTAAAATTGCTGATAAATGCTCTGCAGATAGATAGGTGGGCTTACTTGATAGGTTTAAAGGATAGTAATAGGATGTGTTGTTCTTTTGAATGAAAGCTGAAGGATCACAAAAAGAAAATCCAGCATAGGGGTGTTTTTCTAATAAATTTAAGGAATTTTCTAAAAAACTTTTGTCAACGATATCATCGGCGGCTGTAAAAACAACATAATCCCCCCGAGCGACACTTAAACCCTTCATGATTGCTTTATTGACCCCTTCATTTTTTTCCAGACATATAAGGTGGATAAGGGACGTTGTTTTAGCAATACTTTTAACAAGGCAAACACTATTGTCTTGTGAACCATCATCCACAATAATGATTTCTAAAGGAGGCCGAGTTTGTAAGAGATAAGGCTGAAGAGCCCTTTCTAAAAAATGAGCATGGTTATAATTGGGAATGATAACAGAAACTGTTTTTTCTGTCATTTTTCTTCCCTCATAAGACTTAAAAGGGTCCTGTAAAGCCGAAGTGAGGAACATCTAAAAAGGATTCTGGCTTAATCTCATGTAACTTAGTGGGTTTTCCCATCATAAGACGCGCAGCATTAGCAATATCGGAAGGGGAGGGATAATAATAATTTGAAAGAGCACGAGAAGTGGGTGTTGGAACGTCAGGAAGAGTGATACGAACAGGAGGATTTTTTAAGGCTGTTTTACTTTTTTCTACAACCCGCGCTATAATTTCCCCTGAAAATCCAGCAGACTTCCAACCCATATCAAGGACAATTAAATTGCCTGTTTTTCTAACAGATTGCAGTATTTTTTCATCATTTAAAGGGTTTAATATTCTAAGGTCGATAAGTTCGCAACTGATTCCCTCTTTCTCTAGCTCAGAAACAGCTTCTAAGGCTTCAATTGTTGTATAAGAAGAAGCAACAATAGTAATGTCCTTTCCTTCTCGAACAATGTTTGGCTCTTCAAGAGAGACTCTATAAACCCCTTCCGGAACCTCTCCCGTTATATTATAAAGCCATCGATGTTCGATACAAATAACCGGATTGTTGTCTTCTATAGCAGAAATTAAAAGACCTTTAGCATCATAAGGTGTTGAAGGAACGATAACCTTTAGTCCAGGGACATGAGCAAACCAAGTATGTAAACTTTGAGAGTGTTGAGCTCCTTGCCCCCATCCTCGACCAACGATCAATCGAATAACCATAGGGACGGAAGCTCTGCCCCCAAACATATAGTGCCACTTCGCGGCCTGATTAACAATTTGATCAATGGCCAAAAGAGCAAACTCAAGCCTAATATGAGTCATAACAGGACGCATTCCAGAAAGAGCCGTTCCCAACGCAACACCTGTCATGGCATTCTCAGAAACAGGCATATCCACGACTCTTTTTTCGCCATACTTTTCATAAAGATTTCGTGTAGATCCAAAAATTGCCGCAGGATCAGATATTCCTAATCCTAACAAAAATACACTTGGATCTTTTTCCATGCAAAGATCTTGTGCCTCATTGAGGGCTTCAACATATTTAATTATTCTTGACATGTGTACTCTTATCTCGTCGCTAGTATGTTAAATTTCATTTGATGACCCATGGATTATGCTGCAAAAAGATCTTTTAACAATGAACTTTTGTGGGGAAATGCGCTTGATTTAGCATAAAAAACAGCTTCATCTATTTCTTTATGAATTGTGTTTGTCCACTCTAAAAATTCACTTTCTGTTATATATTGTTTATTTAATAAGCGTTCCTTATATAGTTGTACAGGATCCCGCATTTTCCAGTTCTCTAATTCGTTTTCAGGTCGGTAGTTAAGGTGATCATCAGGAAAAGGACCACAATGTTCAACAAACCTATAGGTTTTGAATTCTATAAAAGCCGGCCCCTTTCCTGATCGAGCATGTTCTATGGCGTCACCAGAGAGTTGGAAAACCTCATCTAAGTCATTCCCATCTCCTTGAGAGCTAAAAATGCCAAATGATTTAGCAATTTCGTAGATTTCTATCCCTGCAGGACGCCTATCGCGCAAGGATGTCATGACAGAATAAAAGTTATTCTCACACACCATAACAACAGGTAGCTTATGAATTGCTGCAAAGTTTAAACTCTCGTAAAAAACTCCTGTTTCAGTTGCTGCGTCCCCAAAAAAAATAGCCGTTAGTTTAGCATTGCCTTGTAAATAAGAAGCAAAAGTTGCGCCTACACCAATGGGGATTGTACTTCCCACAATGGGAACAGCTCCTAAAAACCCAGCTTCAATATCAATGAGGTGCATAGAGCCTCCCTTGCCTGATGCACAACCCGTTTCCTTACCATATAGCTCTGCCATCATGGCTCTAAGGTTACCCCCTTTAGAAAGGTAATGAGCGTGATTTCGATGGGCAGAAGTTACCAGATCGCTTTTCAATAAATGAGCACATACGCCAGCAGCAATAGCTTCTTGACCGATGCTAAAGTGTGTTGGACAACGCATCTCATTTTCATCATAAAGATCCATAATTCTTTGTTCAATTAACCGAACACGAAGAACCTTATTAAGAAGACCTCTTGACTGCTCTCTATTTGGTAAAGTCATTTAATATTTCTCAAAATAATGTTTACATTAAGCGCGGATTATATAAGTCTGAGGCCAGTCTTTCAATTCATCAAGATAGGTTTTTCCCCATTCAACCATTTTCGCAAGGCCTTCCTCTAAACTAATTTGAGGCTCAAATCCTATGTCATTTTTAATTGCTGAGCTGTCAAGCCAGTATTGTCCATCTTGCCCCAAACGATCATCAGTAACAGTACAGAGTTGATCAAAAGGCATATTTAAGGCTTCAGCTGTTTTTTCAACCAATTCTCTTATGGAAATGGGAAGCTTAGGACCCACATTATACACCTTACCTAAGGGGGCTTTTTCAGAGACAAGGTGAACTGCACGCGCTAAATCAGTGGCATGAATATAAGATTTTTTTGCACGACCACCCCCTTGAAGAGGCAATTTCTGACCGGTTAAGCCACACACAATAGACCTTGGAATAACCCGGTGAAGGAGTTGACCAGGGCAGTAAGCATTTGAAGGCCTAACAATATTCATAGGAAAATTAAGAACTTTTGAGATGGAAAGAAGGTGAAGGTCACCAGCAGCTTTGCTGCTTGCATAAGGACTTGAGGGTCTTATAGGATCATCTTCCTTAGAAGGCGCATCAACAGAACCATAGAGCTCAGAAGTTCCGATTTGAATCCAACGCTCTAAGTAGTCTCTCTTCATGATTTCTTCTGTCATCTTAGCCAGAGCTACGGAGTTGGTTTCAAAAAACCGCCAAGAGTTTTTCCAAGAAACAGCCCCTTCTCCTTGGGCAGCATAGTTAATGATGACTTCAGGACGCTCTTTGTCTAAGAGCTCCATTACAGAATCTAATTCATAAGTGATGTGAAATGCATGATAGGAATAACGAGAGTCTCCTTTGCCCACACCCAATGTGAATGGCCCCGGCTTTTCAGAATGACGCCCGATGGAAATGACACGCTCTGGGTCCGCGTTTTTTAATAAATACTCAGAGGTGTGAATGCCAAATGAGCCGCCTCCACCTAATACAACATATTTTTTTCCCATTTTCTCTTCCTTTCCTTGTTAATTAACAACTGTCCATCCATAATCGCCGGTATATCCAGCCTCTTTAAATATTTGAAGCCACCCTTCCGGGTAATCATGGGTTTTTGCAGTCAAAACCCAACTTAAAAAAAGGTCACGTTCTTCTTCTGTGTAATAAGAGTCAACTTGCACATAAGAAAATCCTTTTGAAACTCTTGTAATTTCGCCCAGGGCTTTTTTAAGACTCTCACCTTCTAAGTTGTGTAATGTATTAATGGAAAAAACACAACTAAAGCTTTTGCTAGGAAACGGAAGAGATTGCGCGCACCCTAAGTGCAAACGACCAACTACTTCTGGCTCACAATGTTTAAGTGCATATTCTGATACATCAAGTCCAAAAACCTCTAACCCTGGACAAACCTTCATCATATCTTTTACTAAAAAACCCTTGGCACATCCAACGTCCAGAACACGATCACCAGCTTTTAAATTGTAATGAGCAATAATATCTTCAGCAATAGGCAGCCATCGACCATCATAATGATAGCCCCCATATCCTTGTTCTCGTGTTCCGTCAAAATATTCAAACCCATATTGACGTGCCCTCTCAATATTTTCAGGAGTTTGGGCTGCATGACGTTTTTGAATATCCCTTTTGGCTTTTGGGTATCTTCTAAGAAGATCAATTTCAGGCATTAGGATTCTCTTGCATTTTTTGATAGGTTTTTATTAACCCTTCCTGAAGAGGAGTAAAAGTAAATCCAGGAAAAGCCTCATAACACTGACTGGCATCAAAATAACGATGGTTAGGAGGAGCCGCCCGCGGTTTGTTTTTAATTTCAACTGATTTATCAAAACACTCTATCACCCTCTGAGCGAGTTCAAGATAAGTTACTGATTGATCAGGAGCACTATTAAGAACCCCTATGCTGTTGTTCTCTATTACTAAAATTGTCAATTTTACTAAATCATCAATAAAAATATGGGCACGCGTATCTTCACCTTCTCCAAATAAGGTAATAGACCCTTCTTTGTAAGCCTCTCGACGAAAACGATTGGGGCCGTAAGAGTTATGTGAATCGCCCGCTCCATAGACTAAGGTGGCCCTTATTATTGCAAGTTGCTGAGGAATGGTTTCCAAAAACATCAGTTCTCGTGTTCGATGCATAGCCCCGTAGGTATCCACAGGAGAACTTGCTGTTCCTTCATGAATAAGGGCCTCTTCAAAATTATAAACAGAATCTGAGCTAAAGTAGATAACATGAGGAGGTGTATCTTGATTGCGTAAAGCATCACAAACATGTTTTGCCATTAAGATGTTTTTGACTAAAACATCGGGCCCCTTACCCTTATCGGGAGTAAGGCAAGATAACATGATAAGGTGCTGACAATTTTTAATTTTTTCGCTTAAAAGAGTCACGGAACTTACATCCGTAAGGTCAATGTCTTTGGAGGAAACAGCATCTACTTCAAAGGCAGAAGCTTCCAATGCCTTGCAAAGAGATTTTCCAATAAACCCCTGAGAGCCCAATACTAAAACTTTTTCCCCTGGAGAGGTTTTCTCTTTGTGCATTAACATAATGATTTCCTTTCTAACAAAAAGAGTAATAAGCCATGTCTTGAGAGAATGCAACTTCTGACTCAACTTTTAATAATTTGTAAGGATCAACAATAAATTTCGTTTTCATTAAAGAAAAGACATCTTCTTGTTTTAACTCCTTAAATTCTGGCCAGGGGGTCATTAAGAAAAGAACATCAGATCCTTTGATGGCCTCAAGAGCATTTGATTTAAATTCGACGAAAGAAGATTCAAGAGGAAGTTTTTTGACAAGGGGATCATAAACTTGGATTTTAAAACCCTTTAATTGAGAAATTAATTTTAATGCCGCAGAGTTTTTAGTTGAATGAGTATTTTCCTTATAAGAAAGTCCTAAAATGCTCAGTGTTATTTTCTTGTCTGAAAGATAGGGCAGAATTTTCCGATAAAACACCTGCAAAGGCCAGTTTCTTCGATGGTGGCTATTCTTAATAAAAGAGTCAACAACCTGCCCATGAGAACCGTGATTTTCAGAAAGATGAGTCAACGTTTTGAGGTCTCTTTCAATATTTCCCCCAGAAAGACCTAAGCCCGGTGTCAGATAAGCATATTCCCCGATTCTTTTATCTAAGCGCAATGCTGGAATAATATCACTCCACTGAGCCCCAATTCTTTGACAGATTTCTTCCAATGTATTAGCCGTAGATACTGTCGCTGCTAAAAAAGCATTAATACAAATCTTACAAAATTCAGCGCTTTCGTAATTCATAACAAGAAGAGGGCAACTGAAAGCTCGTAAAAAAGCTTCAAAATGAGGATCTAAAGGCTTTTTTACGTCATTAACACCGACAATAAAACGTTCTGGATAAAGGGCTCGCTGCATGGCAACACCAAACACGAGGGTTTCCACCTGATAATAAACTCTTGAAAGATCAATTTGGGAGGATGACAATAGATCTTTCATTGACCTTGTAAACCCCGGAGGAACTTGGCTTAAAATAATTAAACAAGCCTGTTTAGAGAGGGCAGGAGAAACGAGAGAAATAAGGCTTTTAATTCCATCTAAACAACTGACCCCACTCTCATTGGTGGGAATATCAGGAGAAATATAAACTAAATCTGCCTTATTCAAATCATCAAGAGAGGAAGTAAAAAAAATGCGCTCTCTATTTTTTTCCAAGGCTTCTGCAAAATCAGGCTCATTGATAGGATAATGAGAGGCCTTTAAATTATCAATCAGCTTTTTATTTGGGTCAAAACAAAGAACTTGAAACCCCTTTTCAAGAGCAGCAGCAGCTGAAATGAGCCCAAGATGAGTAAGCCCTACATAAGCAACAATATTAGGAAACATTTTTTATTTCCCCTCTTTGTGTTTGAAAAAACAAGTCTTGAAGGCTTTCTTGAATCCAAAGATCATTAGAAAGATTGTTCTCTTTTTGAACGCACAAATTTTTGAAATGAGAATACTCTTCTTGCCAAGTGGGGTCTGCTTGAACCAATGTGAAGGATTCTTCAGCAGGTCTGCCGCTCGGGAGAACACGTTTTCTGAAAGTTAGAGTTGAAGGCCCCCATTTACATAAGGAGGAAATATGAGCACTGCCCTCTTCTCCATAAACATCAGCTCTAAAATGATTTTTCCAAGATAAAAGGCTCAATTCAAATTGTACAGAAGGCTCTGATTGATGCGTAACGAAAGTAAGATGATCAAAGGCTTTGTTCTCAAAACAATGGGATTTAACCATCGAAAATGTATAATTTCGATGTCCAAACCAGAAAAGAAAGGTGTCCAGGAGATGAGAACCCAAATCTGCTAAAACGCCATATCCTTGATCTCGCCAAGGCGATTCTCTGACCAGACGAGCGGTCCCATTTCCATAAAAAAGAGAAACATTATAAATCTTCCCCAAAATGCCAGATTCAATCATTTCTTTCATTTTTACAAAGTGCGGTTCAAAGCGATGATTATAGGCGGTGTAGCATGTAACTTTATGATCATTACAAAGGCTCATGAGTTTCCCAATTTTTTGAGAATTTTCAAAAAAGAGGGGTTTTTCTACAAGAACATGTTTTTTATGTTGAAGGAGATAATAAAGAATAGAATATTTTGCGTCATCGGGAGTGCAAACAAACGCCGCATCGTATTGATCTAAAGGAACCGCTTCAATGGATGGATATGAAGCTTCATGTGAAAAAGGATCAACAGTCGCAACAACACAACCGTCAGCAATTTTTTTCCTTTTTACGCCTTGAACTCCTAGCCCAATAATAACTATGCGCATTTTTTATCCAAAGAAGAATAATCAAAATTAACTTGTCTTTCAAGTTGATCAATTTTTTTGAGTACATGCTCGGGCGTTACAGGGATATTGCCGTCATACTCACACTCAACAGCTGCTGCTAAAGATCCTAAAATAGAAGCAATCGCTTCATTCTTGGATGTATAAAGGCTAAGAGATGCATAAGCCAACAAAGCATCGCCCGAACCGACCGCATCAAGAACATGATCACTAAAGCTATCAACAGACAAAAAGAAACGAGGATCATCTTTAGAAATATTACGACACGTAATGGAGCCCTTCTCCCCCATTTTTAAAATTAATGTTTTACATTTTGCTTGGATCATAAGCTCTAAAGCCAAATTCCGAACTACAGAATCTTGATCTCCTAGAGAAAATCTGGCTTCTCTCTCATTGGGGGTTATAAGATCAAACCCTTGAAAATCAAGAATATTCCCCCAACGACTCGCAACTTGGCTATCAGCAACTCGAAAGACTCCTTGGGGAATTTCAGCAATTAAATCAGGGATACTTGTTTTACTAAAAATACCATGACGAAAGTCGCTAAAAACAATAATATCTGCCGGCGTAGATTTAATATTATGGGAAAGCAGCTGAACGATACGATCTGAAATGGGGCGGTTGTCGACTGTATCAATTTTTAAAAGACGATACCCATTAGCTACGATCGCATTTTTATTGGTTGTTGGTCGTGTTTTGTCAATAATATCAAGGCACTCTACCCCAAAGTTTCTCAGGTCTTTTAAAACAAACTCTGTTAAAGGGTCTTCTCCAAGAACTGTCGAGAAAAAAACTTGTGCGCCTGCAGCTTTAAGATGCTTTGCAACAATTGCAGCTCCCCCTACAAAATCTAACTGCTTTTCATAACGCATACTCATGGTTGGCGTTTTTGTCATTCCCCCAATTGGGCTACAGTGCGTATAACTATCAACAATGGTATCTCCAACCACATGAACACGGAGCTCTGAAAAGGTATCTAAGGTTTTTCGAAGGTCCTCAAAAGTTATGTTTTCTCTTTCCATCAACGTCATCAATTTCTCAGTTCCAATACGCGGAGATTCTAAGTTGATGAGAGCCGAAGAAGAGTAAACAATATCCCCTGGAGTGAAAATAACCTCCCCCCCATAACTTTCTAACACATTGACTTCTTCTTGTGTTTTAGGATGGAGACCTCCATCCATATATTCGTAACCTTTTGCAAAAAAATCAGGCTTTAAAATCCGGAGATTATTGAGAGGGGTGGCATCGAAATCTGTAATAATATAATCAACAAATTCTAAAGCAGCGAGATTAAGTTGCCTTAAATCTTGAGGAACATAGGGACGATAGTTGTCTTTAGTGACATGAATATCACCTGTAATACTGACAACCAGGATCTCACCCTTGCTTTTTGCATACAGTAAATGACGAATATGGCCAGGATGAACAATATCAAACGTACCATGACACATAATAACTTTCTTATCTCTAGGAAACGGCCCCAGAATTTCAAGAAGTTCATCAACTGTTTTGATTTTTCTTTTGAATAAATCTTTTGTCTCTATTTCCATAACATCCCTACTTAAATATTATTTAAGATAAATACTTAAACCAATTTTCTGTGGCTTTTCCAATGGATTGCTGATCCCATAAGGGTGCATCCTTCCAATAATCGATATTTCCCATCAAGAGACTTACGCCTTCTTCAAAACTTACCTGAGGTGACCATTTAAGTTCAGAGGTAATTTTTGTAATATCTGCGTGGGTACAGTCAGGCTCTCCAGGACGTTTGGGAATATGGACTACATCTCCTTTAAGAAGAGAAACAAGTTTTTGAACACTTTGAGGATTTCCTGCCCCAAGGTTATAAATCTCCCCCGTTTTCTCCGTTTCAGCTGCCGCTAAGAAGGCTCTCACCACATCTGTGACATACAAAAAATCTCTCGTTTGTTGCCCATCACCCACAACTGTAAAGGGTTTGCCTGCAATTTTCTGTTTCAGAAAAACGCCGAACACAGCTCCATAGGCTCCAGTAGTTCTAGAGCGTGTTCCATAAGCATTGAAAATACGAACTGAATTCACAGGCAAGCGATAAACTTGATGCCAATGAAATGCGACCTGCTCTCCTAGATACTTACTCAATGCATAGGGATAAAGAGTTGAAATAGGATGATCTTCCCGGGTTGGCGTTTTGGCCACGCCATAACAAGAGGAAGAGGCGGCATAAACAAATTTCTGGACACCTGCCACTTGAGCACATTGTAGCATGTGAACCGTCCCTTGCACATTAACAGAAAGATAATCTTTCGGCCTTTCAATAGAAGGAACAATATCTCCGATACCCGCAAAATGAAAAACGTAAACCGCATCCTTAAAGAAGGAGTCTCTCTCTTCATAAGAGCGAATATCTCTTTCTTCAAAAGAAAAATCTGGGTTGGCTTTATGATGCATAATATTCGTAAGATTTCCACCCACAAGGTTGTCTATGGCATGAACCTTAAACCCACGAGACAAGAGAAGATCAACCATGTGACTTCCTATAAACCCAGCTCCACCTGTAACAACAGCTATTGGTTTGTTTGTCATTAAGCAGCCTTTTTGGTTTTCATTGTCCGCACGTTAAAGTAACGCTCATCTGTAAGGCTATTAGGCAATTTTCCTGAATTAAATGCTTTGCAAAGATCCCGAACGGCATCTTCTACAGACCACTTTGGCTTAAACCCAATGATTTTCTCAATTTTTTGAGAATTAATATGGTAGGAACGAGGATCATTAGTTTCAGCAACATCAATTTCAATGGACGTCCCTGAAATTTCTTGTTCAACAACTTTTTTAACCGTATGAGCAATATCCATAATGCTCATATTTTCATAGCCCGCATTAAAGGTTTGGCCTTGGAGCTTAGCATCCGGAACATCCAGTAAAAGTTCATATAAATCAGCCATATCGTTAATATGAAGATTAGGTCTCAGTTGTTTTCCTCCCAAAACAGTGATTTTGCGGTTATTGACCGCATGATTGGTGAGAATGTTAACAGACAAATCAAGACGCATACGAGGACTATATCCGCAGATCGTTGCAGGACGGATGGTGACGCACACAAAATCGTCGCTCATGTGTTTAAATAAATGAGGTTCGCACATTCCCTTAAACTTATTATAAAGGGTCAAGGGAACAAGAGGATGATCTTCTGTTACATCAGGAGCGTCACTTACTCCATAAACAGAGCTGGAAGACGCATAAACAAAACGTTTTGCACCCGCTTCCTTAGCGGCCACAACAAGGGGCTCAAAACAATCATAGTTAATTGATTGACTCAACCCTTCATCCAATTCAAAGCTGGGATCATTAGAAATGCAGGCGAGATGCAGCACCGTATCAATCCCTTGACAAGCCGCCTTAAACTTATGCGTTTCCCGAATATCAGCTTCAACAACCTTTAACTTCGGATGAGGAGCAAGAAAATTCCCAAAATAGCAAGTATCATAGACGGTCACCTCGTGACCTGCCTTTAAAAGTTGAGGGGTTAAGATTGTCCCCACATAGCCTGCTCCACCCGTAATTAAAACCTTATGTGTCATCTGTTTTCCTTTCCTAAATTAAACGGCGATTTTTTTATCAACAAGAACGATGTTGTAACCCGCAGAGCATGCGTCTTGATAGAACATTTTAACGGTATCTAAAGAATAATCTTTCAAATCTTTGCCAATGAGATCAAGCTTTGCCAGAACATCTGAAGTTGCCGTAATAATATGACATCCTATTTGATCCGCTTGAATCACATTGAATAATTCCCGAGGGCTTGCCCAAAGAAGTTCAATGGATGATTTTTCTTGAACTAATTTCAAAGCATCTTTCATAAGAGGCAGGGGATCGCATCCCGTATCTGCAACTCTCCCAGCAAAAACAGAAATATATGAAGAAATGCCTTCTTCCAGGGCATCCATCATTTCTTGAACCTGGCTGAGGAGGGTCACGGCCGTTATGTTAACTTTGATTCCATCTCTGGAAAGACGCTGAATCAGCGGAGCTGTCGACACCCCTTTGGTGTTAGTCACAGGAATCTTCACATAGACATTGTCTCCCAGGGATGCAAGTTTGTAAGCTTGCTGCTCCATGGTAAGAAGATCATCTGCAAACACCTCTAGAGAAATGGGATAACTTTTAAACTCTGAAACCACGAGAGAGGCAAACCCTTCATAATCCACAATCCCCGCTTTTCTCATCAATGTTGGATTTGTTGTGAATCCTTTTATAAAAGGAAGGGTTGCCATTTGTTTCATGACATTTATATCTGCTCCATCAGCAAAAATCTTAATTTTTAAGCTATTTGCACTAATCATTACTTTACCTTTATTTAGTTTGTTTATGACATATAAGTTGCGCCGCTTCTCTTAAACTTTGGCAGCGTATATCTGGCTCTACAGTTAAAGCTTCCTTGTATTTATTGTCAATAAAAACAGTTGAGCATCCCGCACGTTTTCCACATTCTATATCTCTCCATCTATCGCCAATAAAAAAACTTTTTGTAAGGTTAATGTGATGTTTTTCTACAGCTTTTGTGACTAATCCTATGGAGGGTTTATATTCATGACTGGTTTCGTCCCAGGCGGTTAGTATATCATCAAGAGGAAGCCATTTTTTTAAGAGAACATGCATTTCCTCTACAATTTCTCTTTTTTGCGTTCCTCGCAAAGGATCAGGCTGATTTGTTACAACAATCAACAAAAAATTTGCTTCTACAAAAGCATTGATAGCCTCTTCAACCCCTGGCATTAGTTTAAATTCTTGAATAGTGGAGGGAGGAAAAGGCTTTCCGTTTTTGAGAAGAGGAAAATTAAGAACTCCATCCCTATCAAGAAAAATAGCGGGTCGTTTATGTGGTTCTGAAGGCACTCTTCACCATTTTGTCTTTTTAATTTGTAACCTTGGATGAGACACCATACAGTGCCACACTAAAGCTTGAAAGGCCTCTGACTGAGGCGTAATATGATGTGGGGAACATTGAGGAACCACAACAACTAAATCACCCACTTTTTTAGCGTATCCTGTCTCTCTTCCAACAATCCCAAAAACTTTTGCCTTTTTCTCCTGAGCAAGATCAATAGCCTTAATAAGATTCATGCTTATATTTTTTTCAGCATCCCCTCCCCCTACACTTAAAACAAAGAGTGCATCCTTGTGGTTAAGCTTGCTTTGGATGAGCCACTCGTAAAAAACAGTTTCCCAGCCTTCATCATTCGTTCGCGCTGTTAACTCAGAAACATTGTCCACTGGTGTGTAAGCTTCAATGCCACAGAGTTTACGAAAGTCATTGACCGCATGACTGCAGTTTGCAGCGCTCCCCCCAACACCTAAGAAAAAAAGGCGCCCTTCTCGATCACGAAGATCGGACAGATGGTCTACAAGTTTCTCAATGGCTTCAATATCTAACTGAGCACAAATTTTTTGAGATTCTTCAAAGAAGAGAAAACTATGACTTGATTTTAAGTTCGGCATTGCCTACAACCTCTTAAGATTTAATTAATAATGAGTATTCGGACCATAGGTAAGTTAAAAATATTATGCAAGAAATATTTATACCCCTCGCTAATGAAAAAGCCTTTTCAACCGAGGGAATCAATGAAAAAGCTGTTGAAATTTAATAGAATTTAACCTACAGCCTCTTCAAGTTTAAGAATGGATATATCAAAAATTTGTCAGAGAGAGAAATAAAATGAAATGTGTGCTTTTAGCAGGGGGGTATGGAACTAGACTCTCTGAAGAAACAAACGTTATTCCAAAACCAATGATTGCAATTGGAGATAAGCCCATTATGTGGCATATCATGAAAATTTATTCCATGCATGGAATTCATGAGTTTTTTATTACCCTGGGATATAAAAGTGAAGTTATAAAAAAATATTTTCATGATGTTTTTAGGTTAAGTGGAAATATGACAATCGATTTATCTAAAAGTGAAATTATTGCCCGTCGTCAGTTCGAAGAAAACTGGCTCATTCATCTCGAAGAAACAGGATTACACTCTATGACGGGAGGTCGTTTAGGAAGGCTGAAAAAATACTTAGATAAGGAAACCTTTTGCTTAACCTATGGGGACGGAGTAGCCAACGTAGATGTTCAGAAAGTTATTGAATTTCATAAATCCCATGGAAAAATTGCAACCGTAACAGCTGTAAGGCCTCCTTCGCGATTTGGAGGAATAAAACTCACCTCTTGCGGTCAGGTTAAAACTTTTGTGGAAAAACCACAAATCGGGGAAGGATGGATTAATGGCGGTTTTTTTGTTTTCGAGCCTCAAATCTTTGATTATATTGAAGGGGATCAAACTATTTTAGAATCCCATGTTTTAGAAACTCTGGCAAAAGAAAATCAACTTTATGCCTATGAACATGGTGATTTTTGGCAATGTATGGATACATTACGTGACAAACGACTTTTGGAAACTCTTTGGGAAAGTGGTAAGGCTCCATGGAAAATCTGGCAATAAGTTTAAATAACCCCGCATTCTGGCAAGATCGCAATGTTTTGGTGACAGGAGGAACGGGTTTAGTTGGCGGTTGGGTTATAAAAAATCTAAGAAAACTAAACGCGAATGTTATTGCAATCGTAAGGGATTGGGTTCCTGGATGCCTCATTAATCAAGAGGATCAATGGAACCATATAAATGTTATTCGAGGCGATATATGTGACCAATCCTTGCTTGAAAGAGTTCTAGCTGAATATGAGGTTCAAACAGTTTTGCATTTAGCCGCGCAAACCATCGTGCCTATTGCTAATCGCAATCCCATATCCACTTTTGAAGCCAACATTGCTGGCACATGGCGTTTGCTAGAAGCCTGTCGTCATAATCCTACTGTAAAACAAATTGTTATTGCTTCTTCTGACAAGGCTTATGGAGAAGCTGATGAATTGCCCTATACAGAATCAACGCCTCTCCAAGCCAAATATCCTTATGACGTCAGTAAATCCTGTGCTGACCTTATTGCCCAATCTTATGCTCAAACATGGGATGTGCCGGTGGTCATTACTCGTTGTGGAAATTTTTATGGAGGAGGAGATTTAAACTGGAATCGTATTATCCCCGGAACAATAAGATCCGTTTTAAGGGGCAAAAAACCACAGATTCGCTCTACGGGAAAATTAGTGAGAGACTACATCTATGTGGAAGATGCAGTGAGTTCTTATCTTCTTCTTGCTGAAAAACTTGCTGAAATTCCTTCTTTGAAAGGACAGGCGTTTAACTTTTCGAATGAAAATCCTCTTTCTGCTTTAGAAATTACTGAGACTATTCTTAATCTTATGGAGAGCGACCTCACTCCAGAGATTCTAGGGCAAGCCAGCAAAGAAATTGCAAATCAATATCTTGATGCAACAAAAGCAAAAAATATTCTTAAATGGAAACCCCTCTTTTCCCTTGATGAAGGACTTAAAAGAACCCTAAGCTGGTATGAAAACTACTTTGATCGCAATAAAGCAATCGGTGATTAAAGAAAAAGGATTAATAATTTGATGAATAGATACCAAGAAATAAAAAATTGCCGCTCTTGTGGGCAGTCTTTAGACGAACAAATTGTCTCTTTAGGAACCCTTCCTTTGGCTAACTCACTCTTACGAAAGGACCAATTAGAAGAAGAGGAAGCTTCTTTTCCTTTAGATCTTTATCTTTGCCCAAATTGTTCCCTTGTTCAAATAAAACATGACGTTTCATCTGAGTTTTTGTTTAAAAATTATTTCTATTTTTCTTCTTATTCAGACACTATGCTTGATCATTCTCAGGCTATCTCTCAAAAGATGATAAAATTAAAAAACCTCGGGAAAGAGTCTCTTGTTATTGAGCTCGCGAGCAATGATGGGTACTTGCTTCAATATTATTTAGCAAACAAGGTCCCAGTGTTGGGAATTGATCCGGCAGCAAACATTGCAGCTGTTGCGAATAAAAAAGGTATTCCCACCCTTCCAGAGTTTTTTTCTAAAAAACTTGCCCTCACATTAGCCGCTAAGGGTCAATTTGCTGATGTAATTCATGCCAATAATGTTCTCGCCCATGTTCCTCATTTAAATGACTTTGTTGAAGGAATCAAAACCATTTTGAAACCAGAAGGCTTTGCTGTAATTGAAGTCCCTTATTTGATTGATATGATTGAGAAAAATGAGTTTGATACTATTTATCATGAACATCTCTGTTATTTTTCATTGCAAGCGCTTGATCATTTATTTGCTCGAGCAGGGCTTAAAATTAGCGATGTTGAAAGATTGCCCATTCACGGGGGATCATTACGCCTTTTTGTCTCTCATTCTCCTGCCCCACAAAGTGAAAAAGTCAAAGAACTTCTTGAGTTTGAAAATAACCTAAAAATCTCTACGCTTGGTTTTTACAAAACATTTTCTGATAATATTAAAATAAATAAAAATTCCCTTGTTTCATTGCTAAAGGGATTAAAAAATTCGGGTAAATCTATAGCTGCCTATGGGGCTTCTGCAAAAGGAAGCACATTATTAAATGTTTTTGGAATTAACGAAGAGTTTCTTGATTTCATTGTCGACCGCAGCAAAGAAAAACAAGGACATTATATCCCAGGTTCTCATCTTCCTATCTATGCACCAGAAGAACTTCTTGAAAAGATGCCTGATTACGTTTTGTTGCTTACCTGGAATTTCAAAGAAGAAATTTTAAATCAACAATCTAGCTACCGCGCAAAAGGGGGTAAATTTATTATTCCTGTTCCCTCCCCTGAAGTTGTCTAAGATGAATTTTCAAGCATTATCTTTAGAAGGCGCTTATTATATCGACCTTGATAAAAAGGACGATATGAGGGGGTATTTTGCAAGAACGTTTTGCGTGGAGACATTCCTTCAAAAGGGAATTTCTTTTAACGTCAGTCAATCAAGTCTTTCTTCGAATGCTAAAAAGGCAACTCTCCGTGGCCTTCACTATCAATGTGCACCTCATGCTGAAAAAAAAATGATCTATTGTCTTAAAGGACGCATATTTGATGTTATTGTTGATATACGGCCTGACTCTTCCACAAGAGGACAATGGTTTTCTGTCGAACTTTCGGCAGAACAAAAAAATGCTCTTTTTATTCCTGAAGGGTTTGCTCATGGTTTTCAAACACTTTGTGATGATTGCGAAGTATTGTACTTCATTTCCACTCCCTACGCTCCCAACTCCGCAAGAGGTATTTGTTGGAGTGACCCAAGCCTAGGGATTAATTGGCCTTTTTCTGATCCTATTATGTCGGGCAGAGATCAGCAATTTCCTTGTTTAAATCCATGATAAGGTCTTCTAAACGTCTTTTAATCACAGGTGCCGGGGGGTTTATAGGATCGGCTTGCCTAGATTTACTCCATTTAGAAGACTTTGATGTCTACGCCACTTCCTCTCAGAACCTAAAAGATCACGCATATAAAAACATAAGGTGGATTAAAGTTAATCTTTTAGAAGATCAAAGTTGTCAAAAAATGATCAGAGAAATTCAGCCCACCCATCTTCTTCATCTTGCTTGGACTGCAAAGCCAGGAAAATTTTGGGCAGATCCTGAAAATTTTCAATGGCTTCAATCAAGCCTTGGGCTTTTTAAAGACTTTTTTGACGCCGGGGGCGAACATGCTGTTGGACTTGGAACGTGTGCTGAATATAGCACTACCCAAGAGGACTGTTCGGAAAATGAAACTCCAACCTTACCTTCCACACTCTATGGAGCTTGTAAATTAGCTTGTGGAACAGGAGCGCAAGCCGCGGCAGCTCTATTTAATAAAAAAATGACTTGGGGTCGCTTGTTTTGTCCTTATGGCCCTGCTGAATCTGCGGGGCGGTTTTTACCTGACATTATTGATCATCTTTTAATGCAAAAGCCAATTACATGTGGTACAGGTTACCAAATTAGAGATTATATTTACGTAAAAGATGTGGCTCACTTATTAATACGCCTCTTAAAAGAAGAGCCGCTTGGTTTTATTAATATTGGATCTGGACACCCCACTAGTCTTAGAGACTTGGCAAAAATTGTTACAAATGAATTAGGAGGAGAAGATTTAATTCAATTTGGAGCGCGTCAACCGACAGCTCAAGATGCCGATAGGCTTGTGCCCAACATTGATCGCCTTAGAAGGGACTTAAAATGGTTTCCATCTTATTCTCTTGAAAAAGGTATAAGAGAAATGATTAAATGTAGAGCTCAATTTATTAAAGAAATTAAATGATATGTTTAGGAGAAAAAAGCATGACCCAAATCATAATTGATACAGAAAGCAAAAAAGTTGACATTATTAAAAGTAATGAAAAACAAAGTTTAGATCTTTATAGCAAAGAATCATTTGAGATGTTATCTGATCTTTGGCTAAAAATGAGTTGGAATCAAAAGTATTCTTACACCTTTACTTGGCTTGGGCGTCCTATTATTCAGCACCCAGAAGATATGATCAGACTGCAAGAAGCGATCTATACCTTAAAACCTGATGTAATCGTTGAAACAGGCATAGCCCATGGTGGATCGCTCATTTTTAACGCTAGCTTGTTGAAATGTATGGGAAAAGGAAAAGTTATAGGTGTGGATATTGAAATCCGGCCTCACAATAAAAAAGCTATTATTAGCCATGAACTTTCTTCCATGATTCACCTTATTGAAGGGGACTCTGTAAGCCCAGAAATTATTTCTCAAGTCAAAAAACTAATTAATCCTACCGATAAGGTTTTAGTTATTCTTGACTCTAATCATTGCAAAAATCATGTAGCAAAAGAATTAGAGGCTTACTATAAACTTGTCACCCCAGGGTCTTATATTGTTGTCACAGATGGGCTTATGCAAGATCTCTGTGATGTACCTTCTGGAAAACCTGAATGGGAAAATGATAATCCCGTTGCAGCAACTGAAGAATTTCTGGCTCAACATTCAGACTTTACTTTAGAAACCCCAGCATGGACATTCAATGAGAGTGCCTTAACAGAAAATATTACAGCATGGCCCAGCGCTTGGGTTAAACGCCGTGAAGATCTTCAAGTTAAAAAATGTGCTTAAGGAATTATGATGGTTGAAGATTATACCCTTATTATTCCAACCTATAATAGGCCAAAAGAGTTTAGAGCTTTATTAAATTACCTTGATAATCAAAGTGTTAAATTTAATATTTTAGTTCTAGACTCAAGCCATCCTCAGGAAAGGGAAGAAAACAAAAATACTATCAGTCAAGTTCAGCTCACCATAGATGTTCTTTCCTTTCCTTCAGACATCCCTCCCTTTGAAAAATTCTGGAGGGGGGTTGAAAAAGTTAAAACATCTTTCTGCTCATTATGTGCGGATGATGATGTTCTTATAGTCAATTCAATTGCCCCCCTTGTAAGCTTTCTTAAAACGAATAAGGATTACATTGCCGCCCATGGTCTTTACTTTTCCTTTACGGCAAAGAAAAATATTACAATTTCAGATTTGGTTTATACAAAAGATGTGCTGATGAATGATAATCCTCTTATTCGTCTACGAGATCTTTTTCAATCCTATGAAGCTATTACTTATGCTATCTATAGAACCCCTATCTTAAAAAATATTTTTTCTCAACTTCAATCCCTAGACTCCCTTTTGGGACGAGAACTCTTGGGAGGAGCTCTTACAGCCTGTATGGGAAAAGTAAAACGACTCCCTTTATTGTATTGCGGCCGATCATTAGCAGCCTCTCATTTTTATGAAAGTTGGCACCCCCTTGAGATGTTATTAAAATCACCAGATTCTCTCTATCAAGAGTATGGGAAATATAGAAAAATATTAGTTGACAATCTTTCTTGTTTAAACACTTCGTATTCAGCAGAAGACTTATACAAGCTTGTTGATATTATTCATTTTTCTTATATGAGTGAGTTTATGGCTCTCAACATTTTATCCTACTTAAACCAACAAATCATGAATCACCAAACATTTTCTGACATTATGAACGGGTTATGGCCGATCATTATCAAAAACCAAAATGAGGCTCTGCCAAAGCAAACAGAAAAAAGTGAAAAGGTGTCTTTTTTGAAAAAGAAATTTTTTAAGCATAAGCTTATCCAAGAAGATCCTTGGTTAGTTCAGAGTGAATGTAAATCATTTGAATTTCGAGAGGACTTCAAAACAAAAATTCAGCCCTACCTTCACCACTTAGAAAAGCCTTTAAAGGAGGCGTTTATCATGAATATGAACAATTATATGGCTGCCCTTAATCCTTAAAAACTCAGCCTATAAAAAGTTCCGAGGCAACAGGTACTCTGAAATGAGCATTCTTAACACCTGACACATTTTAAACCAGAGCCGGCAATGATCGCCTCACTTTTTTATTGTCTTTCAAAAAGATGCTCAAAAGAGTCAACATAATGTCGACTCAACTTTCCCATTTTATATTTATAGTTTACTCCACAGTTTGAAGAAAATCAAACTTTTTGTGTACAACAATGATTGGCCATTTGCGTCTATATAACAAAGAGTCACATCTGCAAACAAAAGAATCCTCATCATTTTTCTCCACACCTTTCAATGAGCTTGATGACTTGATAGGCCTCCTCTGGAAGAACGGGCGGGGGAGAATTTTTCTGAATAGCCTGAGACAGTAATTTATAGAATAGAGCATAATTGCCTGGAATTGTGGGAACGTAGGAATGATGATCCTTAACGCTCACCATTCCATGGTTTTCCTCTCTATCTTTTCCCCATGTTTTCTCAAGAGGATTTTTCCCTGCAATCAACTCTGCCTCTTGAGGATCCAGGCCGCTTTTCAAGAAGCTCCCCTGAGTGCCGTGAAGTTGATAACGCGGCCCAGGGTTACAGACAAGATTGCTAGCTTTTAGAAGAACACGCTTTGTGCCATATTTTAACGTTAAATGAAAATAATCATCAGCAACGGCACCAGATCTTTGGGTGAGGATGTCAGCATCAATGGCGTCTGGTGGACCAAAAAGCAACAACGCCTGATCGATCAAATGAGCGCCCAGGTCATATAAAATCCCTGATCCAAGGACGGGAGATTCTTTCCATCGTTGGGGGTTAGGGAAGGCTCTATATCTGTGAAAGTGAGCCTCATATAAATAAACATCGCCTAATACCTTTTCTGCGAGGATTTTTTTGACAGTTAAGAAATCACCATCCCAGCGCCTGTTATGATAGACGGTTAAAATTCGTTTTTTCTGCTTTGCTATATCAATAAGATCTTTGGCTTCTTTGGAATGAACCGTAAAAGGTTTGTCAACAAGCACATGTTTGCCAGCTTCAAGAGATGCCTTCGCCAGCTCATAATGCGTGGCATTTGGTGTTGCAATCACAACTAAATCTATGGTGGGGTCCTTCAGAACCTTTGTAAAATCTGATTCCACATGGACATTGGGTAATATTTCTTGAACTTTTTCAGGGTGCGAAGAGACGACACGGGACAAATTGTAATCCTCAAGCGCGATTAAAAAAGGTGCGTGAAAAGTGCGTCCTGAAAATCCAAACCCGACAAGGGCAACATTTATAGCGTTGAGGGTCATAGAATTTTCCTGGCCATCAAAGGTCCCCCTCCCCTAAATGACAAATCCCCCAAGGATGGGCAGGATCAAGGGGAGGCTTAAAAAAGAAAGGCGTGCCATTGGATGATCCCAGATCTGTGTAGCCCATATGGTAGGTTAATGCCTTAAATACGCCCCCGTGAGAGACGATCAGGGGGAGTTTTCCCATGCGTAAGACGAAGGAAATCGTTTCAACAATGCGTTTTTGAAAAGCAAAAAAGGGTTCTGCTCCCTTTGGCCTCTGCGTATCATCAAATATAGATTTCGTTGGATCATGGAAAGTTCCTTCGGCCTCTCCCCAGTTTATTTCAACGAGGCCCTCTTCAAGAAGCATCGGTTTGTTTGTCCGTTTTGCGATGATTTCAGCTGTTTTCTGAGCCCTTAGGCGTGGACTCGAAACGATGATCTCAAAGGGTTCATTTTTCAAAATCTCTGCCGCTTCACGTGCTTGCCGGAGCCCCCTCTCATTCAACGGAATATCCTGGCTTCCCATAATGATATTCCGTTGATTCCACTCCGTTTCCCCATGGCGGATGAAATAGAAGGGATTGAGGGGGATTCCTAATGGCACTATTTTGCTTCCTTTAAAAGCTTTTTCATATAAAAGGTTGTGACTCCTGGCGCAGGCGCATTCTCAAGTTTTGCAAACACGTCATACCCAGACTTCTCATAAAAAGGAACAGCTTCACTATTGAGTGTATACAACCAAGCGAGATAACACCCTCTGGATTTTGCTTCTTGTTCGAGTTTTTGAAGCAAAGCTGTGGCATAACCATAACGTCTGTGGAGCTCATCCACAAAGAGATCATCTATGTAAATAACATTATTAATTACAATTTGCCCCAAAATTCCAGCTATTAAAACTTCTTTTTCTCTGATCACATAGCGAATTGTTACAAAAGGTTCTGATTGGTTGTTAAATCCTGCAACAATAGCCTTGTTAAAATCAAACAGCGAGTTACTGATCTTATTGAGCTCTTCTTCTGACCCAATTTGAATATCCATCCTATAGTCTCCTTTTAAAACTTCATAAGGCACCTCAATCCAAAAGCGCAGATAATTTGTGCTGTAAGTCTTCAACTCTTATTTTAAAAAACACTGTGTCCACTGGGCAAATCACAAATCCTGAGGGAAGTTGTTGTGCTGTAATTTGAGAAAACCCATGTTTTTTATAAAAGCTTTGGGCCGCTTCTAAGCGACTTACTGTCCCAAGATAAAGGCTCTCAAAATGATGCTTAGAAGCAGCCTTCATGAGCGTGTTCATTAACTTCTGGGCCACTCCTTTGCCACGATAGTTCTGAGCAACGAAGAATTTTTTGATTTCCCCTGTCTGGTTATCTATTTTCTTTAACCCCATACTCCCGATAACGGCTCCGTTCTTATCCACTGCATACCAGAAATTATAGGAATTATTATAATAGAATTCTTCTTCAGCTTTTAAGATACAGGCATTAATGTCATCTGTGATTGGCAATAAAAATTCCCCCTTTTGAATATGTTCGATCATGGCAATAATTTGTTTGCGAATCGCCCGAGAGGTGGAAAGAGTATGAATTTTGACCTGTTCCCGAGCCAAGCGGCTTTTTTTCAGCGCCTCTCCGTATTTTTGAATGGCGTAAATGAGCTGACCTTGTTCTTCTTCTGTTAAAAATTCAAAGGCTCCCTTTATTTTTGTATTCGAAAACTCATCCATTTTTGCAACTTCAAGCTGCCCTTTTTTGGTGATGTGTAAATACTTTTCGCGTTTGTCCATCCCTTCCTTAAAGAACACAAGGTTTTGGTCGATCAAGGCATTTACAATGCGGGAGGTTGAAGAGACCGATAAAAGCAGCAGATTTCCTAAATGAGATGTGGTGATCCCTGGTTCCTTGGCAATCTCAATCAGAGCGTGCCAATGTTGAGGAGCTTTCTTTAAATGGGGTTGGTTTAATTGGAGAATCCCCAATTCCCGAATCAATTTACGGGAGACTTCTCTGAGAGTATTGATAGACTCTTTTTTCATGCATTGACCTCTTGCAACCTTGATGTGGGATGACTATAATAAAATTAGTTGTATATTGCAATGACATTTAACAAAGGAAGCGGATCATGACAACACATCTTCTCTATTTTGACGACACCTATAAGTTTAACGATCACGCGGTCATTGTCGCTTGCAACAAAGATGATCATGGGTATTTTTTGATTCTTAATCAAACCCTATTTTATCCTCAGGGAGGAGGCCAACCTTCCGATCACGGCAGGATTGAGGTCGGAGACCATATCATTCCCATCGCTAAGGTTAAATCTATGGGCAATGAGATTAGACATTATACAGATCAAGATTATAGCCATTTAATGGGACAAACAGGCACCTGTTTTCTTGATCAAGAAGCGCGTCTTCTCCATGCCAGGTTGCATACATCAGGTCATTTAATAAGCAATGTCATAGAAAGCCTTTTTCCTCAGTGGGGTGCTGTAAAAGGCCATCATTTCCCAGACGAGTGTTACGTTGAATTCCATACCAAAAGGAATTCTTTAGAGGACATTCCAATAGAATCGATTAATAAAGAAATTGAACAATACATAGAGAAAGATTGGCTCATCAGTATGGATCAAGTGTCTGGAGAGAAACTGCAAGTGTTGTGCCCCAACATCACTTACAGCGTACCAAGCGATCAACCTATTCGACTTATACGCATCGGAGATTTCCCCTTTTCACCCTGTGGGGGGACCCATGTCAAAAGCCTCAAAGAATTAAAAGGCTTAGAAATTACGAGATCCAAAGTTAAAAAAAATGTCATGAAAATTTATTATCATATTTTATAAGTTGAGAAGATTGTTGTGAATATGCTCACAACTTTTCCATTTTATATTTATAGTTTACTCCACAGTTTGAAGAAAAGCAAACTTTTTGTGTACAATGATTGGCCATTTGCGTCAAAGAATCATTGATGAAATTGAATGACCGATTTTTTATGGTGTAATCTGCTCAGCAGGAGAGAGAATGCCTCCTCTCTCAACTGTTAGTTTTGGAGATGTGGGAAGAGTTCGAAAGTTCCACTCTGGACTTGATTTCTCCCAAAACGATGCTATCTTAAAAGTGAACGCAACAATCATAGGTTTGACCGTATCATGCAAATACTCTCTCGATAGCCCTGCTAACAGGGCATAAGGCTTAAAACCCTCCTTCGGGTTTGCAGCCGTTTTTTCCTTAAAAGCCCTGAATTTTGAGAGATTTGACATGAATGACAAAAATTCCACCCCCTATCCAGACGTAAACGACGTGTTAAATTCCCTTACCCAAGGAATGCTGCCGATCATAGGAGGCAACCTTCTGGGAGTCTATCTCACCGGATCGTTGTCCTATGGGGACTTTGATCCGAACAATAGCGACATCGATCTTGTTGTCATTGTGAATGATCCTCTATCACTAGAACAGTTAGAAGCTCTTAAGCGTATCCATCTTCAGGTCGAAACAGACACCAAAAAATGGGCCAAGCGGATTGAGTGTTCCTATGTCCCTCGACACATGTTGTCCAGTATAAAGCCTCCTCAAACACCACGCCCCTATATCGGGGAAGGTATCTTCTACCCGGAAGCTCCTTATGGGAACGAGTGGATTATCAACCAATATTTGCTGTATAATCATGGCATTCCCTTGATAGGCCCAGAGTTTAAAACACTCGTTAAATCCATTGATATAGAGGACGTGCGGATCGCTTGTATTCGCGATCTGTTTCAAGAATGGGAGCCCAAAATGCGTGACCCAGAATGGCTGAGCAATAGCCACTACCAATCTTATATTGTCTTAAATCTGTGCCGTATTTTGTACACGGCTACCTGTCATACAACCTCTACGAAAAAAGCTTCTGCCACTTGGGTGAAGCGTAAATTTGGACCCCACTGGAATCACCTCATCCAAACCGCTGAAGATTGGCGCTATGGTAAAGAAATGAATTTACAAAAAGACGTCATTAAATTTATTCAATTCGTTGTCAAAAAAGTGAAGGAGATCTGACCATGATCCGCAAGGTTGACATTTTAGGGGAGAGAAGAGTTTTATCACAAAGAAGCCTTTCTTATTATTTTTTGAGTGAATATAAAGGATTTTAATCCATCTCAGTTTGCCTGTCCATATAGTATTTTGGGGATGTTTATAAGAGGTGTAAAGACTTTACCTCAAGGCTTTCTCTATGGTTTAAATGCGTTTATCGTGGCATTAAAGTGCTTTACAGAAGAATAAGTTTAATCCATAAAAGATACATCACTTCTCAATTGCTGCAAAAGACTGTTAGCTGTATGATTTCGGGGACAAACGTGAAGTATTTAAAATTTTTTGTAGGGCTCATTATTACGATCTTCTCCCTTTTTGCCGTATTTAGAAAAATAAATTTTTCTGAAATTTTTCAAATAATAAGCGCTGTTAATATCAAGTATCTTGTTTTTTCAATAGCATGCCTCTTTTTCAGTCTTTTATTAAAATCCGTGCGATGGCAACTTCTTTTAAACTTTTTTGCTCGTTTTAATTTTAGAGATGTTTTTGTTGCATTGGCTATTGGAAATATGTTGAATATGCTCCTTCCTTTTCGCTCAGGCGATCTTATAAGAGTATTTGCTCTTTCTAAAAAAGAAGAAGTTTTAAAAACATCAATTTTTGGAACCGTCGTTTATGAGCATGCTTTAGATTTACTCTCTCTTTTGTTTATTTTTTGCATTACAATATTAACATACAGCTTTCCGATCTCTCGGTGGATTAAAATGCCCATTTTTTCTCTATCTCTTGGGTGTGCGCTTTTTTTTATTTTTATTTTTATTTTTAAAGAGAAAATAAAAAAATTAGAAAAATGGATTAATAATTCTGAAAACAGCTCAGAAAAAATTTATTTTAAGATATTTCGGCATTTTTTTAATTATGTTTTGTTGAACATAACATTGTCGTATTCGTGGAAAGAATATTTAAATATTTTTGGATATACGGTCGTTATGTGGATGTTTAATGGATTATGGTTGTACTTTTTATTTTTGTCCCTTGATTTTTCCTCTCATTATCAATTCGGTATCGGAGAAATTTCTATACTTATTCTTTCAACATCCTTGGCAGTTATGGTTCCTTCCGCTCCTAGCTATGTGGGAACATTGCATCTTTCTACTTTAGTCGTTTTAAGACCGACGGGACTGCCGCAAGAACTTATCGTTTCTTATGCCATATTGCAGCACGCTATAAGCACTCTTCTTGCAATAGTAACGGGGTTTGTGAGTTGGATAAGCGTTCTTGATTTAAAAGAAATAGGAATTGTTAAGTTTCTAAAATTCAAGCTTAGAGCAAGAGAAAAAGTTGTTTAGGGCTTAAGAAATGGAACGTCTTAAGCCAAAAACAGCACTCATTGTTGGAGATCGAGGCCAAGATGGTACGTATCTTACTCAACTATTAAAGCAAAATGAATATCATGTCATTGGGATCAATAAAAGTGGGGTAACCTACGACGAGGCACAAGTTCATGGTCCTATCGCTTTAGAGAGTTATGCTCAAGTTCAAAATATCATAAGTGAGTATAAGCCCGCCGAGATTTATTATTTAGCGGCTGCGCATCATTCGTCCGAAGAACAACGAGAAGAGATACACCAAGGCCTTATTAACAGCTTATCAGTTCATGTTCATGGCGTATTGAATTTTTTGGAGGCTATAAGGCTTTTTTCCCCCCTCTCCAAATTTTTTTATGCGGCTTCTTCACATCTATTTGGAAATCCTGATGAATTCCCCCAAAAAGAAACAACTCCTTTTCGCCCCATATGTCAGTATGGAATTACCAAAGCAACAGGCGTTGAAATTTGTAGGCTTTATCGTAAGGATAAAGGATTGTTTTGTAGCGTTGGCATCTTATATAATCATGAATCCTCTCTAAGATCTCTTAAATTTTTGTCAAAAAAGATTGTGTCAACCGTTGTAAAAATAAAATTAGGGCTGCAACATGAGCTTGTGTTGGGCAATTTAGAAGCTGCTGTAGATTGGGGGCATGCTAAAGACTTTGTTAAAGCAATGCACAGCATTCTCCAACTTGCACAACCAGATGATTTTATTATTGCTACGGGGAAACTCCATACAGTCGAAAATTTTGCAAGTATAGCTTTTAATTTGTTAGATTTAAAAAGTTCAGACTATATCAAAGAAAATAAGAGCTTGATAAAAAAGAAAGGGCATAATATACCTCTCTGTGGAGATACTTCAAAAATTTGTAGAGTAGCAAAATGGAAACCTCAATATTCATTCGAAACAATGATTGAAGAAATGGTTTTTAATGAAATAAAAAGGCAGATGCGTAATGCAGAATGAAATATTGATTGGAATTCCGACCTACAATGAATCACAAAATCTTAGGTCTTTAGTCGATAGAATTTTGTTGCTACAAAATGTTAAAGCGGATGTGCTTATCGTAGACGATGGATCTCCAGATGGGACAGGGGATATCGCTGACAAATTATCCGAAGAACACAAGTGTATAAGTGTGATTCATCGGAAAGAAAAAAGTGGTGTGGGGTCTGCTCATTTAGAAATTATTCATTACGCCTATCAGCATGGCTATGAAAAACTTGTTACGATGGATGCGGACTTTTCTCATGCCCCAGAAGATATAGAAGTCTTTTTAGCGTCTTTAAAAGATAATGATATCATTATAGGCACTCGATTTAATCGTAAGGAAAGTCTTCAACATTGGACAGCTTTCCGTAAAGTTGTAACTCATTTTGGTCATTTTCTGACAAAACGCCTCCTTAATTTGCCATTTGATGCCACAGGTGGCCTTAGATTGTATAATATAAAGAATATACCTTCTTCTTATTTCGACTCTATCAAGAATGCAGATTATGAATTTTTCTTTGTAAGCTTAACGATCCTCCATCAATTAGGATGTAAGATACTAGAAATTCCTATCATATTGCATCGAAGAATCCATGGAAGTTCAAAGATGAAACTATCGCATGCTTTGAAGGGCGTATTTCATCTTTTAAAACTTTCCATTACCTTAAATAAGGTTGTAAAAAAAATAAAGAAAGAGAATCGCGTTGATAATGAAAAAACGAAAAATGAATGGGATCATTATTGGGGTAATAAAAAGGAAAAAGCAGCCTATGATATAGTTGCGAGTTTTTATAGATACAAGCTTATAAAGCCCAATCTCAACAGATTTATTAAAGAAAACTTCTCCAAAGGAGCGCGCTTACTGCATGCAGGGTGTGGAAGTGGAGAAACAGATGTAGATCTCATTAAATATACACATGTAACGGCTTTGGATTTATCAAGTAAAGCAATTTGTAAATATAAAGATGTTCATGGAGATGATTGCACGACAATTCTTGGGAGTATATTTGATATTCCAGTGCCACCCTCTACCTTTGACGGCATTTATAATCTAGGGGTTATGGAACATTTCCTGGAAAATGAGATTGTGGATATATTGCAAGAATTTAATCGAGTGTTAACTCCTGATGGAAAAGTAGTGCTATTTTGGCCACCTTCCTATGGACTTTCTGTCTTTGCCCTTAGATTTATTCATTTTGTGTTAAATACTATTCTGCGAAAGGGAATAAAGCTCCATCCTGATGAGCCAACTCAAATAAGATCAAAGAAGCAGATCAAAAAGCTGCTCAATCAGGCAGGGTTTTTACTTGAGAGGTTTTCTTTTAGTTTTAGGGATGCATTTACATATGTTGTAGTTGTTGCATCAAAAAATGATACCCATAAGTTAGTGGGTGGGTGAGGAGTTGTCTATGAGTAATCAATCAAGCGTAATAAAAAGAGTTATCCCTTGCAATCTTTGTCACTCAAATCATTTTGATGATTTATACGAAGATGAATTAAAAGATAATCCGCCAACTGTGGACTATAATTTTAATGTCGATACGCGCAAGACTTTTAAGATCGTTCGATGCAAGGAATGTGGTCTTGTTTTTACAAATCCAATGCCTAAAATGGAAACGTTCTATACAGAAACAATCGATGAGACCTATCTGAACTCTGAAGATCAACGGCGTTTCACCGCGGAAAATTCACTGAAACAGATTTTAAAGTACAAAAATACGGGCAAACTTCTTGATATTGGTTGTGCCACAGGGGTATTTCTTGATGCGGCAGAAAAGGCATTTCAAGTTGAAGGGATTGAACTATCAAATTGGGCAGCCAGTATTGCTTCAAAGAAACACAAAGTGTATCAGAAACCACTCAATGAATTAGAGGCAAAAAATAAGTATGACGTCATAACTCTATGGGGTGTGATTGAGCATTTTGAAGATCCTAAAACCGAATTGAGTTCAATTTCAAACGCTCTTGTTCCAGGGGGATTATTTGTTATTTATACAGGTGACGTTGAGGCTTGGTTGCCAAAATTACTTGGAAAAAAATGGTGGTGGTTTCAAGGAATGCATTTATATTATTTTTCCAAGAAAACGCTTACAAAAATGCTTGAAGATGTTGGTTTCGAGGTTGTTCAAAATCGAAACCACAAACTTTATTTTCGGTTGTTTTCACTGGCAATAAGTTTGCAAAGATATAAAATAAGCAAACTTATTAATCCTATTCTAAATTTAAGTTTTTTCAAAAACATTCAGATCCCTGTACAACTTAGTGGGGAAATGGTGTTATTTGCTAGAAAATTATAAAACTCTTTCTTATTAGATAGGATACGTAAATGAGTTTAAAATCACATAAAAATATAGCGTTTGTAACGGGAATTAATGGGCAAGATGGAGCTTATCTATCTGAGTTGCTCTTGGAAAAAGGGTATATTGTTCATGGTATGGTTCGCCGGTCTTCAACAAATAACCGATATAGACTAGATCCTATCTTCGAAAAGCAGGCAAACGCTCGCTCAAATCTTATCCTTCATTATGGTGATATGACGGATATGAGTTGCTTAATGCGCTTATTATACGAAATTCAACCGACAGAAATATACAATCTTGCAGCACAAAGTCATGTCGCTGTGAGCTTTGAAACCCCGGAATACACAGCCAATGTGGACGCATTAGGGGCTCTTCGTATGCTTGAAGCGGTGCATCTTTTAAAAGCTCAGGATGAGATGCGCATTTATCAAGCATCAACATCTGAACTCTATGGAAAAGTTCAGGAAATTCCCCAAACAGAAAAAACTCCCTTTTATCCCAGAAGCCCTTATGGTGTTGCTAAATTATATGCTTATTGGGCTACAATTAACTATCGCGAAGCTTATGGATTCCATGCATCAAATGGAATACTATTTAACCATGAAAGCCCTGTTCGAGGGGAAGCTTTTGTGACGCGTAAAATTTCGAAATTTGTTGCACGTATTTTTCATGGGGCTCAAGATTATCTTGCTCTTGGTAATCTAGGTGCAAAAAGAGATTGGGGGCATGCACGTGATTATGTTGAGGGCATGTGGAGAATTTTGCAATCTGACACTCCTGATGACTATGTTCTCGCGACAGGAGAAGCTCATTCTGTAAGAGAATTTATAGAAAAAGCCTTTGCCTGCATCAATATTTCAATTGAATGGCAAGGAAATGGTGTAGAAGAGATCGGTGTTGATAAAAACAATAGACGCACTCTAATTAAAGTCGACAGTAAATATTTCAGGCCTTCAGAGGTTGACTTTTTGCTTGGTGATAGCACAAAAGCCAAAGAAAAACTCGGGTGGATTCACAAAACAACATTTTCTGAGCTTGTGAAAGAAATGGTTCAAAGCGATATCGAAAATTTTAAAAGATGAGTATGGTTATTCCTGTCATATTATCGGGAGGAAGTGGATCACGACTTTGGCCCCTTTCAAGATCAAAATTTCCTAAGCAGTTTTGGAATTTGCTTAACAAAGAAACGCTTATACAAGAAACTGCGCAAAGGTTTAGATCTCATAAAAATTATGGTGATATTACAGTTATTTGTAATGAAGAGCATCGATTTTTAATTTCTGACCAGCTGAGGGCCATTGATGTCAATCCAAAAAATATTATTTTAGAACCACAAGGAAAAAACACGGCAGCGGCTGTTGCTATAACTTGTCTTTCTCATAGCCCTGAGGATATCATCCTCATCGTTCCCTCTGATCATTTTATAGAGGACACCGCTCAATTCCACCACTTAGTTTCTAAAGCAATTCCTATTGTGGCCGCCGGAAAAATTGTTACTTTTGGTGCTGTAGCTGATTTTCCGTCAACAGCTTACGGCTACATTCAAAAGGGGCAGGAAGCTTTTGGCACGACAGGGATTTACACAATTCAACAATTTGTTGAAAAACCGAACAAAAAAATTGCTGAAAAATATTTATCAACAAAGGCCTATTTGTGGAACTGTGGTCTTTATATGTTTAAGGCATCAACTATGTTGGAGGAGTTTCGCAATCTCCAACCTGAAATTTTAGCATTGTGCAAGAGATCACTCAGCAATGCGTCGAGAGAGGCCAATTTTTTAAGATTAGAAGAAAAGTCATTTCTTAACCTTCCGAGTCTTTCTATTGATCACGCCATAACAGAGAAAACAAAGGAAGGTGTTGTGATTGAGGCGAATATGGGCTGGTGCGATTTAGGGTGTTGGGAAGAGCTTTGGAAAATATCTTCAAAAGATAATAACGAGAATACCTTGGTTGGGGATGTTCTCGTAAAGGACGTTCGAAGGTCCTACATCAGAAGCGAAAATCAGCTTATTTCAGTGTTGGGGTTAGATGATATTATTGTGGTTGCTGACGGTGATGCAGTCCTTGTTGCCAACAAAAGTTATTCTCAGGATGTTAGAGATATTGTAAAAACTTTAAAAGATGAAAATAGAACTGAGCACGAATCACATAAAGGCATTGTTTATCGTCCTTGGGGGCAGTATCAATCTATAGATAGTGGAGATGGGTTTCAAGTTAAGAAGATCACGGTTAATCCTCATGGAAAGCTTTCTCTTCAACTCCATCATCATCGAGAAGAGCATTGGGTCATTATCCAAGGAACTGCGAAGGTAACGCGTGATGACCAAGAGCTTATCATGTACAAAGGGGATACAATTCATCTCCCACAAGGGATTATTCATCGAGTGGAAAATACAGGAGACACACCTTTACAATTTATAGAAGTTCAGTTAGGAGATTATTTGGGAGAAGATGACATTGTAAGGCTTGAGGATATGTATGGGCGAGTTGAAAATAAGAGAGTAATTTGATATGAATAAAGCTATAGAAAATAAGGCACTATTTTTTCAAATAGCTATTGGTAGTCTTTCTACTTTATGGCTTTTTGCTATTTTTGCATTTACATGGGTTGCTTACAGTGGAGGGGATTGTACCGTCCTGTACGCGAACATTGATGGAGGCATGTTTTCTTGGATTTCTACAGCTTTAGTCAAGTGGTCTACGCCATTTAATGTAATTGCGCTTAATCCTTTCCAGGGTATGGTCTCAACGTTCCTTCCAGTCAATTCCTGGTGGAACCCAGGTGCCTTGGCGGTGTCTCTCCCTTTTGACCTTTCGATAAATCATATTATTTCGTATTCTATTTATTGGCTTGAAGCTTTTTTCTCACTATTTTTTTTAGCGCGCTCTCTCAAGTTAACAACTATCCAATCCATACTTGTTGGGCAAACGTTTTTATTGTTTTTCTTCCCTCCATTTTCTCAGATTTCCCTCATAGGCCTTGCTCCTTATGTCGTACACTTAATGGTTGTGAGCAATTTGATGTTTATCACATATATAGCGCTTGGTGAAGAAAGTCGGAACAAGAATTTTATTTTACTTTTACTTTTGATGTTTCTTAGTTTTGTCTTGTTCATATCTTCAGTATTTTATTCCGTGTTTTATGTGGCAACCTATGGACTTATGTGTGCTGGGTACACATTTCAGTATCTTAATCGATCGTCTATCTTATGGAAAGTAAGTGCTTTATTTTGCATAAGTGCTTTACTGCTAATTTTTAAAATTCCTGCTTACTATGAGGTCTTGGAGCACTATGGAGCACGTACCCTCCTTTCAAGTAGCAAACTTATCTCATTTCATTTTCCTTCAAAATGGCCAACGTACAGTGGCCCGAAAAGCATTATTATAAGTCCATTTTATGTTTTTTTCTCTTTTAAGAACCCATTTTCCTATCTTTATGCTCTCAGTTTTCTAGGGGGGGTAATGGGTTTACTTAGACGTCAATATCGTTGGATATCTTTGTGTTTTCTTATTATTGCACTTTTACCAGACCTACTAAGGTTTTGCTTTGACAATTCTATTATACAAGGGCGAATCACTCAGATAAGTCCTCAGTATCTTGCGATGGCATCCCAAGCATTTTTTATGCTCTTTTTTATTCTTTTTTTCTCTTTTTTGTGGGAAAGTTTCATATCAACAATGAATAGATTTTCCTTTAATTATTTTAAAAAGGTGAAATTTAAAGAAAAAAAAATAAGTATACTTTCTTGCTTTGCTTTAATGATAGCTCCATTGGTTGCATCTCTGTTATTGTATCTAGAAATACGTGAAAATTCAATTTCTTCAACACAATCCAAGTCAGAACAAGTAATAATTGAATATCTGCGTAAGCAAGTTTCTCTTGATCCAGGTGATCGTTTTCGGGGCTCGGTGATTTCTTATTTTGCAAGCGCGGACTCCTCTTTAAGAAAAACAATAGATTGTGGCAAAAGTGCTCCTTCTTCTCCACTAGACCACTATATCAATACACGCCTCTACTTAAAGCGATCAGATGTTCATGGTAGCACACATATGTTAAGCGATTTGTGGAAATATAACATTCCAACCCTAGAAGAGTATGCACAAATGATCAATGTGCCTATGCTTATTTTTTGGCAAAACTTGTTAAATTTTTCTGCATTAAGTAAAGATCCATCTCTTTGCCGTTCCCCAGTTGTTTCTTTAGAAGTGTATGACCTTGATCTGCGAGTTTTGTCTGCTTTAGGCGTACGTTTTATAATAACCGATAGCATTTTAAACCACGCTGGAGTTACTAAAATTTTAGAACAAACGCCGAGGAAGATCGAGGGAATAAGCCTTTATGGTGTTAAAAACGCTATGAATATATATGAATCTTTTCTAAATCCAGAAAAATTTAGAGCATTTTCTCATAGCATAAACTCTGAATCAGATATTGAAAAATCGCAGTTTTTAAGTGAGTTTATGAAAGAGATACAGAAAGATTACCCATCTACATCGGATAAGGACATTCAAAAAGTAATTGCGGGATTAAGCAGTGCCTTGGACATAGTTACAAAGGATAACCTCAACAAAAAAATAGAACTCTCTGATTTGAAAGAAGCAAAAAATTATTTTTATGGGTATCTCCATGCTTATATTATGTCGCCAACTTTATTTTTATATGAAATTAACCGCCCTAACCTGGGTACCTTTAGTCCCACGCTCCCCATTTATCTTGCCGATGAAAATAAAATATTTTCACTCTTAAGAGATCCTCACTTTTCATTTGAAAACTCGGTCGTTATCCAAGAAAAAGACTTGCCAAGTCCTTTAGTTTCAGCGAAAGATGCATCTATAAGATTTGAACCTAATGAAATCCACGTTCAAGCGGAAAGTAGTGATTGGTCTCTGTTGTTATTGCCTGTGCAATACTCCCATTGTTTTTACATGAGTCCTGCTGAAAATGTTCGTTTCATTCGTGCAAACTTGGTTCAGAGCGCACTTTTATTTAAAGGTAAAATAGATCAGCGTATTCAGTTTCAATTTTCTGTAAATTGTAGGAGAGAAGACATTAAGGACGGACAACAACTTTTTGAAATTTTAAAAAGCAAACTACAAAAATAATATGTTTTCATTGAAGCATTCTTATTTGTTTTCTGCACATACCTTAAGGAAAGTGGAATTTAATAGATCAGCCCTTACAAGAAAGTTAGATTAATGCATCACGAAGAAATAAAATCTTGCAGAATTTGCCATCATGAGGACTTCACAGAAGTTTTTGATTTCGGAAATGTGGCTTCATGTGGTTATTTTCCTGAATCTGCAAACGAAAATGTTCCCTCAGCGCCCATGGTATTGATTCGGTGTACACAGTGTCTTTTGGTGCAATTAAAACATGACTATCGCCAAGATGATTTATTCCGACACACTTATGGGTATCGTTCTGGGCTCAATGAAACCATGAAGAATCATCTGCGAGGAATTGTTAATGAAGCCAGTGCTTTGGTTGGCTTAAAACCTGGAGATATTGTTTTAGACATAGGAAGTAATGATTGCACCCTTCTCAAGGCGTACGTGTCAAAAGATCTGCACCGTATAGGCATTGATCCCACAAGTGATCAATTTAAAGAATTTTATCCCGATGATGTAACACGCGTGGGTGATTTTTTTACAAGCCAAGCGTTTCGAAACGTTTTTCCTACGCAAAAGGCAAAGATTATTACAAGTATAGCTATGTTCTACGATCTTCCGGATCCTAATAAATTTGTAGCGGATATTGCTGATGCTTTAGCAGAGGATGGAGTTTGGGTTTTTGAACAAAGCTATCTCCCGACAATGTTAAAACAGAAGTCTTTTGATACGGTTTGTCACGAGCATCTTGAGTACTATGGGCTCTCTCAGCTCATTACGCTTCTGCGTAGGCATAAAATGCGAATCTTTAATGTTGAGTTTAATGACATTAATGGAGGAAGCTTCCGCCTTTATGCATGCCATGACTCAGCACGCTTTCCACAAAATTTGGATAAAATAAATCACATCCTTGAAAATGAAAAAGAAATAGAGCCGTTGCTTGCTCGTTTTGCGCAAGACATTGAATCCATAAAAAATTCCATACTTTTGTTGCTCAATGAATGTAAAAATAAGGGACAGAAGGTTCATGGATATGGGGCTTCAACAAAAGGAAATACATTGCTGCAGTATTGTGGAATAACGACTGATCTAATTGAAGCTATTGCAGATCGTAATCCTGTGAAGTGGGGAAAATACACTCCTGGAATGACGATTCCGATCATTTCGGAAGCAGAGTCTCGAGAAGCCAATCCGGATTATTTTTTTGTTCTTCCTTGGCATTTTAAAAGTGAGTTTTTAACACGAGAAGAGAGTTTCCGGCAAAAAGGGGGGAAATTTATCTTTCCTCTTCCAGAGGTTGAGTGTGTTTAACTTCGTTAAACTTTAGGGATACTTTGTTTGCCTCTGACGTGAACCCATCAGCGACCGTACAATGACTATCTTACCAACTTAATAACGCGAACCAGAGTCTGACAAAAGCCTGGTTCGATCTAGGTTGCTCAAAGAACACTCAAAACCCTTGCGACACACCAAGAAGAGCCTGAAAAAGCACGTGATAGGGAGGGGCCCGAAGGGGTTCACTCTCCGCTTACTTTCTTGTGCTCCACCTGAAGCTGGCGGAGTTTGCGGTGAAGGGCCGACCGTTCCATTCCAATAAAGGTGGCGGTGCGAGAAATATTCCCTGAAAATTTATGCACTTGCGCAAGAAGATATTCTCGCTCGAAGTATTCTCGCGCTTCTCGCAAGGGCATGGACAGAAAGTCAGTGGAATTTTGAGAAGATGAGGGCATGGTTTCGCCCCTTACCTCTGGAGGAAGCTCGTCGGGGGTAACGATTGCATCATTGGCGGCAGGCGAAAGAATAAGCGCTCTTTCCACAACGTTGCGGAGTTCATGGACATTCCCTGGCCACTTGTATGTGCGCATTAAGGTCAGAGAAGGATCTGAAAACTGGCGCTTGGGAACGCTCGCCTGTTTGGACAAGCGATCCACAAAATAGGCCACAAGGTCTGGGATATCTTCAAGGCGTTCTTTTAAAGGGGGTAAAGAGAGGGTCACAACGTTCAGACGATAATAAAGGTCTTCACGAAACAAACCAGCCTCAATGGAGGCCTTTATATCCCGTTTTGTCGCAGCCAGAACGCGCACATCAGCTGTTACTTTTTGCTGTCCACCCCGGCGTTTGAAAGCATGTTCATGTAAAAACCGAACCAGTTTGGCTTGGCTTTCAAGGGATAGCTCGGTGACCTCATCAAGGAAGAGAGTTCCCCCATGGGCGAGTTCTAAAAGACCAAGTGTACGAGACTCGGCTGTTTCTGTTCCAAAAAGAGCATCCTCTAAAGAAATTTCCGAATCCATTAAACAATGAAGAACAAGGAAAGGACCCGCAGCACGCTTTGATTTCGCATGGATTTCACGGGCCGCAAGCTCTTTGCCCACACCCGCAGGTCCCACCATTAAGACGCGACTATTTGCAGGGGCTACTTTTTCAATTGTCTTACGGACCGCTTGAATGGCTGAAGAGCTGCCAATCATTTGCGGCGCCAGAACGGCTTCCTTAAGATGGCGATTTTCTTTCCGCAAAGCCGCCGCTTCCATGGCACGAGAAACAACCAACAATAAGCGGTCTGTTTTGAACGGTTTTTCAATAAAATCGTAAGCACCTAATTTAATGGCGCCCACAGCCGTTTCCACGGTACCATGGCCACTGATCATCAGAATGGGAAGGTCTGGGTTTGTTTTTTTGATGAGCTCTAGGATTTTCAACCCATCATACTTCGGATCCCCCAGCCATACGTCAAGGATAAGAAGATGAGGTTGGCGCAGAGAAATTTCCTCTAAAGCCTTTTCTCCTGTGGCCGCTACACGCGTTGTAAATCCTTCATCAGATAGAATGCCAGACACAAGATCCCTGATGTCTGGTTCATCATCTACGATTAGAATATCTTGACTCATTTTAATATTCCTTAATTTGCAACAGCTTGACCAAGACTTGCCCGCGTGAACACAATTTCAACCATGGTTCCCTCATCAGGATGATCTTGAAGGGTTAAAATACCCCCGTGATCTTCTATGATTTTCTTCACAATCGCAAGCCCTAGTCCTGTTCCTTTTTCACGAAATGTGACATAAGGTTCCGTAAGACGTTCCCGATGTTCTGCAGGAAGCCCAATTCCATTATCTAAGACCTTTAAAATAATTTTTTGTCCCTCAGTTTGTAAAGTCACATCTACATGGCCAAGAAAAATATTTTTTGCTTCAATCGCCTGAATAGCATTTTGTATGAGGTTGGTGAGAACTTGACCGATTTGCCCCCGATCGCACACAAAAGGAAGGGTGGCTAAAGAGGTCATAAAGTCAATTTTTAAATCATGTCGGGCATGTTGCTGAAGGAAGACTTCGTCTTTGCAGATCTGCACAAGATCTTCGAGTTTCATATCAGGGGCTGGCATACGCGCGAAAGATGAAAATTCGCTCACCAACTGTCCGATATTGTCCACCTGACGAATAATGGTGTCCACACAGTTTTGAAAGGTTTCCGGATCTTGAAGAATTTGCTTTGAATAACGCCGTTTTAATCGCTCCGCTGAGAGGCGAATGGGCGTGAGCGGGTTTTTTATCTCATGGGCCACGCGTCGTCCCATATCGGACCACGCTGCCTTTCGTTGCGCCGCTTGTAGCTGGGTAATATCATCAAAGGTGACAACATAGCCCGTGATTTTGCTGTTTTTCTTTTCTAAGGAAACGCGCACAAAAAAAGTGTGACCATGCCCCTTTTGATTAAAGATAACTTGTTTTTCGATAAAGTTGGTTTTGATTTCCTTGATTTCTTTAAAAAGCGGCGCCATCTCTGGAATGACGTCCACCAGTTTTTTTCCTATTTTATGCATCAACTCAACGCCTAATAGTTTGCTGGCAGAGTGATTGGGCAAATTAATTTTCCCCTTGGCATCTAAACCAATCACCCCAGCGGATACCCCGCTCAACACAGCTTCTGTAAAGCGGCGACGCCCATCAAGTTGTTCTCTTTGGGAATCAAGCTGGGTTGTCATCCGATTGTAAGAAGAAATCAGAGATGAAAATTCTTCATTCCCTTCCTCTTCAGGAATATGAAAGGAAAGGTTGCCTTTCGAAACTTCATCTGAGGCTTGGATTAAACGACGCATGGGGCGTGCCAGTTTATTAGCAAAAAGAAGCCCTGCGAGAACAGCCGCTAAAAGCAATAAAACAGCAATGCCCACAAAGATAAGGGCGAACTTAAGGGCCAGACTTGATCCTTCGGACTCAAGGCGCGCATATTCTTGAGCGGCTTTTTCAGCATTTTCAATCCGACTTAAAACCGTAGGCGACACCTGCCGTCCCACCAACAGATAGGTATTGGTCAAAGGATTAATGGCCACAAGGGCACGCACCCGGTCCTTTTCCGCATTTGTATGAATTACAGGGGCATCTTGTGCGCGTGCCAAGTCAGCCGCTTGAATTTTCAGAAAATCTAAGGCAAAAGAAAAGCGAGATCGCCCTAAAATTTCCATTTTATCATTAAAGATGATGGCCTCATCAAGGGCACGCGCCTGAGTTTGATCCGTAAGCTTTTGGTCCAATAGTCCTGATTCAGGAGTGGAATATTGAATGAGAGGGGCCAGATCTGCGGCCATGGCTTGCGCATTGGCGCTGATCACTTTTTGGTGTTCCCCCAAATACGCCCCTGCAATAGCAATGGACTCCCCAATGGCTGTTTCCACCCGTTGGTTAAACCAACTTTGAATAACAATATTAAAGAAAATGGTTGAAAAGCTTGCCACAAGGATCGTTGGTGTAATCGCCAAAAGACTAAAGATGGCAACGATACGTCCGTGAAGCTTCGCCCCCGCTTGATCGCTTTTTCTCTCTACCCAAAGGGCCGTAATGTTTTTGGCCACAATCGCTGCAAGAGTGAGAAGAAGCACAAAATCAAGGCTGAGCAGAAAAATTAAAAAGTTTTTGTCTTTCAGAAAAGGCGGCGATCTGGTGAGCGTGACATAGGTTGCAATCACTGAAATGATTGAGCCCGCAACCAAAAGCACCAGAAGCTTGCGCCCCAGCTGCCGCTGGGTGGCCCAGTCTTTTAAGCGATGAAAGGCATCAACGACCATCAGCACCAGACATGTCAAGCGAGATATTAAGGGCTTGAATTTTTCTTCTTAAAGTATTGCGGTCAATTCCTAAAAGTTTTGCAACTTGCACTTGATTCCCTTTAAGACGCCTTAAAGACACCTCAATCAAAGGCTTTTCTATTTCCTTCATCAAACAGTGATACAATCCAGCACTGGGCAGAATATTTCCATGGAGATCAAAATAATGGGAGATATATCGTTCCATGACCCCTTGAAGGCCAAGAGAATAAAGCTGTTTATTGAATTCGTTCATCAGGACCTTAGCTCAAAGTTTTTCTCGTAAAAAGGGTCAATAATGTTTTTTACATCACAAGATGTTGTGGCTTGATTAATAGCTACCCGAAATTCGGCTGATTCTGCAAGACCTTTGCTATACCACCCCAAATGCTTGCGGGCCATTAAAAGGCCGGTGTGTTCCCCATAATGAGTGAGCATGTCTTCGAAATGCTCTAAAAGAAGGCTTTTTTGCTCCCCCAAAGGAGGATCGGGAAGCTTTTCCCCCGTTTTAAGAAAATGGCTCACCTGGTTTAAAAACCAAGGTCGACCATAAACGCCGCGCCCAACCATGACCCCATCGGCCCCCGAGATGTCCAAAAGGTCTTTGGCGTTTTCAACAGTCACCACATCTCCATTCCCAATCACAGGAAGGCTCACCGCGTCCTTGACTTGACGAATAAAGGCCCAGTCGGATTTGCCTGAATACAGCTGACAGCGGGTCCGCCCATGAATGGTGATCATTTGAATGCCTACCTCTTCGGCAATTTTTGCAAGACGCGGCGCATTACGTGTGCTGTCATCCCACCCTGTGCGCATTTTTAGCGTAACCGGAATACTCACCGCGTTTACGGTAGCTTCTAAAATTTTAGCCGCATGGACCTCATCCCGCATCAGGGCTGATCCTGCATGTCCTCCCACGACCTTTTTAACAGGACACCCCATATTAATATCAATAAGAGTCGCGCCTCGATCCATATTCAGCTTTGCCGCCTCTGCCATCACATAAGGATCACAGCCAGCTAATTGAACGGCCATGGGATATTCTTCCGGTGTGTGGGTTGCCATCAAGAGGGACTGGCGCGTGTGACGAATCATGGCTTGACTGGCGATCATCTCAGAAATAACGAGAGCTGCCCCCTGGCGCTTCACCAAGCGCCGAAAAGGCATATCCGTGACCCCTGACATGGGGGCTAAAATCACCCGATCTTGTAATTCAACTGAACCAACGCGCAATGTCATGATTTTCTTGTCCTTAAACTCGATTCACCCTACGTCTTTTCGTGAGAAAAATTCAAGGATTATAAAGTTTACCCATCAATCCCGCACACAACCGGGGCATGATCAGACGATTTTTCCACACCACGGATTTTTTTGTCAACATAGGCCTCTTTTAACCGATCTGCCATCTGAGGAGAGAGAAGAAGATGGTCAATCCGAAGCCCATAATTATTTTGCCAAGCTCCTCCACGGTAATCCCACCACGTATACAGGTCTTTTTCTTCGGCGTGGAGGGCGCGCAAGGCATCGGTGAGGCCTAAATAAACAAGGGACCTAAGGCGGGCCCGCTCAGGCGTGCTGCACAAGATTTGCTCATGCCATTCTTGCGGGTCATAAACGTCTTGATCCGTGGGGGCAATGTTGAAATCTCCCCCCAACAGAAAAGCCTCGTCATAGGTCAAAAGGGTCTGAGTGTGTGCGTAAAGATACTTTAAAAAATCAAGCTTATACGCATACTTTTCGCTCCCCACCGCCATTCCATTGGGAACATAGACAGATGCCACCCGCACTCCCCCCGTCACCGCTTCAAGATAGCGCGCTTGATCGTCTTCAAACCCTGGAATCCCGCGAGCGACGTCTTCAAGGGGAAATTTAGAGAGAATCGCCACCCCATTATAGCTCTTTTGGCCAGACATGGCGATGTTGTACTGAAGATCTTCAATGGCTTCCCGCGGGAATTGATCATCCGTTGTTTTTGTTTCTTGTAGCAAGACGATATCGGGGGCGGTCTCTTTAAGCCACGAGAGAAGAAGGGGAAGGCGCATACGAATAGAGTTGATATTCCACGTCGCAATGGTGAGCATGGGAGTATTCGTCCTTGTTTTGATTCAATGGAATTTTATACACCTAATAGGCTACATCTCACAAGAATTGAAGAGGCCTTATGGCCACTCTCCACTTCTCCTCGCAAGCTGTCATCCTGAACTCGTTTCAGGATCTCGGTGTTCACCCAAAAATTGTCATCCTGAACTCGTTTCAGGATCTCGTTGTCAATGGGATGCTGAAACAAGTTCAGCATGACAAGAGAGGGCTATATCTCACAAGAATTGAAGGCCGCTTTGTATTTTGACCTTTGTCACCTCTTCCTCGTCCATCTTTTAGCCCTCATCGCTTTTTGAGAGCCCTATTTTTAATGCTCGACGGTGGTAGAGCAGTTAGTTTCCTTTAAGTTGTGCAGATTAACCGTGCCATCAACAAGCAATGTCGTCCCATCATGCATCGATCTAAAGATTATAGGCTCGACGCTAGAACACTTGACCCACACGACGGTTTTCAGGAGAGCGGAAGCGTGTACATCTCTGAGACCCAGCAAAATTGTTAAAGGTGTATTTTGTTCATCGTGACCCTCCTCTTGGGCTTTTGCTATTTTGAGCATAGTTGTCTTGCCTTCATTATCCTGCGAAATGTCCTTCCAATACGCCCCATTGGCACGTCCGGGTAGTATGTCTATTGCTGCATTCCAAGCCTTCGTTGGCTCAGTAGGATACGGCGTCAGTACTGCCTGGGTCCCCTTATGGCTATCAAATCTCAAATCTTCTTGATCATGAAGCTCCTTGAGGCCTTTAGCTAGCGTCGAGGTTGTAGCTATATGGACGGTTTTTGCGTCTGCCATTATGTCTCCCTCCATGGTCATTGTGAGAGTCGCAGCAGCGGCTAATGTCTTGAGAAATTTTTTATTCATTATTAAGTTCCTTTTCTGTTAAGGGTTTGTTTCATCCTTTTCATCCACTCATGATCACGATATATGACTTGGCTTAAAATTTCGTTAATTGTTTAGTAGGGATGCTGAAATAAATTCAGCATGACAAAAAGGGATGCAAAAAAATTCCCGAATTTTACAAAATTTAATTTAATCTTAACAATTTTGTGCATAATATAATTCTATAAAAATATATTTACCCTTAAGGGAGGTAAACATGCATATCCAGGTTATGAAAACATTCAAGGCCAGCTTCTCAAACGTTTGGCGTCATTTATTGGAATGGTTTAGGGTGGCCTTTGCGCCGCTTTGTATTTTGATCTTTGGCTTGCTTTTCATGGTCTTTGCGTATTGGTATAGTGGGATGGCCTTTCAGATCCAGGAAGTCATGATGGGAAATACACTTAAGGTAACAGAGGTGACGGTATCAAACCCCCTTATGCATCTTGCACATAGCGTTTATTTCATCACCTATTTCATTTTTATATTTAGCATTTATATCAACAACGTACGCTACGCTGTTCTTCATGAGGGTGGAACAAAATGGTGGACTCTGCACCTCAACTGGCGCTTTGTAAAAATGATCTTGTATATGCTTTTAATTAGTGTCTTAGGAGGACTCTACGTCTCATTGGCGGCAGGCATTGTCATTGGCGCTCATTACCTTTTTGCAAGTATACCTGTCGATATCATTCTGGGGACTGCCTTTTTTGTGTATGGCTCTTATATAGCTATACGCATTTCCCTCTACAATGTCTTAATAGCTCTTGATAAGCCGCATCCTCTCCGCACAAGTTGGGCGCTTTTAAAAGGAAATATCTTGCGGTTGTTAGGTCTTAGCGTTCTTCTTGTTTTCGGTCTCCTTGGCCTTACGCTGGTTGGTCTCATCGTTCTGGGAATTGTGGGCATACTTTTTGATTTGATCTATCCAGGAGCTTCAGCCGTTCTCCTTGGAGCCTTTATGTGTTTCATGTTCCAATTTATTTTCTTGGCTGTATCAATAAAAATGATCTCTCTCGTTTATCAAACCCTAAGCGGAGACAAGGTTTCCAAAGCCAAAAAGATAAAAAAATAAAAAAAAGGCCAAATGGCCAATCGGGAGGCTTGACTCCTTCCTAAAAGGGTGTAAAGTGATAAATATAAAATCACAGACGTGTGCCTAGCGTTAACTCTCAAAACATTTTACACCCTTGTTGTATGTGAAGATGGCTTCCCAAAGATTGTCACCCTGAACTTGTTTCAGGGTCTCGTTGTTGCTGAGATGCTGAAACAAGTTCAGCATGACAAGTTGTGGAGGCAACCAAGAACAAACCACCTACACGTACAATGACTACACCCCTCGGAGATTCTCATGAAAAATTGGATGCCCTCTTGGCTGCGCCGCGCAGAAAGAAAAGCCAGCGCAACTGCCCCTCTTTTGATCACAACAGGGGCGCACCACCCCCTCTGGACGCCACGCCAATATGATACCCTTGCCGAAGAGGGGTATCAGAAAAACATTGTTGTCTATCGCTGTGTATCGTTGATCGCACGCGGTGTGGCAAGCGTTCCTTGGCAGCTTTATAAGGGCGACATGCGCCTGACCACCCACCCCCTTCTGACTCTGCTGCGTCATCCCAATCCGCAGCAAGGCCTGTCTCGCTTTATGGAGGCCCTGACGGCCTACCTTCTGCTGGCGGGAAATGCTTATATCGAAGCGGTCATGCCTGAAAATGAGCCCTTAGAGCTTTACCTTTTAAGGCCAGATCGCGTCCGGATCATTCCCGGGTCTTCGGGAGTTCCTCAAGCTTATGAGTATACCCTTGGAGGGCGCGCCGTACGCATTCCTGTGGATCCCTTGAATGGCAAAGCACGCATCCGCCATATGCGCACCTTCCATCCTCTCCATGATTGGTATGGGATGAGCCCCATTGAAGCCGCTGCGCATGCCATTGATCAGCATAATGCTGTGGCAAGCCACAACCTCGCCCTCTTGCAAAATGGAGGGCGGCCCTCTGGAGCCCTGCAAATCAATATGGGAGAGGGAGAAATTTTATCGGAAGAGCAACGCACTCGCCTGCGCCAAGAATTAAAGAAATCCTATGAAGGATGCAGCAATGCAGGGCGTGTCATGATGTTAGAAGGAAGCTTTGAATGGAAGGAAATGGGGCTTTCTCCGAAAGATTTGGATTTTATTGAAGGCAAGAACCTCTCTGCCCGTGAGATTTCTCAAGTGTATGGCGTCCCCCCTATGTTGGTGGGTGTGCCAGGGGATGCCACCTTCTCCAACTATAAGGAAGCCCGATACCACTTGTGGGAAGATACGATTTTGCCGCAATTAGAAATGATTAAAGGCGAGCTTAACCAATGGCTTACGCCCCTGTTCGGGGACAATCTTTCCCTTGAGTATGATTGTGAGTCAATCCCCGCCCTTGCTCCCAAACGGGAAGCCCTATGGGGAAAAATTGAAAAGGCGTCTTTTTTAACGATCAATGAAAAACGAGAGCTTGTAGGATATCCACCGCTCCCTGATTCAGTGGTCAAATGACAGTAATCAGTAATCAGAAAAAATTCTGATTACTGACCACTGATCACTGAACTTAGCAGCCGCAGATTGGGGGAACTGCTCGTCCACCACAGCACATGCCGCCATCAAAGAGCCCTCTGATTGCTGGGCAGCAACCGGGAACACATGGGCATTCCATTGGGCATGGGCAAGGCGCCGCACAAGGTGCATTGCAGCAAGGACCCGCAGCCATTACCATAGGGGCTGCTGCCATTGGGCAAGGGCCAGCTCCCATGTAATATTCTACGTTTTGCTGAGCTTCTAATGAAAGAGCCGCATTTGCACCAGTAAGTCCCATTGTCATTGCTGCCAAAAAGGACAGAAGTGTTAGTTTTTTACTCATCGTATTCTCCTTTGTTTTTATGTTGGTTGTTTCTTCTTCTTGTTATTATTGAACCCAGTATATCCAGCAATTCATAACAATTTATTAAAATTGCAAAATTTTTTTTCGGGAGAATATTTGACGAGAATAATCAGGGAGTTATCATGAAAATTGTCGTTGTAAAACCGCGGTCTCAAGAAGATTTAGGCCTTACAACGACGATTTTTGTGGTGATTCTTAGCATCCACAGGATGGAATAGCAGGTCCACCACAACATGTTCCGCCATCAAAGAGTCCTCTGTTGGCTGGGCAACAAGTTGGTTGGCAAGGACATTCCATAGGACATGGGCATGATGCTGCACAAGGGGCAGCCATACCACATCCACAGTCAGCACTTACCGCTGAGATGCCTGCTATTACGATCGCTGAAAAAGCGAGAAGGGTTAAATTTTTCATTGTATTTCTCCTTTGTTTGTATATTGTTTTTTCTTTTTTTGTTTTTATTATTAATTTTAGTATAATGATAAATTAATAATATTTTATTAACAGAAGAGAATTTTTTTGGGGGGCGATACCATTTGGGTTGGATCCACTCGTCTTGTCATGCTGAATTTATTTCAGCATCTCAGCGACAATAAGATCCTGAAACGAGTTCAGGATGACAAGTGGCGCGGATAGAGAGGGCTCTATCGCTACGAACCTATCAATCAAGAACCAGCGCAGACCCACCAGCCTTGAAGCTTTGATTGAGGTGGAAGCGTGGGAAGGTGATCTGCTGGTGTCAGCGTAGTGCCAGCGGAGCATCCAAAAATAGTCTCAGAAGGAAGGGCATAACCTTTGTATACCTCTGTAGGCACCGGAAGAGCCTCGACAGAAGGAGAAGAAGGTAGGGCGGCCTTACCACAACTATACCAGCTATATTGAGAAGGGTAACCAGGAGGTAGGTGAGAAGAAGAGATTTGCGTTACGCGCTCACCAGAAGGACACTGAAAAGCTGGTGTTGGTTCCCACGCCTTCTTCCCTTCAACCACTGTGTTCGTCCCTTTAATAGTATAAACAACCTGTGCTGGAAGAGTAAGAGGAAGAGCGATCGGCGAAGGTGCTCGAGGACACGGATTAGGACACGGCTTCACGTCATTAGAGAAGCACTGCGCGCAAATGTTACAGTAATATGAACCAGTAGGGCAACTCCCCTGCGCAACTTCTGCCATCCCAACCAAACAAACCAGCATCCCCATTAGTTTTTTCATATTTTTCACACCCTTAAAGGTTCTTCTTATGACACACACTATACGTCTAACTCCCTCTCAAAAAAAAGGGATAATCGCAGGATATGCGAGTTTTTTTGACTTGACCGATCATCAGCAGGATCGGGTGGTGAAGGGCGCGTTCTCAAAAACGCTGCGCGCCTGGCGACAGCTTGGAAAAATGCCGAAAATGCTGTGGCAGCATGACCCCAAGCGCCCCATTGGGGTGTGGACACGCCTCTATGAAGATGAGCGCGGCCTTTATGGAGAGGGTCACCTGACCCTTGGGGTTGCCCAAGCAGATGAGGCCTATCTTTTGTTGAAACACGGAGCGATTGACGGCCTTTCCATTGGGTTTCGCGCCCTCAAAGCCACGCGCGATAAAGCCAGCAACGCCCGCCTTCTTTTAGACATTGATCTTCTCGAAATTTCCCTTGTGACCTTTTGCGCGAATGCGCGCGCCACGGTTCATCAAGTGAAAGGTCGTGGTCACCCGACCACGAATTAACTTCCTAACAACACATGAGGATAAAAATGCACGATTATGATGTACAAAATACGTTGGATGATTTGGCGCGTACTTTTGAAGAGTATAAATCAACACAAGACAACCGTTTGGCAAACCTTGAGCGTAACCGCCCTGTGGACGCCTTGGATGAAGAAAAGCTGGCGCGCCTTGATGCAAGCCTGGAAACGGCCGAAAAGCGTCTTAAGCAAATGGACGCGTTTGCGAGTCGACCGCCGGTTGAAACAAGCGCTGACTTATTTTCCAACCACCAGCATGCCTTTATGGACTATATTCGCAAAGGCCTTGATACCCCATTGCATCTTTATGAGAAAAAAGCACTCTCGACAACGGCTGATCGTGATGGGGGTTATTTGGTTCCTAGCGGTCTTCATGAGCGTTTGTATGCAACTTTACAAGCAACATCAGTCATGCGATCCCTTGCCAGCGTTCGACAAATCTCTACCTCTGCCCTTGAACTGCTCATTGATAAAGATGCCATGGATGCGGGTTGGGTGACAGAAACCCAAGATCGGCCGGAAACGCGCACCCCAGAGCTTGCAAAAATCCGCATCCCCGTTCACGAGATGTATGCCAAGCCACGGGCCACCCAAAAGCTGCTGGAGGATGCCCTGTTAAACGTGGAGGAGTGGCTGTCTCAAAAAATTGCCCAGAAAATAGCGTCTATGGAAAATACAGCTTTTATTCGTGGAACAGGGGAAAACTCACCCAAAGGGATTCTGGCCTATGAAACAGCTCAGAGAGCGGATTGGGTATGGGGGCGTCTTGAGGAAATTAAGACAGGCGAAAACGGAGATTTCGCAGAAGGGGTTGGGGAAATTCAGCTTCAAGACACCTTCTTTTCCTTAAAACCGCCCTACCTTCCGGGGTCTTCTTGGCTGATGTCGCGCGCCGCTCAAGCCCGTATCCGGCGCTTGAAAGACGCAGAGAACGGACGGTATTTGTGGGAGCCCCCCTTGGCAGGCGTCATGACGCCCACACTTCTGGGATATCCCGTGATTGTCTCTGATGACATGCCTCCCCTTGTCCCAGGCGAACCCTCCAAGGCGATTGTTTTTGGGAATTTTAAGGAAGGCTATCAGATCGTAGACCGCAGTGAAATTCGAGTGTTGCGGGATCCCTATAGCGCTAAGCCCTATGTGGAGTTTTACACCACCCGCCGTGTGGGAGGCGATGTCTTGAATTTTGAGGCCTTAAAGGTGGTGAATTTCAGCGCTTAAGAAAAAAAAGCCCCACTCTATGCGAGTGGGGCCAAGTTCTCAAACAACCATTGACTTTTTCATTATGGAAACAGCGAATTGGCGGAAGAGGTGGCATAAGATGAAATTGATAATAATAAACGACTCATCAATGTCTCCTCGATAAAAGGTAAATATTTTAACTGGTTATCTTGTTCTATGGGTCCGGAAAATTTGTCATATAACACTCACCCTTGCTATCACAAGCAGAGGCCCCACTCATAGGAACGGATACAGACCCTATAAAAATCAATACACTGAGAGTAACTAATAATAATTTAAACATTGTATCCTCTCTTTCATAATATATATTCATATCTTTATTATGTAATAAAAGTATTTATATTTGGTTAATATTTCCAATCATCCCGCTTCATTTTTAAATTGGAGACTCCCATGCTTCTTCGCCTCAATATTCCTCCTCTTCAAGAGCCTGTTTCTCTTGAAGAGGTCAAATCTTATCTGCGCATTACCTCAGAGCATGAGGATGATCTGCTGAAAATCTTTATTTCCTCCTCTCGCGCTGCGGTGGAAAATATAACAGGCCGCGCTCTTTTAAAGCAAGGCTGGGGGATGCAGATCACGCCCCCCTATCCTCCTTCTTTTCCTTTGGTGCAAACCAAGGTGGGTGATCTGGCCCTCACCCTGCCGTTTCCGCCTCTTTTAGAGGTCACTGCGGTAAAAGCCGGGGAGCAGGACATGTCTTACAGGGCAGAGGAAGGCAACGTGATTTTGCCTTCTCAAGCTTGGGGACAAGCCCTTTCCCTTGATTTTTGGGCGGGCTATGGCGAGACACCTGCTGATCTCCCTCCAGACCTTAGAATGGCTGTCCTCATGGGGACACGCCTTTTATACGAAGGGCAACCGCTCAATCTGCCATCGCTGGCGCCTTATAAAGTCCTCAAATTAGTGTAAGGAGAAAAAAATGAAAACCATCACAACGAAAGATTTAACAGAATGCCTGATTCTCCTGGCCCCTGAAAGACAGGGTGATGGGGAAGGGGGCTGGGTCGAAAACTGGAGACGTGGGCCGCGGGTATGGGCCTGTTTGTGGCCACTCATCGACAAACAAGAAAGGTCCTTGTACCGCGTTGTGGTCCGCACTGGCATCATCCTTCCTCCCAAAGTAGGATTTTTATGGCCCCTTCGGTACGCCTTAAAGCGCTTGTCTGTGATCAGCACGCCGGCGCCCATCCAATCCCATCAATTTTTATGTATGACAGCTGTGGAGGAAAAAAATGCGTGAGCTTTTCTTAGACCTTACAAAACTATTAGAACACGTGTGTCCCGTCTTTCAGCACGTTCCCGCGGACCCTCCCCATCCCTACATTACCCTTGAACCCACGCAATCGCTTCAAGGATTGCCTTGGGGGCCCACTCTTGTGACGTTTACGGTTAAAATTTGGAGCCGTTACTCAGGAACGAAAGAAATTTTAAAGCTCGCAAAAGGGGTGGAATCCCTTCTTTACACCTACCAAAAAGGAAGCCTGAAGGTGATGAAAAGTGGCCTTTCCCTTTTGAAGGATGAAGAAACGCGTGTTCACACCTTCAGCATTAAGGCGCGGGTGCCCCATGTATGAAACCGATTTACGTTTGGAAGGGGTGGGGTGCGACAATGGGTTTCCTCCCTTTTCAGCCCGAGGGTGTCTCCAATCCCTCACCCCTCTGTCACAAGGTGTCTTGCGCCGTACGCTCAACGGAAAGCTTATGTGTGTGGGGGACAAAGGCCATCGGAAGTTTCAGTCAACCATCAGCTGTACGGACCAAGCGCCCCCTGCTTTTGAAAAACTATGGGCAGGAACACGCCTGAAGGTGGGGTGTGTTCAATCATTGACGCAAGCCGTCCCGGTGGGGGCGCTAACTATCTTCTTAGAAAGGGAACCGCTCTCCTGCCATGCCTTTGATTCATTGGGAAAGGTGTACCCCTTAGAAAAAGTCGAGGGAAACTGTGTTTTTTTACCGCCTCGGTTTCCAGGAGGATTTATCACCTACCGTCCGTCCCTCATCATGCTTGTCAAAGGTTACCATTTAGAGACGGATGAATGGGGCGCTTCTGTGGGCTGGCGCTTGGAGCTGGAGGAGGAGTAGGGCCATTTACTTGTCATCCCCTTTACTTGTCATCCCCGACTTAGAAGTTCTTGATTTGCAACGCAAATCTTAGAACTTCTTGATCGGGGATCTTATTCGCTACGAGCAAGATCCCCGATGAAGAAATCCTAATGTTTTCTAACGAAAACAAAGGATTTCTAGCTCGGGGATGACAAAAGTGGGAGAAATCCTGGATCCCCGCCTTCGCGGGGATGACAAGTGGGGGCGGGGATTACAAGGGTGGGAGGATGGCAAGTAAAGAGGCACCATCGCTTAACATAGAACCCCTCAGGCCGCCGCCTTCAACACCAGCTCTTCTCGTGCAACCCGCTTCTTTTGTTGGTGGGTCTCATAGATTGTAATATAGAGGGTGGAAGGGATGATAATAATCGCGCCTAAAATGGTGCTAACTGTTGGGAATTCTTGGAAAATCACAAACCCAAAAATCCCAGACAAGACCAATTCCACGTATTTGAAAGGCTGAAGGGCGGAGACTTCAGTAGCCGCATAGGCTTTCAAGAGGCAGAACAGAATTAAACTTCCCCCTGCGCCCAGAAGAAGAAGGAAGAAAAGTTCTTGAAGGGTCGGCGTTTGCCACGTCAGTAAAGCAGGAACCAGGCCGAGGATAGCTGTTCCAAGGGCTGAATAAAACAACATGGACAAAAGGGTTTCGTCTTCGGTGAGGAGCTTTTTATTGATAATATCAAGGACAGCAAACATAACCGCTGAGGCCACAAGGGCAAGGGCCATTGGGTTAAAGGAATCTCCCGTCGGATGCAATGCAACAACAATGCCAAGAAACCCAAACAAGGTTGCAAAACATCGTTGCCACCCCACATGCTCTTTCAGGAAAATCTTCGCAAGCGGTAGCACAAAAAAGGGAACCGTAAAGGATAAGGTTGTGGCGAGTGTCAAGGGAAGGGCGGCGACCCCATAACACCAAGGGGCCATGGCGAGCATCAAGAGCAACGCCCGTGCACATTGTGCCTTTGGATAGCGGGAAATAAAGGCCCCTTTGCCCTGCGCCGCCATGAATGGCAATAGCACCAGTGTACTAAAGAAAAAGCGGAAAAAGGCCACTTCTGCGCCAGACAAACGCACACCGACGTGTTTAATCAAAATGTCGTTTGAATTGCTGATAAAGCAAACAACCGTCATCCAGAAAATTCCTTGGAGATATCCTTTTGAATGAAACCAACTTTTTTGTGTCATCGATGTATTCCTCAAGTTATGTGCGCATCTGTCTAATCAAGTGTCATATACGGCTCCTTTCTCTTACAGTCAACCCTTTTTTTTAATGAGAATAAAAATGAATATTTATCTTGTATTTGAAAAAAGAGATAATATACCTCTTTTTGACTTAGAAATTTCTCAAGAAGAAGATTCTTTTGCAACAGCAAGAGCCGTTGTTGAAGCGGGAATCTTGCTTCCCCCTGGGGGAACAATAGGAAGTATTCAAGGGGCCAGTCTTTACTTTAAGGGGGTGCTCATAGGGGGGCCCGTTAAGGTAGACGGCCCCTTTGCGGAGATCGAGCTGATCGCTTGCCCGCCGGATATCTCGGAAAAGATAGAGCGCCTTCAACAGGGGATGCGTCATCCTCCCTATTGGGATGCCTTGTGGGTGAAGGAACCTGATCAAGGGGAGCGCATCCAAGACGCACACACATCCTCCCTGTATTGCGATCGGCGGACGTGGGATCTGGCACGATCTGATTGGTTTGAGGGGCGCCAGACCTTGACACTTCACGACTCATTTTTTCCAGCGAGTCTTCAATTGCGCATGACAAAACGTCCTTTAAAAGCGTGTACGGTTAAGGTCCATGCCCATTGGGTTCAAAAGGAAGAAGGGGTGACGGACCTAAGTTCTGCCATACGCCTGTCTTTTCCGCAGTCTCGCGTCAGCACCTACACAAAGGAGTCTCTCCTTAAAAAGTGGCCCACGCCGGGCCACCGGGTGGGGCGCTCTGGGGTGTGGATTCTTAAGAGCGATTTAAAGGAAATGACGCCCGCGTCCTCCCTCTACCCCTCCTATTCGCCCGCGGTCCCTTTACGGGAGGACGGAGAGGATCCAAAACCTTACCGTGTGAAACGTCATTGGTTTAAGCCCACCTTGTGGGTGAGTTGGCAATATCATCAAAAACGCAAGGAAACCCTCATCGTGACTCTTCACCATGGGTTTCAGGATCTGTATCCTGGTGAAGGGGAGCATAAGGTGGTGGAATTTACGCTCCAAAACATTAACCCCGATCCTCATGCCTATAAATGGCAACCTGAATGCTTTTATCGAGACGGCACAGATGTTGCTTATCAAAATGGGATTTATCGCTGCCAAGGAACGCACACTGCAGGGCTTACTTTTGACGCAAACAAATGGGTGTTTCAAAAGATTTTCCATACAGCCCTGGGAAATCCAGCGCGCGCCTCATTCTTTTTAACAGATCGTGGGTATCAAGCCGCTGAGCACGCCATGGAGCGGGCTAAAGCCATTCTTGCAAAACAGGCAAGAGTCATTGACATAAGCTTTGATGCTTCATGGGAGGTGGTCCAAGACATCACAACAGACACCTCTCTTGTCCTATCAGACCCTCGGTTGCCAGACGGAAAGATCCGGGGAAAAGTTGTCAAATATTCCCTCATTGCGAAAGGTGAAACGGGGGAACGATTTGGGCGCGTGACGATTTTATGCCCTCCAAAGGGGCGGGAAGGCGATCATGCTCCCGCCCTTCAGGTCCCCCCTCGGGGAGATGACTATTGGGAAGGAGCCTATCTTGCTTCTGAAAACACCCTGTGTCGCACTCCTTCAGGGCTTACCTATTGGCGGTATGATGACAAAACCCCACCCCAGGCCCGCCGGATGGGGCCTCTGCTCAAAGGAATCGAGCTCATCAATGGCCCAGAAGATCAAGAATCAGACATGGGAGCGTGCGCAAACGGCTCTCCGCGGGCTCTTCAAAAAGCTCTGTCTTCTAAGCCAACCCGTTTGCGCCTTCACTTTAAGGATTTAAGAACAAAGGAAACCCTCGAGCACCTTATTCCGGTGACTATGGCCGTCCCGTGGTGTGTTCCGAGGAGTGAGTGAATGAGTTGAATCAAAACACATTATTACCATCTTATCTTGTCTCCTCGCCCCCACTTGTCATCCCCGCGAAGGCGGGGATCCAGATAAAACCTTTTAAAACAGACTGTTGTCGAAGAAAATCGGAATAATCACTTTTTTAAAGAGCTTTCTGGATCCCCGCCTTCGCGGGGATGACAAGTATTATTATGCGAGGACAATACTATAAATTCAAACATTTGCCTAATTATTGACGTCGAACTGACATTATAAATAGTAACAGAAAGGACATCCCATGCGTATTTTACACCCCTCCTCCCCTGACACAGGCTATGAACCCGGCTTTGTGGACTTAAACCTTGAAGAAGGGAGCCTTGATATCACCCATCCCTCGTCGTGTATTCTGATGGAGGACTCTAAAACAGTCCCAGAAACGTTGAGTTTGCGGTGTGTGTTGCGCCCCCTTCCTCTTGTGAACAAAACCTCAACGGTGCAGCTGATCTCAGAGGGCGAAGTCCTTGAAAAAGCCCTGCTGTATGAGGAAGAGACAGTCATCCAGGGATATGAGCGGGACATTAAGAATTCCCAATGGAAAGGGATTGCGGTTGAGTATGCAGGCGTTGGACAGGGCATGCATCACGGGGAAAAGTTTTTCTTTTCTGGGAAAAGCATGCCTGCAGGGCAAATAGAGGACACAAACCCCCTCTATGTCAAACTCTTTTGTGGAGAGGGTGCGTCCTACCAGGTGCGCATCACAACGCTTGCCGCTGGAAACGTGCTCACGTCCCCTCCAGGCGTGGTAAACACCCGCGTTTTGCGAGGATATGGGGGATACTACCATCCCGGCGTCCCCCTTGAGCAGATTGAGCAGGTTTATTATGCCCTCACCTCAGAGTACGATAAAACGCGCATTCGCTTGTATACATCTTCAACGTTGGAGGTTCAGCACACGCCGCCTCCCCATGGGGGGCGCGATTTCAACCACACGGTTATGTTTAGCCCCCTTCCCCGTGTTGAAGAATACATGAGCCTCACAAGTGCTCTGTCTGCAGGGCACGCGCGCCTTTCTTTGAAAACTGAACTCGGCGTTACGCCGTATACTTCCTATTTTTGCGAGCCTGTGCCTGGTCACCCCACCTTTGTGACCGTGTGTTTTAGGCCATGATTTAACCGGAGACCCCCATGATGATATATCGCACTGACAAAGGAGCGCCCCTAACGATTGAGGAAATGGATGACAATTTCCGAGAGCTTGAGGACCGTCTGAAAGCCCTGGAAACTCATCTTGACTCTGGAGAAGGGATCGGAAAAATCACCGCTCACGGAGACGCCCTCACCATTACAGGGACGTTTGGAACAGACTTTGGGACTTTCCCCTTGCCAAAGGCAACACTTACGCCCCGGGGTCCCTGGGCGAGTGAAACCCCTTACCATTCCTTAGATTTTGTCATGTATAACCAAGGTGTTTATTGTTGTTTAAAAGATCATCTCAGCACGTTGTGGGAGCACGATGCGCCCCTGTGGCAAGAAATTTTAACCCTTCCGAAACCTCTTCCGCTTCCTCTCTATGAAAAGGCTACGTTGCCGTCACAGGATGATCTGGGAAAGCTTGCGCTTTTAATAGAGGAAACCGGAATCACCCCCCTCTTTTTCGATGGAAAAGGATGGCAACGTCTTACAAAAGGAGCCGACTTATGACAGACCATGACTATGATATCCTCGCCCGTACTCTTTATGGAGAAGCTCGCGGAGAGTACAAAAAAGTAGGAATAGCCGCCCTTATTGCGGTGGCAAATGTAATCGTCAACCGATTCAAAGGAAACAAAAAATATGGACAAAGCTTAACGGAGGTTTGCTTGAAAGCCCGCCAGTTTTCTTGCTGGAACGCAGATGACCCCAACTGTTCTCTTATCCACCAGGAAGATCTTGATAAAGATCCCCTCTTTAAGGTCGCCCAACAAGTGGCCAAAAAAGTGGCTCTGGGCCTATGGCCTGATTTAACGCGCGGGGGCGACCATTATCACACAACCTCATGCAAACCCTATTGGGCACGCGCTGATAAGGTGAGGGTACGCCTGGGCAGCCATATTTTCTATAAACTCGATTAAAGGGAGGCCTCATGTCCTTTCCTCTTTTTACAATCGCCCAGGCTCTTACAGAAGTCGTGCCTCTCCTTGGTCGCTGGATCAATGGAGAGCAGGGCGAAAAAACAGCCCACAAGGTTGTGAGTATGGCGCAATCCCTCACAAATGAGACAGATCCCCTCAAAATTCTGCAAACCCTTAAAACCGATCCTCAGTTGCTGATCCAATTTCAACAAGCCGTTTTAAAACTGGATCAAGAGCTAGAGATGGGCGAATACAAGGACCGAGAGAGCGCACGGTTGCGTGATATGGCGCTCGCACAAGCCGGACGCAGCAATTTGAGGGCGGATATCATGGTGATGTCAGCAGCATTTGGCCTCATTTCTTGTTTGGTTACCATTACCCTTTATCGTACCAGCCTTCCTGGAGAGGCCGTTGGGATCATCTCAACCATCGCGGGGATCTTTGGATCGTGCCTCAAAGACGCGTATGCCTTTGAGTTTGGGTCATCTCGGGGGAGTAAACTTAAAGATGGCAAGCTCTCTGCTTTGTTTTTAGCGCGCCAAGGGTAGGGAGGCATCCTTGTCATCTGCCCTCCATATCATCCACAAAAGCTGGGATCCAGGCAAACCCTTTAAAAACAGAATGTTGTAAAGTAACGAAAGAAACTCAAAATAATTGTTGATCTTTTTTTGTCTTATTATATATATGTGCAGTAAGTATTTCAAAACAGATGGTGAAATTATGATGTATACGGTTATGTTTTCTCTTTTTCCTAACAAGAAAGTGCGTAAGAAACAAAAGTATAACTTATTAAAAAGCATTTTTGGGGCAATCGTTTTTTTCAACAGTCTTGCCTGTCAAGCTATGGATAGCTCTGATGATGCATTGGCAGGCTTGGCAGTTGCTCAGCGTCCTTTAGAGGCTCAGCGAGCAATTGATGCTGTATATTCTAAAGTTAATAAAGATACTAAGAGCGATTGGAAATTAAACGGGGATCACCAATATGGACTTGCTGATATTGATGAACATAGACTTATTCCAGTTTTGATTAACACTGCACCAGAAAGTCAAAAAGACTTTTATGTCATGGATTTCGGAGCAGGAAATTTTCAATTGTGTGAAGCTATTGCAAAGCACATTGGCACACAAAAATTCGACAGGAAATTTAGATTACATATTGTGGGTGTACGTGGGGAACAATACCTCGAACAAGAAGTGACAGAGTTACCTTGTTGCACCGTTCATCGATACGGATCTTTTAAAATCGAAAACTTCCGCGATTCAATGAGAGAACGAGGCCTTCAAAATGTATTGTTTGATCTTGTTATTTCTCGTTCTACTTGGCTTCATCTACTAGATCAAACGGGAGATTTTCAAGACGTATATAATTCTTTGCGTCCTGAAACAGGGTTGATGATTACAGATGATATTAAATTCAACACATCGGATAATATTGCTCACAGAGGGTATGGTTATGGTTTGACTGACATTTTAGAGCATGCCAACATTCCTTATTTAGTAGATATAATGAAGCCTTATTATTGCACTCCTGAATACGGATTCGGAGGCGTATCCGCCAGCAAGCAATTTGTGTTAAGAAGGCCATCTAGCGAAAATCTTAGGCTGCCCTTTCTCTATGCTTCCTTATGGAAGAAGGGAGAACCTGGTGAGACTGTATTGCTTGCTGCTCTTGGTGAAGGGTTAACCGGCAGATATGAAATGCCAGATCGATATCGTACCTATATACCACCAACTGCACTCTTTGGAAGTCAGGAACTATACAATTGGCTACGTTTAAATGAATGTTTCCTTCAAGAACGAGAATATATAGGTCCCTTAACTAGGTAACTGTATTTAACGCCAGTTCGACATCGAAAATTAAGAACTGTTTGAATTTATAGTATTATCTCTGCATAACAATACTTGTCATCCCCGCCCCCACTTGTCATCCTCGGTCTAGAAAAGGCTTGTTTTTCGAAGAAAAACAATGACTTTTCTTGAACCGAGGATCTTGCGCGTAACGAATAAGATCCCCGATCAAGAAGTTCTAAGATTTGCGTTGCAAATCAAGAACTTCTAAGTCGGGGATGACAAAAAATAGGATGACAGGAGGGGGTAAACACCCCAAAAAAAAAGAAAGACCACCCCGACTAATCGTGGTGGTGATGTCCCTCTCCATGGTCATGGGGGCAGCACTTTTTTTCCAGTTGACGTTTGAGACGACGAGCAGCGGCTGTCAGCTTGCGATCAGCTGTTGTTGTTAAAAATGAGTCAATCCCGCCATTTTTCTCAACAGTCCGAAGGCCTGCTGCAGACACCCGCAGGCGTACCTTTGCATTCAAGGCGTCGCTTGAAAAGGAGGCTTGTTGCAGATTTGGCGCAAATGTTCGCCGTGATTTATTGTTCGCATGAGACACGTTATTTCCACTCATGACCTTTTTTCCTGTAATGTCACATTCCCGTGCCATGCTATGTCTTCCTCTCATTGTGTAAAAATTATCTTCTCATTTAAATGACATTTTGGAAAAGGTCAAGATTCAACAGAAAAAATCCTTAGCGCCCGACAATTTTTCTCTTCTTGTTATCCCCACTTTTGTCCGCGACCTAGAAATGCTTTGTTTTTCGTTAGGAAAACATTAACTTTTCTTGACCCGAGGACCTTGTGTATTGTGGGCAAGATCCTCAGGTCAGACAGGCCTAGGATTTGCTTCGCAAATCAAGCTCTTCTAGCGTCAATTCTTTTCATACCTGACAAAAGTGGGATCTTGTCCGCAACGAATCTAGCTCCGATCTGTGCCTTTCTTCGTCATCCTTGAAGATTCCTCTAAGCCTTCTTTGAATCGCTTTTGGAGGGATTCATTCATTTTTTCAGTTGATTTTGCAATGACGGAATTAATGTTGCGCAAATGCTCTATGGCTTTATCGGTCGTTTCTTGGGCAGCTTCTGACTGTTGAGCTGTTTTCTCTTCAAGAGGGGACTTAGAACAGCATTGTTTTATGTTTTCATTCCACATCTCAAAAGCATTCTTGATATATTGATTTTGAAGTTCCATCAGAGATTGTGTCGTTTCAATAACAATCTGTTGATTTTTGTTCATCAATTCTAAGTTTTTTCGATGACTTTCCATCAGCGCTTCCATGTCAATGCCTGGGAATTTAAAGTTCTTAAATGCACCTAATCCTTCGTTTGAGTCTTTAGCCATGATCGTCTCTCCTTTGTTTAAAGTTGTTTTAATATAGTGAAATCATACAAAATACTGACCGCCATTCAGGGTGAGTGTTGCCCCTGTCATAAACCCAGCAGCCTCGGACACTAGAAAAAGAACTGTGGCCGCAACCTCATCAGGTTTCCCAAGGCGGTTCATAGGAATTTGCTGAGTAATTTGCGCCAAGATTGGCTCTGAAATGCTTTGCAGCATGTCTGTGTTAATATAGCCTGGGGCAATGGCATTGACCGTAATTCCCTTAAGCGCACTCTCTTGCGCCAAGGCTTTTGTAAGGCCAATAATTCCGGCCTTTGCAGCTGAATAATTTGTTTGGCCAAATTGACCTTTTTGGCCATTGATGGAGCTGATATTAATAATGCGCCCAAATCCACGCGCGCGCATCGGCTCAATTACGTGGCGACACATGTTAAAGCAGGAGTTCAGATTTGTTTGGATGACCTCTTCCCACTGGGCAGGCTCCATTTTATGGAGAGCCCCATCGCGTGTAATCCCCGCGTTGTTCACAAGAATATCAATGGGTCCCAGGTCCTGGCTAACGCGTGCAATGCCGTCCTGACAAGCCTTAAAATTGCTGACATCCCACTTATATGTGGGAATATCTGTTTGCTGACGAAAGGCCTGAGCAGCCTTATCATTCCCATAATAGACAGAGGCAACTCTATACCCTGCTTCTTTTAACTTTTGAGAGATAGAGGCTCCGATTCCACGAGTTCCCCCTGTCACTAATGCTAATCTTTTCATAAGAGCCGCTTGTTTTAAAATTTATGAACATAATTAAGTCTCTCATAAATTTCTTAACAAAGGGTAAATAGGGATGATTTTCTCACCCCGCTATGATATTAAATCCTGCATCAACATAAGCTGTGGTGCCGGTCACAAGCTGGGCCTCATCGCTCACTAAGAATCGCGCATACGCCCCGACAGCCTGAATAGAAATAGGCTCATGAAGGGGAGATTTTTGAATCGCAAGCTGCAAAAGGGCGTCAAAATCGGGAAGACCTCTTGCGGCTCGCGTGGGGATTGGCCCAGGAGACAGGGCATTGACCCGAATTTTCTTCGCTCCCATGTCAGCAGCGAGATATTTTACAATCCCATCTAAGGCCGCTTTGGCAGGCCCCATCACCCCATACTGGTTAACAACTTTTTCTCCCCCATAAAAGGTTGTCGTCAGCAGGGACCCTCCCGTCGTCATGAGCGGTTCAGCCAAACGGGCAAGATGGAGGAAGGAATAACAAGAGACATCCATGGCTGTCAAAAACCCTTCGCGAGAGACATCAACGACCCGTCCCTGTAGGTCTTGCTGGGGAGCAAAAGCAATAGCATGAAGGAGAAAATCAAGGTGTCCCCAAGTTTGCTTTATGGCCTCAAAGACGGCATTCATCTGACCCTTATCTTGGACATTTAAGGGCATGACAATCTGAGCCCCGACGTCTTCTGCCAAGGGCCGTACGTAAGGTTCGGCTTTCTCATTGAGATAAGTGATCGCAAGGTCAGCTCCCCCCTCATGAAAGGCTTTCGCGCAGCCCCATGCAATAGAGTCCTCATTGGCAATGCCTATGACCAACCCCTTTTTACCCTTTAGATTTTTCATTTCTTCTTCATCAGTTGTATTGAAAAAAACAAGATGCTTCTTAACGATAAATTAAAAAAATCCCCCTATTGTGAAAGGATAACAGAAGGGGGGGATAGATGAAAAGAGTCAAAGATAAATCGATTATTATTACAGGGGCCGCTTTGGGAATAGGCAAAGCCGCTGCTTTGTTATGCGCTCAGCACGGTGCAAAAGTCGCTGTAACGGATATTAAGGAAGAAGACGGCCAGAAAGTTGTTAAGGAAATTCAAAAAAATGGGGGGCAGGCGCATTTTTGGCATTTAAACACCGCCAATGAAAAAGAGGTCGAACAAGTCTTTAATGACATAAATACAAAGTTTGGCAAAATAGATGTTCTTGTCAACAATGCAGGCATTGCAGGGGCTAACAAGCCGCCCCATGAAATCAGCGAAGCTGAATGGGATGCTGTGATGGACATCAATGTGAAGGGTGTTTTTTTCTGCACAAAGCATGTGATTCCTTATCTTCAACAAAATAAGGGCGGGAGCATTATCAACCTCTCCTCTATCTATGGACTGACGGGCGCCCATGATGTCCCTCCCTATCATGCGTCTAAAGGAGCTGTGCGCTTAATGTCAAAGACAGATGCGATGTATTATGCACGGGACAAGATAAGAGTGAACTCCATTCATCCTGGCTTTATTATGACACCTCTTACCGAAACACTAGGAAAACAATTCCCTGGGGGACCTGCTGCTTTGTTTAAGCATTTAGACGGCCTACATCCCCTCGGTCATATGGGGGAACCAGATGATATTGCTTATGGCATTCTCTATCTTGCATCTGACGAATCCAAGTTCGTGACGGGCAGTGAACTTGTTATTGATGGGGGATATACGGCGAGATAGGGTGTTAATCTAACCTCAATTCGACGTTGAGAATTAGGCAACTATTTGAACTTATAGTATTATCCCTGCATAATAATGCTTGTCATCCCCGCGAAGGCGGGGATCCAGTAAAAACAACGCATTCCGTAGGAATGCAACCTTTTTTAACTTTATTTGAAAAATCAAAGCGCTATCTGGATCCCCGCCTTCGCGGGGATGACAATAGTGTAAATTCAAACAGTTGTCTCATTACTCCACGCTCTCTACAGCCATTGCCACCGCTTCTCCTCCTCCAATGCAGAGGGCGACCACACCCTTTTTCTTGTGATGCGTTTTAAGGGCATAAATAAGGGTGGTGAGAAGTTTTGCACCCGTTGCCCCAATAGGGTGACCAAGGGCACAAGCGCCCCCGTGAACATTGACGTGTTCATGGGTGAGGCCTAAATCTTTCATAACGGCCATCACCACAACGGCAAAAGCTTCGTTAATTTCATAGAAATCGACCTCGTCCTTGCTCCAGTCCGCTTTTTTAAGGACTTTTTCAATAGCGCCACTGGGGGCAAGTGTAAATCCTTCAGGTTCACGCGAATACTGGGCATGGGCAACAATTCTGGCGAGCGGCTTAAGATGTCGCTTTTGAGCGTCACTTTCTTTCATAAGGACGACCGCTGCGGCCCCATCACTGATGGAACTTGAATTGGCTGCCGTTATGGTGCCCTCTTTTTTAAAGGACGGCTTTAGAAGAGGGATTTTATCAAAATTAATTTTTTGAGGGGGCTCATCCTTCTCAACAGTGAGTGTTTCTTTTTTAGTGGAGACCAAGACAGGCACAATTTCTTGGTCAAAATATCCCTTTTCTATGGCAGCTAAAGCTCGTTTGTCCGATTCAATCGCATAGGCGTCCTGCTGCTCTCGGGTAAACCCATATTTTTCAGCTGTGTTTTCAGCAAGAATTGCCATAGATGTCCCCCCACTAAAGGAATCCTCTAGGCCATCAAGAAGCATATGGTCGAGTACCTGATGGGTGCCCATTCGGAATCCTGCGCGCGCCCCTGGCAGCAAATAAGGGGCATTTGTCATGCTTTCCATCCCGCCTGCAAGGGCAATGTTTGCGGACCCGGCTCGGATCAAGTCGTGGGCGATCATGACTGATTTCAACCCTGAGCCGCACACTTTATTGAGAGTCACACATTCTACCTTATCAGGGAGTCCCGCATGGAGAGCGGCTTGACGGGCAGGCGCTTGCCCCAATCCCGCAGGCAGCACACACCCCATGAGCACCTCATCAATATCGTCCCCGGAAATTTTTGCAGCGCTCAAAGCTCCCTTAATGGCGGCTGCCCCGAGTTGAACGGCGCTCATCGTTTGATAAGCCCCTTGGAATGACCCCGTCGGAATGCGTTGGGCTGAAACGATGACTATTGATTCTTCTGACATAGTTAACTCCTTTGTTTTTGATCCATTCATTTTTCTCTTACGTACGTGCCAGGGGCAGATTCAAGGATGGGGTAAGAGGCCATAGGAACCCCCTTTTTTTTACCAAAAGAAACAACCCAGTCATGCCACTCTGTCCACCAAGATCCCTCAAATTTTGTCGCAGCCGTAAGCCAGTCCTCAGCGTTCTCGGGAAACTCAGAATGTGTAAAAAAACCGTATTTATGGCGTGCGGGCGGATTCATCACGCCCGCCACATGACCCGATCCTGCAAGGATAAACTTCAAAGGTCCCTTGAAAAGATGAACGGCTGGATAGCTACTTTTCCAGGGGGAAATATGATCCTCGAGGGTGGAAAGGAATAAAGTGGGCGTTGTAATATCTTTCAAATCAAGAGAAACGTCGTTGATATCAATTCCCCCAGGCGCCATAAGAAGATTTTGTTGAAACCATTTTCGCAAAACAAAGCGATGGAGGGCGGCTGGAATGCGCGTCGAATCGGAATTCCAATAGAGAAAATCAAAGGCAGGCGGCACTTGGCCTAAAAGGTAATTTTTGATGAAAAACGACCACACCATCTCTTTGGGGCGTAGCAGGCTAAAAATGGATTTCATGATCTCGACATCTACAAAGCCTTTTTGGATCATAACCTCTTCAATGTGCTGAAGGTGCTCATCATCCATGAAGATCTTCAGATCCCCTGCCTTTGAGAAATCAATAATCGTGGCAAGCAGGGTCATGGTTTGAAGAGAAAAAGGAGCAGGAGTTTTTGCGAGGTAGGCACTGAGTGCCGTCAACAGATCTCCTCCTACACAATAGCCCATGGCATGCAGGGACGGACTTTGTGTTCGAGAGGTGACAATCTCGCAAGCGCGATAGGCCCCCTCTAAAAGATAGTCTTCAAACGTCTTGAGACCCAGCTCCGCCCCTGGGTTCACCCAGGACATGATAAAGACATTATGCCCCTGTTCCAGCATCCATTTGACAAAGGAATTACTGGGACTCAAGTCGAAAATATAATACTTATTAATCCAAGGAGGAATAATCAAAAGAGGAGTGGCATATTGCTTTTTCGTCAAGGGAAAATAATGAATCAATTCAAAAAGATCATTGCGAAAAATAACGTCTCCTTGGGTTGTCGCAAGGGTTTCTCCAAGGGTGAAGGCTGCGGGGTCCGTCATGATCATCCCTCGGCCGGCGCTCATATCTTCCAATAGGGTTTCGAATCCTTTTTGAAGGGATCCCCCTTGAGTCTTGATAAGCTCTTCTAAAACCTCAGGATTGCTCAGAGGGAAATTGCTTGGAGACACGGCCTCCACCAATTGATTCGTATAAAATTGAAGCTTTTGCAGGGTGGCGTCATCAAGCCCCTCAACTTGGGTCACAAGATTTTGTAACCAACGAGAGCTCATAAGATAATATTCTTTGATGAACAAAAAGTAAGGAACGGTCTCCCAAGCTTCATGCTGAAAGCGTTTGTCAGGGCAAGAGGGCGGAAGATCCTCTTTTTCAGGGGAGACTATTTTTTGCCACAAGTCCGTTGTTTCTCTTAAAAGATCAGCCTGAGCTTCAAGCAGATGGGAGGGGTTTTCAAAGAGAGCCTGTCCCGCCTTGATAAAAATATCCCCCATGAGGGGAGGGGAGAAAGGGAGTTGTTTCTGCATCCCCTCAAAATATGAGGTGGTCATACGTTGGCTTTGGGTTTGAAAGGCATGAAGAGCCGTCCACCAAGACTGGGTGAGATCTTCTTGTACGTTTATGCTTGGCATTGTTCTCTTTCAAAAAACTGACCTTAATGATGGGGTCCATTTTCATGGATGAGTCTTAAGAAATGGTTAAAAAAACTGAGTTTTGGACAAGGATTCTTTTTTGCATTCATCTACAATGCGTTAGCGTTATTGCGAGGGAGCGTGAGCTTCCGCGGCAGAACTTTCCACTCTTTGTCATTCCATTCCTTGTCATCCCCGACTTAGAAGTTCTTGATTTGCAACGCAAATCTTAGAACTTCTTGATCGGGGATCTTATTCGTTACGCACAAGATCCTCGGTTCAAGAAAAGTCATTGTTTTTCTTCGAAAAACAAGCCTTTTCTAGACCGAGGATGACAAATGTAAGAGGATACCAAAAAAATAAAATAAAGGCTGCATGCCCTTCGGAGATGCGTTGTTTAACTGGATTGCCGCGGTCGCTACGCTCCCTCGCAATGACGAATTTGTTGTCTTCCAAAAATGTGTATCTAAAAAGTTTCAACTCCTTATCAAAATGTTAAGAAAATTATTAGATGATGAGGAAAACTCGGACAAAAGATCGAGCTTCAGAGGAGGACCGCACAATGCCTTTAAAAGACAAAGATGCAGACGACTCACCCAACTTTGGGGCGAGTCCATCGTCGACCTACGGACAAGAGAAGGACTCTTTTTTGCCCCCCTTAAGTCACCAATTTACAACAGCTTTTGATAGGGAATTTCATTCAAGACTTGGAAAATTTTGGGCCTTGTCCCCTGCCTCCCTCGGGGGGTGCTATTTTGACTGGATAACACATCTTTCGCTCTCCCCCGGCAAACAACTTGAGCTGATCGAGAGCGCTTTAGGAAAAAGTGCCGCTTTATTTGATTACGCCTTATGGGCGACAAGCGGAATAAAAACAGAGTGTTGTATTGAGCCAGCTCTCTCTGACAGACGATTTGGGAATGAAGGGTGGGAAAGTTGGCCTTATAACATTTATCAACAGACTTTTTTATTATCACAACAATGGTGGAAGGAAGCGACCAGTTCTGTTCGCGGCGTTTCTCAGCATCATTCTGCTGTTCTCCCTTTTTTAACACGTCAATATCTTGATATTTGGTCTCCTCTTAATTTTCCGTTTACAAATCCGCAAGTTGTGGAAACAACGATTCGCCTCAATGGAGAAAACTTTGCAAGGGGGGCTAAGAATTTTGCAGAAGATATGACCCGCTTCTTAAAAAAGGAACCTCCCCTGGGGATGGAAGACTTTAAGGTTGGAGAAAACTTAGCGACCACAAAAGGAAAGGTCATTTATCAAAACCGCCTTATTGAACTCATTCAATATTCTCCGTTGACAGAAGAGGTCTATAGCGAACCCATCCTCATTGTTCCTGCCTGGATTATGAAATATTATATTTTGGACCTATCATCCCGTAACTCCTTAGTTAAATATCTCCTTAACCATAATCACACAGTTTTTATGATTTCATGGAAGAATCCAGATTCTTCTGACAGAGATCTTGGTTTTGAAGACTATTTGAATTTGGGTATTATGGAGGCTCTAGACGCTATTTCCGTTATTCTTCCAAAGCAAAAAGTCCATGCCGTAGGATATTGCCTAGGGGGGACACTTCTCTCAATGGCAAGTGCTGCAATGGCTAGTGAGAAAGACAATCGATTCAAAACCCTGACATTCCTTGCGACTCAAGTTGATTTTGAAGATGCGGGAGAACTCCTTCTTTTTATTGATGAAAGCCAGATAGCCTTTCTGGAAGATATTATGTGGGACAAGGGTTATCTGGATTCTGAACGTATGGCGGGTACCTTTGACATGCTGCACTCGTATGATCTTATTTGGTCTCAGATGATTGAGAGATACCTTTTAGGAAAGAAACTTCGATTTACGGATTTAATGGCATGGGATGCGGATGCAACGCGCATGCCCTATAAAATGCATTCTGAATATCTTCGTGACTTGTTTCTCAATAACCTTCTGAGTGATGGCAAATTTATGGTCGATGGCAAACCCATTGCCCTTAACGATATAAAAGTTCCTGTTTTTGCTGTGGGAACTCAAAAAGATCACATCTCTCCCTGGAAGTCTGTTTTTAAAGTTCATTTGTTTTTAGATACGGACATAACATTTGTTCTCACCAGTGGCGGGCACAATGCGGGCATTGTCAGTGAGCCCGGGCATCCCCGTCGAAGTTTTCAAATTTCAACACATAAAAAGTCTAGCAAACAACCCTCCCCAGATGAGTGGCAAATGAAAACTCCCCATCACAAAGGGTCATGGTGGCCCGCTTGGGAAAAATGGCTTGTTGAGCATTCTCTTGAAAAAAGGCTGCCACCTCCCATGGGATCCCCCAAAAAAGGATACAAGGTTTTGAGAAATGCTCCCGGCGTTTATGTGCTTAAAAGAACATAAACACCGGGAACACCTCTTGAGAAAGATGCGGTCTGTGCTTATGATGCAGAAAAATATAAGGATCTGCATGCGCGCCTTTTTGTTTCTTCTCAGCTTCTTTTTGCCCACGGGGGCGGGAGCAAGTTTCCCCCAGCCGTGGCAGATGTATTTTCAACATCCCGCCACGCCGGTGATGGAACATCTGTATGATTTTCATACCCTTCTTTTGTTTATTGAGGGGGGGATTGTGCTTGTTGTGGCGGGTCTGCTCATTTTTGTGAGCTGGCGATTTCGGGCGTCTCGACATAAGGTCCCCTCAAAAACGGCCCATAACACGTTGATCGAGGTTGTCTGGACGCTTATTCCAGTCCTCATTCTGGGCGTCATTGCCTTTCCCTCCTTCAAGCTTCTCTACATGATGGATGTCACCCCCAAAGCGGATCTCACCATCAAGGCCATTGGAAACCAATGGTATTGGACCTATGAGTATCCTGATCATGACATTCGGTTCGACAGCAATATGATCCCAGACAATCAATTAAAGCCTGGGCAACTGCGCCTGATGGAGGTGGATAATCGAGTCATTGTGCCCATTCACACGACTATTCGCCTTATCACAACCGCATCAGATGTGGTGCATAGCTGGGCCGTGCCGGCCTTTGGGGTGAAAAAAGATAGCGTTCCGGGGCGTCTGAATGAAACATGGTTTCACGTGAAACAATCGGGTGTCTATTATGGCCAGTGCTCCGAGCTTTGTGGGGTTAAACATGGCTTTATGCCAATTGTCGTGGAGGCCGTCCCGAAGGCTGAATTTGAGCAATGGGTGGCGTCAAAAAAGACGGGAATGGCCCCCGCAACGCCTTTAAAAAATTGACTTTTTTCAAAAATTATGTATACTAAAAGAAGGTTAAAAGAGGAGGCGTCTTCATGAACACAAAGCTTTACAAAGAACACTCAACGGACTTTTATGGGTGGATCATGCATAATGTCGCTCTTTTGCGCCAAGAAAGGTTTTCAGAAGTGGACATGGATCATATTACAGAGGAGCTGGAGGAAATGGGGGGAAGCATTCAGGGAGAGCTCGGCAATCGATTGGCTGTGCTTTTGTGCCATCTCCTCAAATGGAGCTACCAACCCCAGTTGCGCGGGAACAGTTGGAAGCGTACGCTGATTGAGCAACGGGTAAGACTTGCACGATTAATAAGGAAAAACCCTAGCTTGAAACATGAGATCAATCAAGAAGTTGAAGAAGCCTACGCAGATGCTCTGAAGCTGACTGAAACAGAAACAGGAATAGAGAGGAAAAAATTTCCCCCAAAGTGTCCTTTTACTTTTGAGCAGTGCTTGGATGAGACCTTCTTTCCTGACGCCACATCGCTTGAGTAGCTAATGTCCTACGCAATCACAGCTGATGCCTTTGATGACGTCCACCCCACGGGATGGCGTCGATGGGTTTTGTCCACTAACCACAAAGACATCGGGACGATGTATATTTTCTTTGGGGCGTTTGGGGCCTTGTTTGGGTCAACCCTCTCCCTTTTGATTCGATTACAGTTAGCCTATCCTCATGGGACCCTTTTGTCAGGCCATGAGTTCCAGATTTACAATGTGGTCCTCACAGCCCATGGCTTGTTGATGATTTTCTTCTTTGTGATGCCTGTTTTAATCGGGGGCTTTGGGAATTGGTTTGTTCCCCTGATGATTGGAGCGCCAGACATGGCCTTTCCCCGGCTCAACAACATTAGCTTTTGGCTGCTTCCTCCCTCCCTGATCCTCTTAACCCTGTCTATTCTGGTGGGGTCAGGGGCGGGCACAGGGTGGACCTTTTATCCTCCCTTAAGCAGTATGGGCCATCCTGATCCCGCCGTTGACTTTATGTTGCTGAGTTTGCATTTGGCGGGGGCTTCCTCCATTTTGGGGGCCATTAACTTTATCACCACCATCTTTAATATGCGCGCCCCTGGCATGACACTTCACAAGATGCCTCTTTTTGTATGGGGCATGCTGATTACAGCGTTTTTGCTGCTGCTGGCTGTGCCAGTTTTGGCGGGGGCGATTACCATGCTCCTCACAGACCGCGGTTTTGGCACAAGCTTTTTTGAGCCCGCAGGCGGAGGCGATCCGTTGCTCTTTCAACATCTCTTTTGGTTTTTTGGTCATCCCGAGGTATACATCATGATTCTTCCTGCCTTTGGGGTCATAAGTCAGGTTGTCTCTACCTTTGCGCGGAAACCCGTCTTTGGATATTTGGGAATGGTGTATGCCATGGTATCCATTGGATTTATTGGGTTTGTTGTGTGGGCGCACCATATGTTTGCCGTGGGTCTGGATGTGAATGCTGCGGCCTATTTTTCAGCCGCCTCCCTTATCATTGCTGTGCCCACAGGCATCAAAATCTTTAGTTGGATTGCGACCATGTGGGGGGGATCGCTCACCTTTGAAACACCCATGCTCTATGCCATTGGGTTTATTATTCTGTTTGTGATTGGCGGCGTCACAGGGGTAACGTTGGCTAATGGAGGTGTGGATATCGCCCTCCATGACACCTATTTCGTGGTGGCGCATTTCCATTATGTGCTCTCTATGGGCGCCCTTTTTGGGATCTTTGCAGGCTTTTATTACTGGTTCCCCAAAATGTCCGGCAAGATGATCTCTGACTGGATGGGAAAGGTGCAGTTTTGGATGATGTTTATTGGGGTGAATATCATCTTTTTCCCCATGCATTTCTTAGGTCTTGCGGGCATGCCGCGCCGCATTCCTGATTACCCGGATGCGTTTGCAGGGTGGAATTTCATAGCGTCCGTTGGATCGGTCCTGACCTTTGCCGCAGGGCTCTTCTTTATTTATATTGTTTGTTACGCGTTTAAGGCCGGAAAGGCAGCCCCCGCCAATCCCTGGGGAGCAGGAGCCACCACTTTGGAATGGACGCTGCCGTCTCCTCCGCCTTTCCATACCTTTAATACGCAACCACGGGTGGAGTGAGTACAAAAAAGGATCAGATTATATGGAAAAAGAATTCTGGAGAGACTCTTTCACGTCTCTTGCATCAACTCTCCAAAGACTTGAAGACGTTCTTCGCCTTCCAAAGGTTGAAACAACCGAGTACCTTCAAGCAGCAGCGACTCATTATTTTAAACTCTGTATCGAACTTTATTGGAAAGCTTTGAAAAAAGTTCTGGCCTTTGAAAAGGTTGAAACGACAACACCACGGGATGCCATTGCAAAAGCGTATCAGTTTAATCTTATTGATGATGAGAAAGTTTGGCTTCAAATGCTAGATGATCGAAATATAACGTCTCATTTATATCACAAAGAAAAAGCTAAAATAGTGTTTGAAAGAATCATGAATATTTATTGGTCTGTGCTTGAAAAAAATTATATAAAATTAAAAGCCCGGTTTGATGAGCCCAAGTGAACTTAAAAGCTCACTTTTAGCTTGTTTTTCTTTACTTTAATCCCTCCGTGTGATAGAGTTATTCTTAAGGAGAAAAGCTATGGCCACCCTCATCATTCCCGCCGACCTTGATAAACGTCTTGCAGTTTTTGCTGAAAAGGCTCACGTTCCAAAAGACGACTTTACTATCCAAGCTTTAGAGGAATTTTTAGAAGACCAAGAGGATTACTTAATTGCTTTGGCTCGCTCAGAACGCATTGATAAAGGAATTGATGTTCCGCTCTCTTTAGAGGAAGCCTTAAAGGAATTAGGTCTTGGAAAAAAAGATCTCCACTAAATTCCCTCTTGCAGACTATTTTACTCTCCTCAAACCGCGCGTCATGTCCCTTGTGGTATTTACAGGGATTGTGGGGTTGTGGCTGGCGCCTGAGTATATCTCTCCTCTTAAGGCGCTAGTGGCCATCTTGTGCATTGCCGTGGGAAGCGGGGCTGCGGGGGCTCTGAATATGTGGTATGAGCAGGACCTGGATGGGCTGATGGAGCGCACAAAGACGCGCCCGTTGCCGCAGGGAAAGATTCAGCCGCAGGATGCCTTGCGCTTTGCTCTGATCCTTGCCATAGGCTCTGTCCTGGTGATGGCCAGCCTGATCAACACCCTGGCTGCGTTTTATCTGGCCCTTGCGATTCTGTTTTATGTGCTTGTCTACACCATGGGGTTAAAGCGAAGAACGCCTCAAAACATTGTGATTGGGGGAGCTGCGGGAGCCATGCCGCCCCTTATCGGATGGGCCGCTGTTATGAATGAAACGGCTCTTTTGCCGTGGATTTTATGGGGGATTATTTTCCTGTGGACGCCCCCTCATTTTTGGGCGTTGGCCTTATATCAAAGCGAAGACTACAGGAAAGCCAACATCCCCATGCTGCCCGTGGTGGCTGGGATTCAAAGCACAAAGAATCATATTCTGTTTTACATTATGGCCTTGGTTCCTTTAACCCTTTGCCCTGTTTTCCTAGGAAGTTTGGGGGTGATTTATGGGGGCGTGGCCGTGGTGTTGGGGATTCTTTTTATAACCTTAGGAATAAAGCTGCGGTCCTCTTCTGATCCACAAGAAGGCCGCCGCCTGTTCTTTTTTTCCATTTTGTATTTATTCCTGTTGTTTGCGGCCATGGTGGGGGATAGGGTTGTCTTTTCTCCCCCTCTGTAACAATCCGTCATAATCAGTGATTTGCTCCTTTTGCCAAGTTGTTTTATCCTTGAGAGTAGAAACGTAAACTTAAAAGGATAAATCCGTGGCTGGCCTTCATTCTACCGCCGTTCAAAGAATTCACTCTCCCTTGCGCCCGTCAGCGCCTGTCCTCAAACAACAGGTTCTCTATCACCAAAAGACACTCTCAACACCTGTGTCATGCCACGGCATTGGCGTGCATTCTGGGGCGCCCGCTACCCTTACCCTTCATCCGGCCCCGGTAGGGAGTGGTGTGACCTTTGTGCGCACAGATTTAGGCGGCGCTGAAATTAAAGCCTCATGGCGTACTGTTGTGGATACCCGCTTTTGCACTACTATTGGAAATGCGCAAGGCGTTACCGTTTCAACTGTGGAACACCTGATGGCTGCTTTAGCCGCCCACGGCATTGATAACGTCCGTGTCGACATCAATGGCCCTGAGCTTCCCATTATGGATGGCAGCGCAGCGCCCTTCTTTACCCTCCTTGAAGAGGCGGGCGTGCACGACCAAACTGCCCCCCGTCGGGTTATTCGGGTGCTCAAAACCGTCACCGTTGAGGAAGGGGACCGGACGGCGTCTCTGTCGCCTGCGCCGTTTTATGAAATTGAGGTCGATTTTGACTTTGCTGGGCGCACAGCGCTTGAGCGTCAACATCAAGTCTTTCGCCCCTTAAGAGATGATTTTGCCAAAGAGATAGCCTCTGCGCGTACCTTTGGCCTTTTAGAAGATGCTGAAAAAGTATGGGCCATGGGACTTGCAAAAGGGGCCTCCCTTGAGAACACCCTTGTGTATGAAGGAACAAACGTCCTCAATGAAGATGGCCTGCGTTATGACGATGAATGCGTGCGCCACAAGGTTTTGGATGCCCTGGGCGATCTTCATCTCGCCGGCGGCCTTATCCTTGGTAAATTCCACGGCACCCGCACAGGCCATGCCCTCCACCACACCCTTCTTCAGGCCCTTTTCGCCGACCCTACAGCCTGGAGTTTAGAGGTTAGGTAACCTTGCGTTAACCCCTCTTCCCCCTTAACGAAATTTTAAGACAAATCCTGTATCGTGTAAAAAGTGAGCCTGCACAAAGGATTAAAAATCCATTTGTTTCACTTGGATAAAGATAAGAATGAACGAAAAAGGAACGTGATCATGATTCAAAATATCTCCAAATTATTCTTTTTAGGAGCGCTGACTGTGGGCTATGCCAGCATGAGTTGGCTTGGCACCTCGAACTGGTCTGAGGCGTGTACTACGTGGACGGACTGTGGTACTGACAATGGGTATAACGCCTGCGACAATCAGAATCTTGATAAACACCCACTACCCCCGCCCCCCCAAACCGCCAGAAACTTCGATGACATCATAAAGATGTGTGGGTACACGTTTTGTAGCGCCTCAACAGGCTTTGATCCGGAACCGGGCAAGGGACGAGTTTGCCAGTGTGCAGGCTATAAGAGTTTCCCTTATCAGGGAGACCAAATTGACAAGCCTGCCTGGATAACACCGTACCCTCCAGATGGGCCTCCTAATGCACATACTCCCCTTACTCCTAGAGACACTGTTGAATGTAAATGGATGCGTAAGCCACAACAATCCCTTATCAAAGAGGCACCAAAGTCGCAGAAATCGAAATAGCCTCTGCATTGTAAGGGTTTCAGAGAACGATTGGATAGGGATTACAATGCCTCAGCGTCGTTGCGACCGCGGCAAGGATTAATAAGCATTTCACCCTTGGTCATCCCATTTTTTGTCATCCCCGGGCTAGAAATCCTTTGTTTTCGTTAGAAAACATTAGGATTTCTTCACCGGGGATCTTGCTTGCAACGCATAAGATCCTCTGGTCAAGAAGACCTAGGATTTGCTTCGCAAATCAAGCTCTTCTAGCCAGAGGATGACAAAAGTCAGAGGATGGTTTTTATTGCCCCCCCTCCACTCCCCATTGCTGTGGTGACGCAAACACTTTATAAGCAAAGAAGGAGATGGAAAAGGACGATAGTATGACAAAGCATTTGGTAAAAATCACGAGCGTCGTGGCTCTTGTTTGTATGGCTGCCTGCAGTGAGACAGAGAAGCCATATGTTGAAAGGCCCGCAAACGATCTTTACATGCAGGGCTACAATGATCTTTTGAAAGGGGAATACAAGGAAGCCGCCGAATCCTTTGATGAGGTAGAACGCCAGCACCCCTATTCAGAATGGGCGACCCAAGGACAGTTGATGGCGGCGTATACGAACTACCTCAAAGGGGAGTATGACAAAGCTATTGCAACATTGGATGCCTTTATTCAACTCCACCCTGGATACAAACACATTGCCTATGCCTATTATCTAAGAGCTCTTTGTTATTATGATCGCATCATGTCGGTCACGCGGGATCAACGCAGCACCCATGAAGCGCTGAAAGCCCTTTCTGTTGTGGTCAAGAAGTTTCCTGAGACAAAATATGGCCGGGACGCTCAGCTGAAAATGGATTTGGTCAATGACCATTTAGCCGGCAAGGAAATGCAAGTCGGGCGCTATTACATGCGGCGCGAACTCTATATTGCCGCCATTAATCGCTTTCAAACAGTCGTTGATGCCTATCAAAAAACAACCCATGTTTCCGAAGCCCTTCATCGTCTTGTGGAGTGTTACTTGGCGGTTGGGCTTACAAAAGAAGCGCAAACGGTGGCAGCTGTTCTGGGCCATAACTTCCCAGGCAATGAGTGGTATGCTGATTCCTATCTTCTGCTGAGAGGCGAAGATTTGCGTCCCGAATGGATCAAGATGGATGATGGGTCGTGGGTATCACGCTTGGTGCGCTAGACCCCTTTCGTTCTTTTAAGCAAGGTCAGGATTTATGCTCGAAACCCTTTCCATCCGCAATATTGTTCTGATTGAGGAGCTTCACCTTGAATTTAAGGCGGGGCTTTGTGTCTTAACAGGAGAAACAGGGGCGGGGAAATCCATTCTTCTGGATGCCTTAGGGCTTGCCCTGGGAGAGCGGGCAGAGGCGCGCCTTCTACGCCAAGGAGCAACGCACGCACAAGTCACGGCTCTCTTTTCTCTTCCCGCCTCCCACACCCTCTGGAAAGACATGCAAGAGCAAGGAATTCCTTACGAGGGGTGTGATCTTATTTTCAGGCGCGTTCTTGAAAGCGACGGCAAAAGTAAGTGTTTCCTGAATGATCAGCTGATCAGCCAAGCTTTGATGCGCCGCTTCGGGCAACAGCTTGTGGAAATTCATGGTCAATTTGACAAACTGCTTGAAGAAAAATCCCATTTGTCCTCCCTAGATGCCTTTGGCAAAATCAACAAAAAGCCCGTTGAGGAGGCCTTTGCTGCTTACAAAGCCGCGCGCCAGGACCTGGCTAGCTTCCAAGAAGCGCTCGCGAAATCCTTTGAACGCCAAACTTTCCTGCGCTTTGCTGTAGAGGAAATTGAAAAAAGTGCGCCCCGCCCCGGGGAAGAAAAAGACCTGGAAAGAGAAAGAGGCCTCATTGCTCATAGGGCAAAATTGGCAGAAGCTCTTCTTGTGGTAGACCAGGCCCTGTCTCCCCTGATGTCTGGACTGGCCCTTTCCCATAAAACATTCAGCCGCCTCCATGACTTGCTTCCTGAAAAGATAAGCCCTCTTGTGGAAGCCTCAAACAGGGCCATTGTGGAGGTTCAAGAAATCCTAGAGGGCATCAAAACCTTAAAAGGAGACGTGGAAGGGACCCCCTCGAGTCTTGAAACCCTGGAAAACCGCTTGCATGCTTTAAGGGCCTTGTCTCGAAAATATCAGACCGAGGATGTGCTGGGTTGTTTGGATGAGTTTAAAAAAGAGCTGGCCACCCTCGATCATGGGGAAGACCATCTGCATACCCTTGAGGTCGCCCTTAAAAAGGCTCAACAGATTTATGGCGAAAAAGCGAGAGAGCTGTCGGCGAAGCGACGCGACGTTGCAAAAGATCTGGAAGCCGCTATGGCTGAAGAATTTGCGCCGCTAAAGCTCCCCCACGTTCGCTTTCATATTCATTTTGAAACGCTTTCAGAAGAGACGGGGAGCGCGCAGGGTCTGGATCGTGTTGAATTTTACATTCAAACAAACCCTGGCTCTCCCATGGGCCCCCTGTCTGCCATTGCCTCAGGGGGAGAGCTATCGCGCTTTATGTTGGCGTTGAAAGTGGTCCTTGCGGCAGCGGAAGACGTGCCCACCCTTATTTTTGATGAAATCGAAAGTGGAACAGGGGGAGCCGTGGCGTCCGCCATGGGAGAGAGGCTCAAAAAGCTTTCTCATGCCCGTCAAATCCTGACCATCACCCATTCTCCCCAAATTGCGTCTCAAGGCGCCCAACATATGGTTGTCTTGAAAGCCATTACGCCGTCTGGAACCACGACCCATGTGCGCGCCCTCCTTCAGGAAGACCGTCTAGAAGAAGTCGCACGTATGCTAGCAGGTCAAGACATCACAGATGAGGCGCGCGCTGCTGCCAAACGCTTAATGGGAGGGTGACAGCATTTAGCTGGATGGCCAATCGGAAAACTTGACTCTGCAGAAAATATATCATACACTGTAAATATAAAATCAGAGTTCTGTATCTATAAGTAGCAGCATTATATTTCCAAAGTCACTGTAAAATTAACCTCAGTTCGACGTAAGAATTGTATTTTTTTGTCATCCTCGACCTAGGAATGCTTTGTTTTCCGTTAGGAAAACATTTAGCATTTCTTGGATCGAGGATCTCATTGGGAAGTACAACGTGCTCATAAAAGATCCTCGATGAAGAAGCTCTAATGATTTTTCTTCGAAAAATCAAGAGCTTCTAACTCGAGGATGACAAACATAGTGCACAAAAACCCTCCTTGCGTCAAACTGAGGTTAAGCTTAATTCTTCATTGGTAGAACAAGTTTTTTAGCAAGCTGTAGTTTTTTTTGCCAGGCAACTTCCTTGACCAAATTGCCTGCATAAACTTGTTTTGAGGCTTCAAGAAGAATGACACCTGAAAGATGGCGGAACCACTGGTGCCCCAATTTCTCCCAAGCTGTGGCTGTACTGAGTAAGACCCGCGATTGGGTGGGGGGAACATACAGCGCGTTTTCAACGGAGAGGGGCGTGAACATGTTTTCTTTCAAAAATTGTGTCAGCTGAGACAAGCTATAGGTGTGGCCTTTAGCAAAAGGCGTTGTCTCTCCCCGTGCCCATAAGCCGGATCGATTGGGAACAATGATGAGCAATCGCCCCCCGTCGCTGAGAACACGCCACGCTTCTCGAATCATTTCACGCGGATGGGACGTAAATTCAAGGGCATGGACAATAAGAGCAAAATCAACGGACTTATCCGCAAGGGGAAGCTGGATTTCTTCGGTGAGAACGACAATATTTGGGGGTGTTTTAGACCAGGAAAGGGCGCCTTGTTCAGCAGGCATGAGGGCGACAAGCCGGCTTGCTTCTTCTCGATAATACCGTAAATAGGGCGTAGGATAGCCAAGGGCCATCATGTTTTGCCCTTTCATATTCGGCCAAAACTCACGGATCCTGCGGCGAATCATTCGGCGCGCCACCTGCCCAAGGGGGGTTGCATAAAAATCCCGCAATTCAATGACATCAGGCCACATCGTCTACTCCTTTCATGGAAGAGTTTACCACAGAAAAGAGGAAATGTTAGATTGTATTCGCGGTTGTCATCCCATCCCTCATTTTGTCATCCCCGCGCAGGCGGGGATCCAGATAAAACCTTTTAAAAACAGCGCTCTCAAAAAAGTACTTAAGAAGATATAACACTTTCTTTTTTGGGAACGTTAATCAAAAGAGAGACGCTATATACTGCTTCCAAAACGAAATAACAGGAGGAAGAGAGGCAGGGAAGCGATAAGTTGTAAGGATTACGGCATCAAGTCTTTGAAAATATCCGCCTTAAATTCGTGTCTCTCTTTTGATTAACGTTTTCAAAAAACGGTGATTGTTAACCAAAAGAGAGACGCAATATACTGCTTCCAAAACGAAATAACAGGAGGAAGAGAGGCAGGGAAGCGATAAGTTGTAAGGATTACGGCATCAAGTCTTTGAAAATATCCGCCTTAAATTCGTGTCTCTCTTTTGATTAACGTTTTCAAAAAACGGTGATTGTTAACCAAAAGAGAGACGCAATATACTGCTTCCAAAACGAAATAACAGGAGGAAGAGAGGCGGGGAAGCGATAAGTTGTAAGGATTACGGCACCTAGTCTTTGAAAATATCCACCCTAAATTCGTGTCTCTCTTTTAGTTAACACTCCCTCTTTTTTAAAAGAACTACCTGGATCACCGCTTATCTGGGGATGGCAATAGTGTAAATTCAAACACTTACCTAATTCTCGATTCTTTTTACACTGAATTAACGTTAACATACTTTCCTAACAAGTTTAGAGGGAGTCAAAAAAGAGTGGACAAACCTATAGAAACGCTCACGGAAGAAGAGGCGAAGGAAGAACTGGCCCATCTTGCGGAGCGCATTGCGCAGCATGATCGGCTTTATTATCTGGAAGATCACCCCGAAATAAGTGATGCGGAATATGATGCGTTGCGCGCGCGTAATGAGGCCATTGAAACGGCTTTTCCCCATCTGATCCGTCAAGATAGCCCCAGCTTAAGGGTCGGCGCCCCGCTTCTGGGTCCCTTCAAAAAAGTTCTGCATCGCAAAGAGATGCTGTCCCTTGATAATGGATTTGAGGCTCAGGATGTTTATGACTTTATAGAGCGCATTCGGCGGTTTTTAAATCTTGCTCCAGAAACGCCCATTGATCTTGTGGCGGAGCCTAAAATTGATGGTCTTTCCGCAACCCTTGAATACCAGACAGGTCGATTTGTCCGAGGGGCGACACGAGGGGATGGGAGGGAAGGCGAGGACATCACAGAAAACTTGAAAACTCTTCAAGATATTCCTGCGCTGATTAAGGATAAAGACTTTCCAAATGTGACAGAAATTCGCGGAGAAGTTTACATGCGCCATGAGGATTTTGTGGCGATGAACCAAGAGCGTGAGTCCCACGGTGAGCCTGTTTTTGCCAACCCCCGCAATGCGGCTGCGGGCTCTGTTCGTCAGCTGGACCCTCAAGTAACAGCAAGGCGCCCCCTCAAATTTTTTGCCTATTCCTGTGACGAATATGCGCCTTTTAAGGTGGACACCCATTGGGAATTTTTAGAAAATCTTCAGCACGCAGGGTTTGTGGTTAATCCTCTTGCTAAGCTTTGCAAGACTGTCGATGAGGGGCTTGCCTACTACCAAGACCTGGAAAGCAAGCGGTCTATCCTTCCCTATGATATTGATGGCATTGTTTATAAGGTGAATCGCCTCGATTGGCAAAACCGCATGGGGTCGTCAACCCGGGCGCCGCGCTGGGCCTTGGCTTATAAATTCCCCGCGCAACAAGCGCAAACACGCCTCAATGACATTGTGATTCAGGTTGGGAGGACGGGCGTTCTGACCCCTGTTGCAAGTCTCCAACCGGTTACTGTGGGTGGTGTTGTGGTTGTCCGAGCCAGTCTTCATAATGAGGATGAACTTGTGCGCAAGGATGTGCGTGTGGGGGATACGGTTGTTATTCAGCGCGCAGGGGATGTGATTCCACAAGTTGTGCGTGTCGTAGAAGAAAAACGTTCCCCCGATTCCCACCCCTTTGTGTTTCCGAACGTGTGCCCTGTGTGTGGGTCTCATGCCGTACGCTTACCCGGAGAGGTTGCACGCAAATGCATAGGAGGGCTTGTTTGCAGCGCCCAAGCCGCTCTGCGGTTGCGTCACTTTGTTTCCCGCGATGCATTTGATATGGAGGGGTTTGGATCAAAGCATGTGGAGGCCTTTTATCATCAAGGGCTCATCCAGTCTCCTGCTGACATTTTTACCTTAGAAGAGCGAGACCGCCACAGCCTAACCCCCTTGCGCAAGCGAGAGGGGTGGGGGGATCTCTCTGCAAAGAACCTGTTTCACTCTATTGAGGCCCGGCGAAAAATCCCGCTTCATCGCTTTATTTATGCCCTTGGTATTCCTCAAGTTGGGCAAGCCACAGCAAAGCTTTTAGCGCGCCATTACATCTCTTATAAGACGTGGAGTGAGGCCATGATAGCGGCAAAAAATCCTGAGAGCGAGGCGTATACGGATTTTCTATCTATTGATGGGGTGGGGCCAAGCGTTTCAGGAGATCTGATTGCTTTTTTTGATGAGCCTCACAATCGCCAGGTTCTGGCGGATCTTGTAAAAGAAGTGACGGTTGTGGATGAAAAGCCGCTTGCCATAAGTTCAAGTCCTTTTGCGAACAAAACCCTTGTGTTTACGGGCACCCTCGCCCAGATGAGCCGTGGGGAAGCAAAGGTACGGGCCGAAGCGTTAGGGGCCAAGGTCGCAAGCTCTGTCTCAGCCAAGACAGATTATGTGATCGTGGGAGAAGACCCTGGGTCCAAAGCCAAAGCCGCCAAAACCCTTGGCATTAAAATTCTCACCGAAGACGAATGGCTAAAGGCAGTGGCTGCGGTTTAAAGCCTTCAATTCACCTAGACTCCTTGTGATCATTGAAAACAGCTTTCGCGTAGAGAAGGCCAAGTCCATAAGCGCCAGAAAATTTAATGGAGTTGGCGACAGTTTCATCATAGGTTTCATGCCGCGCCCAATCTCTTTGAAGCTCTAGAAGGTACTGCAAGCTTGTCATGGGGTGGCACCCTGCCATGATCATCCGCTCACAAGCACGTTCGTGGGCTTCGTCAGAGACATCCCCGCACGCATCGGCAATGAAATAGACATCAAAGCCTTGATCTGCAGCAGAAAGAGCTGGATCTGCAACGCATACGCTTGTCCAAAGACCACTCATAACGATTTTGTTTTTACCAAAAGCATTTACTTTGTCCGTAATTCGGCTATCTTCCCAACAGTTTATAATGCTTCGATCAACGACGTCATCTTTTGGAAAAACATCCTTGATTTCATTAAAAATAGGTCCTGAAAATGTTTTTTCCGCAATAGTGGTGAGAATTGTGGGAACGTTAAATTCTTTTGCGGCTGATGCGGCAAGGCCTGCGTTGTTACGCAAATTTACAACATCAATAGATTGTGTTGCAAAGGCCATTTGCGACTGAAAGTCAATCATCATTAATGTGTGGTTGGTGGGCGAAAGCAGTGTTTTGCCGGGCACAGGTGAGGCTTTTGTCATGGGTATACTCCTTATTTATTAGATAATAAAAAGTATACAATGAATAAGGTTAATAATTTATACTATATTTATAATTTATTTTTGTAAATTACAGTAAAAAATAATTTCCGGATGATAAAAAGGGGTCTCAATCATGGTCTCTTCAATCCCTCTTTACCAAAGTGACGTCTTCCCGTATGGTAAAAAGCATAAAGTGGAGCAAAATCATGTCTGATTTTTTTACAGAGCTAGAAGAAGATCTTCGCGAAGAGCGTCTTTTTTCATTGTGGCACAAATATGGAAACATTGTCATTGGGTTGGCCCTTGCTATTGTCCTTGGGACGGTGGGATATACGGTTTGGAAGTATGTAAAACACCAAGGCCAGATTAAAGGGCATACTTCTTTTTCCAAAAGTGTGACTTTGCTGAAACACGGGAAAAAAGAAGAAGCGCTGCTCGCCTTTCAAGAGCTGGCTCAACAGGGTGGGGGATACGGGAAGCTAGCTCAGCTTTATGAAGCCAGTCTTCTTGCCGATCCAAGCGCCCTTTATGCAAAAATTTCCCAAGAAAACCTCAGGAACCCGGGGCTAAGTAATTTACCCAAAATCTTAATGGCAGGGCGTTCTTTTGATGCAGCGTCCTTGGCGCCTCTTGATGCTCTCTCAGCCCCCAACAATGCGTGGGCACCTCTTGCGCTTGAGCTTTTAGCGCTGGGTGAGCTCAAAAAAGGAGAGCAGACAAAAGCTGCGGAACATTATATTCGGATCTTGAAAGAACCGTATCTCACGTCTCATGAGCAAGTACGGGTAGGAATGATGCTGTCGCAGATTGATATTCCTCCCTTCCTTTTAGAGTCCTTAGAAGGCGAGACGGACAAGGGTAACACGCCATGAAAAAACGTATTGCCCTCCTTCTCGCTGCCCTTGCTCTTGGAGCCTGTGATGCGGAGAAAATACCAATTACAGGGACACGCATTCCTGTTGTGAATTATGAATCCTCCATTAAGGTCGATGAGGAGGCAAAAGAGACCTCTCTCAGCCTTCCCCTTTCTGAATTGGGCCGAGAATGGCCACAAGCCGGGGGCGGGGCCGATCATGTCATGCCCAATTTTTCTTTAAAGGAACCCTTTGCGCCTCTGTGGGTAGCCTCCATTGGGGAGGGAAGCGGGGAAGGTCGTTTTCTGTCTTCTCCTGTTGTCGCAAATGGGGTTGTGTACGCCCTTGATACCTATGGGACTGTAACGGCCCTCAATGCGCTCTCGGGAGAGATTCTTTGGCAAACGAGTATCTCGCCAGAAGGGCAGCAAACGTCTATTATTGGAGGGGGTCTTGCCTATGGAGCCGACAAACTGTTTGTGACGTCTCCCCATGCGGAAGTCATTGCCCTTGATGCAAAAACGGGCAGCCCTTTGTGGCGTTATTCAACACCAAGCCCTGTGCGTGCAGCGCCCACTCTTGAGGAAGGACGGCTTTATGTACTGACAATCAGCAACCAATTGGAGGTGTTGGATGCTGAGCGCGGGACCCCTTTGTGGAACCATGCAGGAATTACAGAACATGCAGGTCTTCTCGGAACAGCAAGTCCAGCTGTTTCAAAGGGCGTTGTTGTTGTGACCTATTCCTCAGGGGAAATCTATGCCTTGAAGGCAGAAAATGGTCACCAATTGTGGACAGAGACGTTAAGCACGACACGACGACCAGATTCTTTGTCTTCCTTGTCTCATATTAAGGCGCTTCCCGTTATTAGCCAAAACATTGTTATTATCGTGGGACACAATCATAAGATGGCCGCTTATGACCTGCGCAGGGGGGAGCGGCTTTGGGAGCGCCACATTGGAGGAACACGTACGCCAGCTGTTATAGGGGATTTCATTTTTATGGTTAATTCTCATAATGAGCTTGTGTGTTTAACACGAAAGCATGGACAGGTTGTTTGGGTGAAAAAATTAGGCTCAGATCCTGCATATCCCTCTAAAGTTATGTGGGAAGGTCCTTTGGTGGCAGGAGGGAAGTTGTATTTGACAAATATCGCTGGAGATCTAGTTTCTTTTGATCCGACAACGGGGGAAACTCTTGATACCCAACATTTTGGTGTTTCGATCTCTCTTGCTCCGTTTATGGCACAAGACACGCTTTACCTTTTGACAAATGAGGGAGATCTTTTGGCCTTTCAGTAGTGAAAAAGAAAAATAAAAAAATGGAGATACTGTGAAAAAAATAATAGGAGTGGCCCTCCTGGGGCTTCTGGCAGGGTGTCAGATGAATACAGACGATTTACCATTTGATGGCAAGCCCGCGTCATGGCAAGAGGATTTTCATCGAGATACGGCCCCAATGTATTGGGTTCATGTTCTCCCCTCAGAGCGAACGACAACCTATAAAGAGATTGATTTTAATAACCTTGCCAGATACTTGCGTTATGAGATGAGTGCAGCTCCTATAAAATTTCAAAATGTGACCCTTGTATTGCTTGATTTCGCTGTCCTCCCAAAAGAATCTCCAAAAATAGAACTGACGAAGAAAAAATATATGGGGCAAACTTACTGCACAAAATATATTACAAAACCAGAACGCTATTTTGTAAGAGCAACATTTTATGCAAATTGCCCGCCGCCTGCTCGGCCTCTTTTTATGGGGTCCGCAGTTCTTTCTACGTGGCACTCTGATTTTTATGAAGCCCTACACTTTATGGTTGAAGAGATTGTGAGAGAACACGTTCGGTCTTCCTTGCCAGAGATTAACTTAAACTTAGATGCAATATACAATGTGAGAGCAGCAACGGATCAGACAAAATATGAAGTCTCTCCTGGAGGGGCCCCCATTCCAACTCCGCTTATGGGAGGCCCTCAACTCTCTCCTGAGGCCCTTCCAGTTCCGTCTCTAGGCCCTCGACCTCATCATTCTGAAGGCAAATCATCAGCTATGCCTACAGGGGGCTCTCAAGCCCCTTCTGGGGACGCCTCATCAGGGGCACCTACGGGAGGTTCTCAAGCCCCTTCTGGGGACGCCTCATCAGGTCCTACGGGAGGCTCTCAACCCCCTTCGGGAGGAGCATCATCAGGTCCTACGGGAGGTTCTCAACCCCCTTCGGGAGGAGCATCATCAGGTCCTACGGGAGGTTCTCAACCCC
>CAZSAH010000001.1:0-35526 GCA_964605015.1 uncultured Alphaproteobacteria bacterium | reverse complement strand
CTTCAGGAGGAACACCATCAGCTGCGTCTAAAGGGGGCTCTCCAACTCCTTCTGGCGGGACACCATCAGCTGTGTCTAAAACTCCCCCTGGAGGGACACCATCAGGTGCACCTAAAGGGGCCTCCAAACCCTCCTCTTAAATACCGCTGAAGAGGAGGCCGACTCCTAAAAGAATACGGTAGATAGCGAAGGGAGTCAGGGTCGATTTTTTTAGCCAATGCATCATAAAGGCAATGGCAAAGAAACCAAATATAAAGGAGAAAACGGCCATAAGGAGCGCATCGTTTAGCATGGATAAGTCATGGGATTTCAACAATTGGAATCCCTTAAGGGTGCCAGCTGCGGCCATGGTTGGGATTGACATTAAAAAAGCAAAGCGAGCGGCGTCTGTTCTTTTATAACTCATAAATCGCCCCATCGTAATGCAGCTGCCTGCACGACTTGCGCCATTAATAAGCGCCATACATTGGGCGAGTCCAAACAGAAAAGCCCGTTTTAAATTGGTGTCTGCAACGGTTTCTATAAGCTGGCCATAACGATCAGCAATGTAGAGAATAATACCAAAAATAATCCCCATCCAGGCAATGATGGTAACGCTTCTGAAGGCATCCCCCACAATTTTATCGAAAAAGAACCCTAAAAGAATGACAGGGATGGTCGCAATGGTAAGGTTGAACAAAAGAGGCGTGTGCTCATTGATTTGTCCCCTTAATAAAGAGAATGAGGCCTTAAAAAGAGCGACCACATCTTTTCGAAAGTAAATAAGAACAGACCCTAGGGTTCCAACGTGGGCGGCTACATCTATCATGAGTCCCTGATCAGACCAGCCAAATAAGGTGGGAATGAGGACCAAATGACCAGAAGAGCTGACAGGAAGGAATTCAGTCAGTCCTTGAATAAAAGAAAGAAGTAAGATTTGCTCTAGAGTCATTGGTTCACCCTATGGTAGAAGATGAGCTTCGATATCATACAATCTAAGTTAGTCCAAGGAATAAATAAGAATGCGTAAGCTCTATCATTACTGGGTCTGTCCATTTTCTCGAAAAATCCGCCTGTTGCTTGCGGAAAAAAAGCTTTCTTTTGAGTCTGTTGTGATAAAACCGTGGGATGTTCCTATGTCTTTCTTAGGATTAAACCCTGAAGGGCTCCCCCCCGTTTTAACGGATGATGATGGAAAACATATTATAAATGCTTATCCCATTTCTGAATATTTGAATGAGGTATATTTTGAGCCCTCTCTTCTGGGCGACACATCCATTCAGCGAGCAGAAGTTCGCCGCCTTGTAGCTTGGTTTGATGAAAAGTTTAATGGAGAAGTCACCCATAACTTGGTGTATGAAAAAGTATTACGACGTAAGATGGGGCAGGGAGGGCCAGATTCAGCGATCATTCGCATTGGCAATGCCCATATCCACGATCATTTAGAATATATTGCCTGGCTGTGTGATCGGCGAAAGTGGTTGGGAGGGGATGACTTTTCCCTGGCAGATATAACGGCGGCGGCTCATCTTTCCTGTATTGATTACCTGAATGATGTTCCTTGGGAAAAGCATCCTGCTGCAAAATTATGGTATGCACGTGTTAAATCTCGCCCTAGTTTTCGGGATATCTTAAACGATGTGGTGCCAGGACTTCCGCCTGCTCCCCATTATACAGATTTGGATTTTTGATATTAATGGGCACTCGGAAAACGTGACTTCAGAGAAGGCCTATTGTGTCATAATTTAAATATCTATTTTTGGACAAAAACGATTGACCATTTTTGGATAAAAGCCATTGACCATTTTTGGATAATCTGATATTTTGCCTTCATGGATCCATTTTTTGCCCTTAATAATACCCATTTAGACAATCCGCAGGCGTATGCGGATACTGATCCCCATTTGCGAAAACTCAAAAACCAAGCTTATGTTTTTCAATCGCCTCTCTTGGAGAGCTTCCCTTTTCAAACGCCTGGCATTTACTCCCTGGGAGGAGGACGGCAAATTGGCAAGACAACCTTTTTAAAACAATGGATAAACTCCCTTCTCACGAGAGGCATAGCACCAGCTTCTATTCTTTTTTTAACAGGAGAGCTTATTGATGATCATCACCGGCTTCTTCATACTGTAGGAGAAGCTTTAGAGACTATGGCTCCTAAAGACGCCGTCCATTACATCATTATTGATGAGGTGACCTATATTAAGGAGTGGGATAAAGCCGTTAAATTCCTTGCCGACAGCGGTCTTCTTGAAAAGTGCGTCTTGGTCTTAACAGGATCAGATCTTGTTTTAATGAATGAAGCCAGAATGAGATTTCCGGGACGACGGGGAACTCAGTCTCAGGTTGACTTCCATTATTATCCTCTCTCTTTTCAAGAGTCTGTCGACCTTGTTCATGGGAAAGAATCAAGCCACAATCTTCCCCTCCTTTATGAGGCTTTTCAATCTTATCTTCTCCATGGAGGTTTTTTGACAGCTCTCAATGATATGGCCAGTCATCACAAAATTCTTCCCTCGACGTTTCAAACCTATAGCGATTGGATACGCGGAGACATTTTAAAGAGAGGAAAGAAAGAGAAGCACTTAAGAGGCTTCTTGAGCGCTATTGTGGCAACTTATGGAACGCAGATCACGTGGAGTTCTCTCTCACACCATACAGAGATAGACCATCATAGCACTATTCAAGATTACGCTGAGCTCATGCAATCCATGGATGCCCTCTTTATTCAAGAAGCTCTCTTAGAACACAAACTGATTGGCGCTCCTAAAAAAGCAAGGCGCCTCTTTTTTTCTTCTCCCTTTATTTATCACGCCATTAGGCTTTGGTTAACCCCAACCTATGGAAGTGAAGAGGCTTTCAATGCGCCTGCCATCCTGTCTTCTCTTGTGGAAACAGCTGTGATTAATCACGCGCGGCGGTTTTATCCAACATATTACATCAAGGCAGAAGGAGAAGTTGACGTGGCTTACGTTAAAGACGAATCCTTCATTCCTATCGAAATTAAATGGGGGACACAATTGCGGTCAAAAGACCTGAAGCAGATTAAAAAATATCCAAATGGGCAAATATGGGCCCGCGTTCAAGAACACCATCTTTTAGAAAATGTTTCTGTCCTTCCCCTTCCTCAAGCTCTCTATGAGTTGAAGTAATGACCGAAATCTGCTCCGCCTCTCTCTCCGACAAACGGTGGCTTTTAAGAGCTTGCGAAGAGATGCAGGCCTTGACGGTTGTTCAAAAACTAAGCGTTTCCCCAACCCTTGCGCGATTGTTGGTGATGCGGGGACATGACCTTGAGTCAGCCCCCCTTTTTCTTGCTCCCTCTTTGCGCCACCATCTTCCTGACCCGCTTATTTTAAAAGATATGGATCGGGCGATTGCGCGGCTTCTTCAGGCCATTATGGCAAGGGAAAAGATTGTGGTGTGGGGAGATTACGATGTGGATGGGGCAACCTCAAGCGCCCTTTTATGTCGATTTTTCAAAGCTCTTGGCTTTCCCATTGCCCTTTATATTCCCGACCGCATCAAGGAAGGCTATGGTCCTAATCGGGGAGGAATTCAAAAATTCATGGGCCAAGGCTATACGGTCATGGTGACCGTTGACTGTGGAACAACGTCTTTTGACGCTTTGGAGGATACAGATGGCCTCGATGTTATTATTTTGGATCATCATGCTTCTGAGGCCAAGCTCCCTTCAGCCTATGCCATTGTCAACCCCAATCGCCTTGATGAAAGGGCAGAGGTGACACAAACTCTGGGGCATCTGGCGGCGGTTGGCATTACGTTTTTATGTGTGGTGGCCCTTAATCGTGCCTTGCGTGAAAAAGGGTTTTATAAAGAGATACAAGAGCCCAATCTTATGGATCTTCTTGATTTGGTCGCTCTGGGGACGGTCTGTGATGTGATGCCCTTGACAGGGCTGAACCGCACCTTTGTGGCGCAAGGCCTTAAGGTGATGGGCCTGCGGAAAAACGTGGGTCTCAGGGTTCTGCTGGATAAAGCAGGCTTGAATGAATTGCCCACTCCTTATCACTTAGGATTTGTGGTGGGGCCCCGTATTAATGCGGGGGGACGGGTAGGGGAGTCCTTTCTGGGGGCGCGCTTGCTTTCAACAGAAAATCCTGAGGAAGCCTCTGAAATCGCTCAAACATTAGACCAATACAATCAAGAGCGGCGTCTTTTGGAAGCCGAGGCCCTTGATCAAGCCCTTATTCAGGTCGATCCCCATGCTGCAGCCCTTGTGGTGGATCGGGCAGGGTGGCATGAGGGGGTGATTGGGATTGTTGCGGGGCGGTTGAAGGAGAAATATCACAAGCCCACGGCCGTGATTACGTGGAATGAGAACCATGTGGGTAAGGCCTCGGCGCGCTCCATTCCTGGCTTTGATTTTGGACGATTTATTCATAAAGCACACCATTTAGGGTATGTCTTGGGGGGCGGAGGGCATGCCATGGCGGCGGGTTTTTCTCTTACAAAAGAGCAGCTTCCCCTCCTTACGGCTTTTCTGACCACAGAGCTTGAAAAGCTTAAGGAAGAGGTGGATTTGAGGCCCGCGTCCCTGTGCGATGGGTATTTAGATCTTCGCTCGCTAACGCCCGCCTTTTTGGAAGAAATTGAGGGACTGGCCCCCTTTGGTATGGGCAATCCGAGTCCAAAATTTGTTTTTGCAGACCTTATGGTTGAGTCATACACCGTGATTCAAGACCAACATATTCGCTGTCGGTTTTCTCAAGGGGATGGTGTGATTGTCGAAGGCGTTGGATTTCGCCTGAAAGACACGCCTTTCGGGGAGGCGCTGATGGAGGGCAAGAAGCGCCCTCTCCATCTGCTGGCTTCTCCTAAGGTCGATACCTGGGGAGGAAAAACAAAAATCAGCCTCATGATAGAAGACGCGGTCTATTCATCCGTACAGATGAAAAAAGCAGGTTAGACTCTTAACCAAATTTTAACGACAGAGATGTAGAGTATCAAACGGAAGAGGACGTGATGAGGAGATCAATAAATAGACATGCAAAACTTAAAATTGATACTTCTTTCTTTGGGAGCGTGTTTTTTCCTTGTTTCATGTGAAAAGACAAAAGAAACGCCCAAGCTTCCGCTGAGTCGCACAGAAATAACCCTGAGCTTTGCACCAGTGGTTCAGAAAGTGGCCCCGGCTGTTGTCAATATTTATGCAACCCAGCATGCAACGACTGACCTTCCCGCCTCACCCTTTATGGCCGACCCCTTCTTTAAGCAATTTTTCGAGAGGTTCTCTGGGGAAGAGGATGCAACCCATGAGCATGATTCCTTAGGGTCCGGCATTATTGTCAGCAAAGACGGGCTTATTCTTACCAATTATCATGTTGTGAAGGGCGCGGACGAGATTCGTATCACCACTGCAGACAAAAGAGAGTTTGAGGCAAATCTTGTTACGGTTGATAAACAGACAGATTTAGCGCTCTTAAAAATTGAGGGAACGGGAGACTTTCCTTTTTTAGTCGTCCAACCCCAAGAAGATCTTGAGGTGGGGGATCTTATTTTGGCGATTGGCAATCCTTTTGGCGTTGGGCAAACGGTTACGAGCGGCATTATATCAGCCTTAGCGCGCGGTCAAAAAGGCATCAGTGATTTTAGAATGTTTATCCAAACCGATGCCGCGATTAATCCGGGGAACTCCGGGGGTCCCTTAGTGACAACCGATGGGCGACTTGTAGGTATTAACACCGCCATTTTCTCAAAAAGCGGAGGGTATATGGGAATTGGCTTTGCCACCCCTACGATTCTAGCGCTTCCTATTCTAGAAAGTGTGAAAAAAGGAGGCAAAATTGTTCGCCCTTGGATTGGTCTTGAAGTTGAGTCCATCATGGCCAAATCGCAAACATCAGGGGCCTCTCGCCCCTATGGGGTTTTGGTTAAACGTGTTTATCCGAAAGGGCCCGCTGATGTAGCTGGCATCAAAGTGGGGGATGTGATTATGGGGTTGAATAGTCATGACATTGAAGACGATGCCGCCTTTGATTACCACATTGCTGTTTTTCCTCTTGGCAAAAAAGCAGAGATGACCCTTCTTCGTAAGGGGGAAGAAATAAAAGTACCCGTGCTTTTGAGCGAACCTCTAAACAAAAAAGACTCCCCCCCTCTTCTCATTGACGGCAAAAATCCCCTGCAAGGCATAAAGATCAACACCCTTTCTCCTGCTCTGGCGATTGAGTTAGGCCTTCATTCGATGAGACAAGGGGTTGTTGTCACAGACGTGAAGAATCCGTCCCTGGCCTTTCAATCCGGTTTTCAACCCGGCGACATTATTGAGTCCATTAACAAGAAAAAAGTACACACAAAAGAAGAGGTGGTGGCCCTTTTGCAAAGGGGCGGTCCTTTGCAGGATCTTGTCTTAACGCGTGGCGATAAGATGTTGGACTTGCAGGGGGAAGAAGTCTCCCCCTGATTGAAGGTGTTTAAAGGGCGCGTTTAGGTAAGTCATTTCCGAGGGATCCTTTGGCGCCTCTATCGATAAGATAGTTCCAAATGTTGGGATCACAATAAGAAGCCTCATAGATCATTGGGAGACAATTTATATAAGCATTTACATTTCCTCCCCTAGAAATAAATAGATCTATCAAATCGATCTCTCCGCGAGCGATAGAGCGAGCAAGAGACAAGTTCACATCTTTGATCTCAATACCATGCGCAAGCAATAACTTCACGTCTTCAGAGGATTTATAAGAATAAAGAGCCTCGTCCAAAGAAGCACCGTCGGTTCTTGCACCATTGTTGAGAAGGAACGGAATTGTTCCTTGTGGAAACTGCCCTAGGGCAAGAGCATGATCCAAAAGAGTGTTACGTGAAGAGAAAGCGCTGTGAGGAAAAACCCTGTTCACATCTGCTCCCCTATCAACAAGCCCTTGAGCTTCCTGAAAATTTCCTTTTGTTAAAGCGTCCCATAGGGAGTGCTCAATGTCGCGAGCCCCGTTGGCTATTCCAACGGCTGCAGGTCGAATTTCAGGTGGCAAAAGAGATTTTAGAGATGCGAGGAATTTCTTTTTATGTCCATTAACCCTGTCTATCATCATATTTTCTTCGTCTCTTTTTGTGATTTCTTCTTTTTCTTTTGCCTTTACTTCCTCTGGAGTATACAAAGGAACTACTAACATGTCATCTTTTAATACATTGAAGCATTGTCTAATATTGAAATTACTCCAACCAATGTTTATTAAACTATTGTCTTCAAGCCATTGAAATAACTCTGCGTTTCCCCAAAGAGAGAAGTGCCACTTTTGCTGGTTTTCAGGGTCAAGGAGAGACTTGTCCAAGAAGTCTTTCCTTTTTTTGGAGTTAAAGGCGGGATCTAAAACCTTAAAGGTAACGATAGAACCTGATCCTATGTCGAAATCTATGTTAGAACAAGAGCCAACCCCTTTGTAGGCTAAAGGAAGCCTTAAAGGAGAACCGCTGTCTCTTCGAATAAGAAAACGATCGAGATTTCGCGTCCATCCATCACCGGTTGGGTGGAGCAAAAAGGAAGCATTTATATTCAGTAAAAGATCTAATAGATGATCTCGAGATCTAGAAAAAGCATGAACTTTATTTTCAAGAGCCTCACCTTCATAAAGATAATAACACCAATCCATGAGGAGTAACCCCGTTTTAGGGCGTGTTGTTTCAAAAAGTTGCATCCATGTTCCCAAAGGGTCTACGTAATGCCTATTGGCCCAGTTTGAAATCGTAAGGTCTATTTTTTTGTCTAGATTTAACCCTCTTTTGCGAAGTTCCTGTTGATGTTCTTCAATTTTGAATGACCCAAATTTATAAACCCTACAGTTTCCAATTTGTTCAACTTCCTTGCCGAGATAACGCTCTCCTCTTGTCCCAATGATATGAATTGTCATCCCTTTTGGAAGAACAAATCGATGGTCATGAATATAGTTAGCAAACGCATCGCAGGATTGAAAATCGCCAGCACCACTGTCCAAAATGTAAACATCAGTTCTCCCTTCCTTGTGGGCATCCTCAATAATTCTTTTAGCCAGCTTGAGTTGTGAGATGTTTAAATGATCGTAAGAGGCTCTCCCATTATAAATATTCCAAGAAGACCGCACCTTAGGCTCAAGCGCTTGAAAACTGCTATCTATAGCTTGTACAATAGCTGGCGGACGCTTTTGCCAATCGAAATACTCGCCTTCGTTCATTGCAAAAGCACTTGAAGAGAGAAAGAAAGAAACAAGAGAAACACTTAAAAAATGCAATTTTGAACTCAATTTCATTATAATCACCAAATAATAGTTTTAACAAACATACTCTTTATATAGTCATGAGGATTTTGTTTTGCAACAAATTAATGACACAAGCTAACAAATTACGTCCTTACGCGATCGTTTCGCTTACAGCGATGCTAAATACTCATTGTGCTTGAAGGTGCCTTATTCTTGGGATAAGCAACGCCCTCAGTGTTGGAAAATATCAACCTCATTCCAGCCTTGAATGTCGAGCTCACACCGGGCAGGGATAAACTCAAAACAGGCTTTGGCAATAGATTCTCGTCCTTCTCGCTTCAAAAGCTCTTGGAGAGCGGCCTTAAGGCGGTGAAGATACAGAACGTCTGTCGCTGCATAGTCCATTTGCTTTTCAGACAAAGGTTCAGATCCCCAGTCAGATGTTTGTTCTTGCTTTGAAATCTCAACCCCCAGAAGTTGTTTGCACAGGTCTTTCAGGCCGTGTTTGTCCGTAAATGTACGCGACAGTCGTGAGGAGATTTTTGTGCAAAATATGGGGTTGGTTTCCACTTTTAAGTAATATTTTAAAATGGCGTAATCGAATCGTGCGAAGTGGAAGATTTTCTCAACATTTTTATCACTCAAAAGAGCCTTTAAATTGGGAGCCTCATAAGAGGTTTTGAGAGGAAAGTGGACAAGATGACATTCCCCATTGCCTGAGGAAAGCTGTACAAGTGTCAAACGATCCCGCGGGATATAAAGCCCCATGGCCTCTGTATCAACAGCAACCGAGTGTCCAAAGTGAAGTCCAGCAGGAAGATCCCCCCGATGATAATAAAGCTTCATATATTTTTTCCATTTTCTATGGTTCTTGGTGCCCAGGAGAAGACTCGAACTTCCACGAACTTTCGCTCACTAGAACCTGAATCTAGCGCGTCTACCATTCCGCCACCTGGGCCTTTCTATTGTCGTTAAAGAGATTAGGGGGAAAAGTCAACTCAAGTTAAAGCTTAACATCTAACATATTATCAATAAGGTATAAAAAATTACATTTTTCAGATGGTTTAATAAAAAACACCTGATTAATATTTTTCCATTTTTTATTTTCTTTATAAAATTTTAATTTTTTTTGGTTATAGTGGATAGAAGATTTCACAGCGACCAATGAACTGCCCCCTCCCTCTTTGTGTATCGTGGGGCAATAACATTATGGAAAGAATATCATTATGCAAAAATATAATTTTCTCCGAATACTTGCCCTAATGGGTCTTTGTTGGGCCTCGATCATGAGTGCTATGGCAATTGATAATGTGACAGCTCCGACCGGAGAGGCCGTGCGCAATGCCCTCCGGCCGACGGAAACATGGAACAGAGAGAGCGAGCGTTCTAACATCTGGGAGATCTTTTATAATGGAGTTGTCACACAGGGGGATGTAAAGTGGGATGTCATGGCAACTCTTCGGGAGAGAACCAGTGCTCCTGCAGGACCAGAACCCGCACCAAAGCAATTTCCATATGAGTTTGACTTTGGTAAAAATATAAGAAGAGATTTTGCTTATGATCGAGGAACTGGACATCTGCGCGTATACTATGAGCCCAAAAGGCCAGTAGCCGACCGTACCGTCGGTACAATCGCCGCGTACAGTCACGGCACATTTGGGTCCCGTTACGAGAGGAACGCGCGTTTTTGTCAGGTTGATCTGGCTTTACTCAGCTTTACAAATTGCCCACGGCGGGAGTTGAGCGGTCCCCTTGAAAACACGCAATGACGTCGTTATACAGGTCTATGACGGCGTCACCGCGAGCGGGTGGCACCCCCTCACTTCAGAACTTTCGCTCACTAGAACCTGAATCTAGCGCGTCTACCATTCCACCACCTGGGCCTTTCTATTGTCGTTAAAGAGATTAGGGTGAAAAGTCAACTCAAGTTAAACTTGCAACGCCACCTTGCCACTTGCATTTATTCTTATTCTTGACTACGTAGAATAATAGATATAGCAATGAAAATCAATCCATTCTTTCAGAGAACGACTAATGGCGGTTTTAGATATTTTAACAATTCCCGACCCTCGACTTCAACAAAAAGCCTTGCCCGTTGAAAAAGTTGATCGAGAGGTGCGCACTCTGATGGATAACTTATTGGAGACACTTTATCATCTCAATGGGGTGGGACTTGCCGCAACGCAAGTCGGTGTTAAAAAGCGAGTTATTGTTGTGGATGTGGGGGAGCGAGAAGGGGAAACTGCCGCCCCTTTTCTGATGGCGAATCCCACCTTGGAATGGGTGTCGCCCACAACTCAGGTCACAAAGGAAGGGTGTTTTTCTGTGCCGGGGTTTTATGAAAATGTGACGCGGCCCTTAGACATCAAGGTGTCTTACGTGGATGAAAACAACTGCCCTCAAACTTTATCCCCAAGTGGTCTCTTGGCTGATTGCATTCAACATGAAATTGATCATTTGGACGGCATTTTGTTTCTTGATCATTTAAGTGCTTTAAAGCGGACCCTTATTATGCGGAAATTTCTCAAAGGAAAGAAATCTCAAATATGAAGCCGCGTCTCGCCTTTATGGGAACCCCTGACTTTGCGGCTCATATTCTCGCCGCTCTTTTAGAGGCGTCATATCATCTTGTGGCCGTTTATACCCAACCTCCGCGCCCCATGGGACGAGGGTATAAGCTTTTTCCAAGCCCTGTAGAAAATGTGGCAGCCCAACATGCCATTCCTGTTTTTACTCCCTCTTCTTTGAAATCAGAAGAGGTCCAAGCTCAGTGGGCCTCCTTGGATTTAGACGTTGCGATTGTGGCGGCTTATGGCTTGATTCTTCCCAAAGCTATTTTGGATGCTCCCCGCAGGGGATGTCTGAATATTCATGCCTCTCTGTTACCCCGTTGGAGAGGGGCCGCCCCCATTCAGCGAGCGATTTTGGCAGGCGACACGGAGACAGGCATCACCCTGATGAAAATGGATGAAGGGCTGGATACGGGCGATATCTTGTGTACAACAAAGGTTCCTCTTGAGGCCCAGATGACAACCCCTCGTTTGCTTGATCTTCTTGAAAAAGCAGGAATCGACACGCTTTTGAAAGCTTTGCCCCTGTATCTTGAGGGGAAGATGCATTCCACTCCCCAGCCACTTGAGGGGGTATGTTACGCAGACAAGCTCACAAAAGAGGAAGGGCTATTGGATTGGACGGCTCCTGCGCCCTTCCTTGAGCGTAAAGTGCGGGCCCTCACTCCCTGGCCAGGGACCTGGTTTAAGGTGGGGGATGACCGCATTAAAGTGTTGGAGGCCATTGCCCTGCCGTCACCAGCTTCAGCCCCCCCGGGAACGGTTCTTGATACCCACTTTACCATTGCTTGTGGAGAGGGAGCCTTGCGGCCTTTATGGGTCCAAAAGGTCGGCAAATCCCCCCTTGCTGCGGATGAGTTTTTAAGGGGCTACACACTTCCCGATTGTCTTGTCCATGAGACGGTTTAAGCTCACCCTTGAATACGACGGCACTCCCTTTTTCGGGTGGCAGCGGCAGCTCAATTTGCCCACGGTTCAAGGCGCTCTAGAAGATGCATTCGCTGACTTCCTGGGAGAGCCTACCCTTGTGTGGGGAAGTGGGCGCACAGATACAGGCGTTCATGCACGCGGCCAAGTGGCCCACGTAGACATTACGAAAGACTACACGCCTTTTGAAATTCAAGGGGCGATGAACAAACGTTTGCAAAACCTTCCTATTTGTCTTTTGAATGTTGAAGAAGTTCCTGCCGATTTTCACGCCAGGTTTGGAGCAACATCACGGGCTTATGAATACAAAATCTTGAACCGACGCACCCCACCCTCCCTTGAAAAAGATCGTGTGTGGTGGGTTGTTCCGCCCCTTTGCGTTGAAAAGATGGCCTTAGCGTCTGCGTATCTTATCGGGCACCATGACTTTTCTTCTTTTCGGGATAGCCGATGCCAGGCGGCCTCTCCCTTTAAAACCTTGGATATGTTGACTGTAGAAAGAATAGGTGATGTGGTTCTTATCAAAGCCCAAGCCCGGTCCTTCCTTCACCATCAGGTACGCAATATGGCTGGAACCTTAAAGCGTGTTGGCCAAGGGGTGTGGGCCCCTGAAAAGGTTCAGGATATTCTTAACGCCTGTAACCGCCGCCAGGCAGGACCGACGGCTCCTCCGGGAGGACTTTATTTAACTAAGATTATGTATTAAATCTTTTGACAAGACGTACTATAAGTGGTACCATAAAAAAATAAGGAGGAGGCTTTCTCATGAACATTTATACAGCAAGCCAAGCACGGCAAAATCTTTATAAGCTTATTGATTCTGTCTCGGTCTCCCATCAACCTGCCTATATTGCGGGGCGGAGAAATAGGGTTGTGATGCTCAGTGCAGAAGATTTCTCTGCAATGCAAGAAACCCTTTATCTTCTTTCTGTTCCAGGGATGCGGGAAGCCATCGAAGAAGGGCGGCAGGAATCACTTCAAGAATGCTCCTCTAAGCTTGATTGGGAATAATGTATACTCTTGTTTTTAGCAAGTACGCGCAACGCGACGCTTTCAATCTTAAACAAGCCGGCCTTAAAGAAAAAACACAAATCCTTCTGGATGGGTTAAAAGAGGATCCTTGGCATAATCCTCCCCCTTACGAAAAATTGGTGGGGGATTTAAGGGGCTGTTATTCAAGACGGATTAATGTGCAACACCGGCTGGTCTATGAGGTTTTTGAAAAGGAAAAAGCAATCAAGATTTTGAGAATGTGGAGCCATTATGGTCATTAAGCCGCTGAAACCTATTGTATATATTGAAATGGCCAATCGGAAAGTTTGACCTTCTACCCTCTTTATGAGAAAATGAAATCATCAGCAGAGGAGGGCTTGCTATGCGAGAGAGAAGACGGGGACGACCCCGCAATACCCGCGAAAAAATTGACAAAGGAACCCCTGAACTTCAATGCAAAAGAAACGATCTTTTGCAGCAAGGCCGACCGCAAGACACGTCTCTGGCTGAATCCTTGCTGGGTGTTTTGTACGCGCAACGGCTGATTTCCAAACCTCTGTATGAAGCAGGATGTGTTTTTGGAGAGCTCCGCTACAGTTATGTGATGTGTTTAGGGTGCACTTTTCAAAAGCGAAGCCATGCCTTAGCTCTTCGATTTGGGGAGTGTGGAGAAGACCGAGACCCCCTTCTTTCCGAGCATCAAAGAGAAAAGAGAACCAAGGCGTGGCGAGACGCCTTGCGGGTTCTTCAACAAGCAGGATCTGCTCCCTATGAAGTGGTTTTAAAAACCGTGTGTTATGACGAAGATCTTTATACGGCTCCCGCGTTGATCTCTTCTTTCAAAGAGGTTGAGGCGTTGCGGCAAGGACTTGGCTGCCTTGATAAATACTTCACAGGAGTGTTGAAAGATAGGCGAGGCACGCCTGATGATCCGGCTCCAGGTCCTGCGAGATCCACCAGGTTTCCACACGTTTCAAAAGACCCCCCACCGTTTCCCCTTCCCCCACACCGGTGGCAAGAACATCATGCCCCGTAAGGGGGAAGACGGGCACGACCCAGGGATCAAAAAGGTGGTGTATGTCTTTGAGAAACGCCCGCCCTTTCTCTATGGAAAGATTCAGGTCATGGGCTGTTTGGAAGAGCGCCAACTCAAAGGTTTTCTCTTTCCCCCACAGATAGGCCTGATGTTTAAAGGAGGCTTGGGTCACGGGTTTGTGGTTTTTTAATAAAAATGCAAGGATCGCCTGTTGTTTGCGCGACAGACGTAAATGCTTCTTGATCTCGTCCACCGCTGGATGAAAGGCCGCAAGGCGTGCACACGGGGAAGGAAAAAGGCCAAGCTCTTTCTCAAGGGCAATCAAGGCGGAAAGAGGACCCCAGGAGTGAGGATGCAGAATATAGGCCAACACGCCTGTTTCTGCCATCGCTTGCAACGCATAAAGCGGGGAGGGGAGCTCTAAAATCTTTAAAAACTCTTCTGTCACCCGTTCGCGTGCAAGGTGGGGCAGATGAGACGCATACTGGGCGCAAGCGTGAAGGCCTTTCTCGTCATAAGGCTCATGGCCAAAACGAGCAGAGAACCGAAAAAACCGCAAGATACGGAGGTAGTCTTCTTTTATGCGCTGATCAGCGTCTCCAATAAAGCGAACAACATGCGTCTTAAGGTCTTCCACGCCGCCAACAGGATCAAAAAGGTGGCCTTTTTTATCCGCATAAATGGCATTCATGGTAAAATCGCGGCGATACGCATCCTGCGCCCAATCGTCCGTAAAGGCCACATCCGCTTTGCGCCCGAATGTTTTTACATCAACCCTTAAGGTCGTGATTTGATAAGGTCTTTTATCAAGAACCGCCGTTATGGTGCCATGATCGATCCCCGTTGGGATCGCCTTAATCTGATGGTTTTTTAACAAGGCCATGACCCACAGAGGGTCTCGGTCCACAGCCAAGTCTATATCATTGACGGGAAGGCCCAAAAGACCATCGCGGACGGACCCGCCCACAAGACGTAAACTCGCCCCTTCTTTTTCAAAAAGATCAAAAAGCTGTTGAAGGGCCGGCAAAGCAAGCCATGGAGCGTTAAGATGAGTCACAGGTTATTATTATGTCGTTTCTCGATATCAGCTTATTTTAGACCCTGGGCTTGAGAAAAGCTAATGATTTTCTCAAAGCCTGAGAAGAGTTCCCCTTGACGCTTCTCACATTATCTCACATGATCTCACATAGAGATTATGTGAGATGAAGATGGATTGGAAAAATTTTCGCATCAATGAGCGATTGGCCCTTAACCCTATGGTGGTGGAAGAGGTCTATTCCTTGCTTGCTCAAATTGATGGGGTGAAAAATAGCTGGAAAATAACAAGCAATTTATTGCCTCAAACGATTGAAAGGCTGACCCATTCAGTCATTATCACCTCTACGGGAGCTTCTAATCGTATTGAGGGCAATCGCTTGACGGACCAAGATGTCGAGGCTTTGTATAAAAACTTGCGCATTAAAAAACTTAAGACGCGGGATGAACAAGAAATTGCGGGATATCTTGAAACACTTGAATTAATCTTTAAAAACTACAAAGATATTCCTGTGAATGAATCTTCTATACTCCATCTCCATCAAAGCGTTCTCCACCATAGCGATAAGGATAAGGGGCACAAAGGGCAGTATAAGGTTGGGTCTAACCGCGTTGAAGCCAAAGATCAAAGTGGCACTGTTGTTGGTGTTATTTTTGATCCGACCCCTCCTTATTTGGTGAGAAAAGAAATGCAAGAGCTAACGGAGTGGTATAATTGGGCTATGGACGCGCAATCGAAGCATCCTCTTATCTTGATTGCCAACTTTGTATTTGAATATTTGGCCATTCACCCTTTTCAAGATGGAAATGGAAGAACGAGCAGATTACTCACAAATCTTATGCTGTTGCAGCAGGGATACTCTTTTGCGTCATTGGTTTCTCATGAAAAAATAATTGAAGCGCATAAACTTGATTATTATTTGGCTCTGAATAAAACCCAAAGCAGCTGGAAAAGTGCAGAAGAAGACATTTCTCCTTGGCTCGTTTTCTTTTTAAATGTGGTTAAGACACAAGCAGATGAGGCCTTGAAGCTGCTTGAAGCGGATAACATTGAAGATTTACTTTCTCCCAAACAACTTGCCTTGTGGCAATGGGTTCTTGACAGGGGAGGGCAAGAGTTTTCCAGAAAAGACGCGACAGCTGCCCTTGGGTATCCAGAGAGAACAATCGAATCCATCATCAAAAAGCTGCTGGATATGAAAAGAGTGCAACGTCTTGGCCAAGGAAATGCTGTAAGATATAAGAAAATCGACTAAGCTTTTAGGCTTGAAAAAACAACTACCCTCCGAGGCGCCCCAGGGCTTGCTCTAGTTTTTGACTTGCCTGACGAGCCGCTGCAAGGCGTTGTTGCTGGACATCCACAATGTCTTGAGGCGCGCGGGATATAAAGTCTTTATTTGAAAGCTTTTTATTGATTTCTTGAATATCAGCGACCATTTTCGCAAGGTCTTTTTGAAGGCGCTCTTTCTCTGCGTTCACATCAATTGCGCCCACAAGGGGGATCAGAAGAGTCGTTTCCCCCACAACCGTTTGAGCCGCTTCTCGGGCATCTTGGGGGGAGAGGGAGTCTGAAAAAACCTTAACATGTTGAAGACGCGCGAGTTTTAAGAGAAGATCCTCGTATTCCCTTACTTTTCGGTGCGTATCAGGGGTCGCATCATAAAAACTCACCGACAGGAGGGCGCCTGCGGGCACATTCATTTCCGCGCGAACGCTCCGGACTTCCATAATCACTTGGATGAGCCACTCAATATCTTCACTCTCTTGAAGGTAAGAAACCGCGGGCACATCAGGCCATGCCGCCCCCATAAGCAACCCTTGAGTGGGGTGAAGATTTTCCCATAGGGCTTCTGTCATATAGGGCATAAAGGGGTGGAGAAGCCGCAAAATGCAGTCTAGCACCCACGCGACTGTCCGTTGGGTTTCTTCCTTCTCACGCCCCTCTTGTGCGAATTTAGGTTTGCAAAATTCAAGATACCAATCGCAAAAGGTGCCCCAAATGAAATGATACAGAAGATGGGCGGCTTCGTTAAATTTATACGCTTCCAAGGCCTCTTTAACGTCCTGCATTGCGGTTGAGACTTGTTGCACAATCCATTTGTTAATGGGCATCTGAAGGGAGGTGACTGTAAAGTCAGGATCAAAAAGACACCCATTCATTTCTGCAAAACGAGCTGCATTCCAAAGCTTGGTCCCAAAGTTTCGGTAGCCTTCCACATGTTCTTTTGCGAACTTAACGTCACGTCCTGGGGCCGCTAGGGCTGCCAGGGTAAACCTTAAGGCATCCGCGCCATAGGCATCGATCAGGACTAAAGGATCGACAACGTTTCCTTTGGTTTTTGACATTTTCTTGCCCTTTTCGTCCCGAACGAGGGCTGTCATATAGACCGTTTTAAAGGGAACTTCCCCTGTGAAATGCAAGCCCATCATCATCATGCGAGCTACCCAGAAGAAAATGATATCATGGCCGGTGACAAGGACATCGGTGGGATAATATCGTTTGAAGGCGGGTGTTTCTTCAGGCCACCCTAAGGTGGAGAAAGGCCACAGAGCTGCGGAAAACCATGTGTCTAGGACGTCTTCCTCTTGGGTGAGGGGAACCTCTTTATTATAAAAACGGGCCGCATCTTCCTTGGCGTCTTCTTCTGTTTTGGCCACAAAAATCTTGCCCTCAGGGCCATACCACGCCGGGATGCGATGTCCCCACCAAAGCTGCCGAGAAATACACCAGGGCTGAATGTTACGAAGCCATTCAAAATAGGTGTTTTCCCAAAAACGGGGAACAAATTGAGTTTTCTCTTTCTCAACAGCTTTCAGGGCCGGCCCTGCCAACGTGGCTGCATCCACATACCATTGATCCATAAGCCAGGGTTCAATCACAACCCCGGACTTTTCGCCATGAGGAGTGGGGATTTGGGCCTCTTCTTCCTTTTCAAAAAGCCCTTTTTCCGTCATGTCTTCCACAACTTTTTTCCGCGCTACAAATCGATCAAGGCCTTGATAAGCTGGGGGAACATTCTCATTCAAATGGCCATGGGCATCAAGGATATTGATCATGGGAAGCCCATGACGGCGCCCCACCTCAAAGTCATTGAAATCGTGAGCCGGCGTAATTTTAACGGCCCCTGTGAACCGCTCAGGATCCGCATGAAGATCCCCAATGACGGGAATAAGCTGATCTGTGAGGGGATGACGGAGGTTTTTTCCAATAAGGTGCGTGTACCGCGCATCCTCGGGGTGTACGGCAACGGCCACATCTCCAAACACTGTTTCTGGGCGGCTTGTGGCAACCGTAATAAACTGTCCCTTGAGGGTCTCTACAGGATACTGAAAATAGTACATCGCTCCTTGGACCTGAAGGGTCTCGACTTCAAGGTCTGAAATCGCTGTGTGAAGTTTGGGGTCCCAATTGATAAGGCGTTTATCCCTGTAAATCAGGCCCTGACGATAGAGCTCCACAAAGACGTGGCGTACGGCCGCATTCAGGCCTTCATCAAGGGTAAAGCGTTCTCGGCTCCAATCAGGGGACGCCCCCAGACGGCGGAGCTGATGGGTGATCATTCCCCCTGACTCTTCCTTCCATTGCCACGCTCTTTGTGTAAACTTTTCTCGCCCCAAAGCGCGGCGGCTTAGCTTTTCTTGTTCCAGTTGGCGCTCCACAACCATCTGGGTTGAAATGCCCGCATGATCTGTACCTGGTTGCCATAGAACGTCTCGGCCCAACATACGCTGAAACCGAACGAGAATATCTTGAAGCGTAAAGGTAAAGGCGTGCCCCATATGAAGGGTTCCCGTGACATTCGGAGGGGGCATCATGATCGTATAGGGAACGGCATGGGGCTTTTGGCCCGCTTCCATAAGGCCGGACTTTTCCCAAGCCGCATAAAGCTTTTGTTCAAGGGAGGAGGGGGAAAAGGTTTTGTCTAACATGGGATTATCACTCATTGGTCGAATAAAAAGAAGGGGGCGCCTATGTTTCTTTTCCTTGGCGCAGGATCTTTTCCACTTGTTCTGTCACGACCCAGCGCACAAGAAGGGGCAGATTAGCATCCAGCCACTCCTTTAAAAGAGGTTTTAGGATTTCATGCAGCTGACTTTCAATGGGGTGTCCGCCCATCCCTTGAGGGAGGGGAACTTTTGGCAAAGGCTTCTTTTCTTGAGGCAGTTGATTCAAAGAGTGGAAGGCATTCGCTGTTTGGGACACCGTTGCGGGAGATACCAGCAGTTCGTCAAGTTTAATCTCTAAAGATCGTTTTCTTTGGGCCTCAATAAGATGAGAATGACTGCGGTGTTCTTTCTGAACAACCGGACGTTTGGTTTTGTTCTCATTTGATAAAAATGACTTTTCCGTCTCCCTTGCGACAAAAGGTTTTTCTTCTGGCAACACGTGAACAAGGTCTAGGATGTCATCCTTTTGGCCTTTAGAATCATTTGACATAATCTGACGAATAGAGGCCAAAATTTCATCCATGGAGGGTTCAGAGGTACGATTCTCCGGGGTCATTTTAGTAAGCTCCATCTTTCACATAGCGCAGGTCGTCGCCTTGCCAGAATTGGATCCAAGCGTCCTTATATTCATCGTAATAAGCGTTTGGATTATAGTATTGAACTTTGAGTTTTAGATCACACGCTGTTAAGCGTCCCATAGCTTGCAAAACGCCATAATTGGCATCAATGAGGGTTTTTTCAGCACTGACGAGTTGGATTTGGGCGTCTGTCAATTTGTTTCTTTCCACGAAAACATCGACAATGGACTTTATCCCGGCGTCGTATTCTGCAACAATCCCTTCAACGGCCAGTTCTTGTGCCTTAACTTCAGCCATATAGCTCTTGAGTTTGCTGCGTGCTGCGATGAGCGCTGCCCATGCGGTTCGCGTATCTTCAACAACTTGCCGCTGTACATTGACAAGCAACACTTTCTGCTGAGCAACGAGTTGATAAGACCTGCGAATTCTGGCGCTTGGTTTACCTTGTAAATAAATAGGGACAGTAACGGTTGCTCCAAAGAAGACATCTGCTTGTCTTCTAGGAACGGGAAACGCTGTTCCTGCGTTACGATTGTGTCCAGCCGTTGATCGGACGTCCACTTCGGGAAGGAGCTCTCCGATGTAGTGGTCTACAACATACTCGGCAGCTTCAAGGGTATATTGAGCCTCTGTAATCGTTGGGTTGTGCGCTTTGGCCACACACAGGGCTTTTTCACAACACTTTGGAGCGCTTACAATGATATTCCCTTGGGCAAGGTTTCCAGGGCAACACCCAACTTGATGCGTATAGACAGCTTTTGATATCTCAAGATCTCCCAAAGCTTGGGCGACATTTGCAGTTGCGTTTTCGAGTTCACCTTCTGCAACAGCTACATCTGCACGGCCTCCCGCTCCTACCTCATATCGCGCTTGAGCATCCTCAACGCGTGTTTGAGCGAATGTTAGGGCCTCTTGCCGATATCGCAAAACCGCTTCATTTCTGACAATGTCTGTATGCGCTTGAACAGCTCCAAAAAGGACCTTTTGTTCTGTGGAGAAAAGCCCTGCGTTCCCTGCAAAAACATCACTTTCAGTTTTCCCTATATCAGCAACTGTGCGCCCTCCCCTATAAACATTTTGCCTGATTTCTGCGATGTAGCCCGTTGTGTGACGTTCAGTGTTGGGGCCGAGAGCGGTTCCGTTAGGGTAAGTTGCGTTGAGATCTTGGTTTCCTGTAACAGAAAGACTAGGACGCCAATCCGCATTGGCTTCAGAGAGATCTTCAACCTTTGCGCGCAATCCTGCGCGGGCTGCATCAAGCTCTGCGTTTTTCATGTAGGTGAGTTCAAGGGTTTTTTGAAGGGGCACCACACATTGCTTGACTTGAGCCTTTTTTTGGCAAGGAGCAGTTGCCCCAAAAGAAGGCGCGCACCAGGCCGTGCTTGAGGCAAGTAAAATTAAAAACTTAAAAATTTGAATCCGTTGCATCTTTTGTGTAAAAAATTTCCATAAAATATTCCTTTACCATACACTTTATTTTTTCTTTTTCCACTAAAAAACAAAAGCCTTAGGCCTTTGGAAAGCACTTAAACGTGGCGCAAATGCATCAAATAGAGAAATAGCCTCAAATGTATCTTTCTTTTTTACATATTTTACAGCCTCATTTCCCTGATTTTTATCATATTTTAGAGTTATAAGGCGTCCCCCCTCCTTCAGCTGAGAGAGAAGGGAGGGGGGAATAAACTCAACACTTCCCTCAATGATTATTTTATCATAAGGCGCTTCTTGGGCCCATCCGTCTGCAAGTGCCCCTAAGACACTATCGACAGATCCCAGGTTTAGTTCTTGAAGAAGGCGATCTGTGTCTTGCGTAAATCTTTCCTCAGACTCAAGGGCAATAACAAAGACGCCCATTTGTCCCAGCAAAGCGGGCCCATAGCCTGTCCCTCCGGCTATATACAGAACCTTATCCAGGGGGGTGGGCGCTAACGCTTGAAGAAGCCTGGCCAGCAAAGCGGGTCTTAACAGAACGCGTCCTTTAGGAAGGGGAAAGTTTTCATCCATATAAGCAATGCGCGCTAGTTGACGCGGCACAAACCGTTCTCGGGGGAGCTTTGAAAGGGCCTCAAGAACACGCGGATTCGTAACGTCTTCAGGCATCACCTGACACTTGATCATCATGTCACGCATCGTTGGAAAATCAGCCATAGGCGCTTGCTTTCACCTTATTTGTTTCTTTGTTTTTGGAACGTGCGTACACCTTGTAAAAAAGCAGTTGTTCACCTTTCGCAACCACTGCGAAAATGGCGATTCCCCCCAAAATATCGACTAAATAATGCCCTCCCTGAGACAAACAAGAAAAAACCATCAGGATGTTCAACAGAAGGATGGGGATAAAGATGAACCTTGGTTCATGACGGAATGTATAAGCAAACATCAGGGCAAGGGTTGTATGAAAAGAAGGAAATGTAACAATCCCATAGCTTTCCTTTATATTTAAAATATTTTGACGAAGCTCAAAGAAATGATGCAGCAGCTTGGCTTGGGGTTCACTCGCTGGGTAGTAATCCCACCCGTAAGTTCCGACCGCAGGGCAAAGACTTCCAATAAAAATTGTAAGGGGGAGAGACATCATAAACAACATGATAAACCGCTGAAGGTAAATCGGATTTCCAAAAAAACTAAAATAGATGATAATGAAAAAAGGTTGGGCGAGATGGGTCTTATAAATAACCGTAAAGATTCTATCCCACCAGGGGTGAGCTTGAAACCAAAGAAAGAGAGTCTTAGCGTTAAACCCTAAGGACGAGTCTAAGGACGCTAAGGTTGAATTCACCAAAGGTAGATTCGTGGTGTATGCAAGGTAAGATAACACAAGCATAACTTGGCAACAAAGGAAGAACAAAAGAGTTGACTGTATAGCTATGATAAATTTTGGTTGGGGATCCATATTTTTACAAACAAAATAGAGCCCCAAAAATAAAAAAAGCATCAGCGCATAAATAATTAGTTCATCTCTATTGTAATGAAAAGAAAAGGAGGATAGTCTTATCCAAATGCTATCAATAAGAATGATAAGAACTATGAAGAGTCCTTGGATTTTTGTGTAGGTCAATGAACACGCCTCCTTCCACGGTCATTGCTATTTTATCCAAGGATAGGTTTATAAACTCTTAATGTGATGATTGGTTGCCCTCTTCAAGGGCAGATTTAAGATTGATAACGCCGGCTCCAAATTGAGTACGCGGAAGGTCTTTTCCTTCCAAAGATATTTTTCGGGCTGACACCAGGAGACGTTGGGCAAGAGCTTCAGCAGACAAGAATGGAAAGGCTTGCTTGACAAGGCAAGCTGCGCCTACAACCATAGGGGCTGCCATAGATGTGCCTGATTTTTTTCCAAAAAAGCCACCTGTAATGGTGGAGGTGATCTTATCCCCAGGCGCTGTAATAAAATAAGTTTGAGCCCGCCCAAAAGAACTTTTTCCAGGGTAATTACTGAACTCAGCCAAGGCTTCCTTGCCATTAGTGTAGGAAGAGGCTCCCGCTAATAGTAGGCGCCCTTCCATCAGGGGATCATGGGCAAGATCAACAAGGCTTCTGGTATAGGCGTGCTTCATTAAAGATGCCCGCTCATTGCCAGCGGCAATGATGATCAATTTTCCTGCTTGCGCCAGTTGAATAAGGGCCTTCCGTACGTTAGGGCTAAGTTCACGCCCCGTGTGGCTCAAGCGCATGGAAATATTCACCATGTGCGCTGGACTTAAGGCGGCTAAGTGCAGGGCTTTCACAAACGCTTGATCACCCCCAAATCCTCCAATCTTAATGGGAATAATTTCAGCCTTAGGCGCAAGGTTGGAGATAATGCCGGTGACATGCGTTCCATGGCTTTCAAAGCTATAGGAGCCATTTTCAAAAACCAGAGGCTCAGAAACATCGCGCGATTTGTTGTTCGTATTATAACGGTAGGCGCTGAACTGATCTTTAAGGCTAACGTGGGAAGGGTCGAATCCTTCATCGAGGACGGCCACAACAACCCCTTTTCCAGTCAAATGCTGGGCGTGAGCATGGGAAACCTCCACAACTTCTTCTGGCGAAAAGGAAAAATTCTTCCACGTCTTCTGGCCAATCGCCACAAGAAGAAAAAGACAACACGCCCCATAAATAAACCGTAATCCCATGCAAGACCTCCAGCTTTTAAAATGGGAATCTTTTAGAAAAAATACAAGAGGGAAGGGGAGGGGCAAATGCTCTGCAGTCTTTTGCCATTTTATATTTATACATTATCATAGATTTTCTGTAGGGTCAATTTTTTTGATTGGCCATTTTGAAAGAATTATTTGTTGTTGTTATTCCCTTTGTTTGTCATCCTATTTACTTGTCATCCCCGCCCCCACTTGTCATCCCCGCGAAGGCGGGGATCCAGAAAACTCTTTAAAAAAGTGATTGTTCTGATTTTCTTCGATAACGATCTGTCTTAAAAGGTTTTATCTGGATCCCCGCCTTCGCGGGGATGACAAGTGGGGGCGGGGATGACAAGTGAGGAAGGACAACAACCGAAAACAAAGCATCTTCACGTGCAATGAGTTTATCCCTCAAAATTCTTTTGAGCAAAGTCCCAGTTGGCAAGGTTCTTCAGGAAAATGTCCATATAATCTGGCCGGCGGTTTTGATAATCAAGGTAATACGCGTGTTCCCACACATCACAGGTCAAAAGCGCGCGTTGGCCATGCACAAGGGGAAGATCCGCGTTCGGCGTTTTGGTGACCTTTAAGGTCCCGTCCTTATCGACGATAAGCCAGGCCCAGCCGCTGCCGAATTGCCCCACGCCGGCTTGTTTAAAGAGGGTTGCAAAGTCCTCGAAGCTTCCAAAATCTTCTTTGATTTTTGTCCCCAAGCTTCCTTGAGGGACGCCTCCTCCTTGAGGAGACAAGGAATGCCAGTAAAAGGTGTGATTCCACACCTGAGCGCCATTGTTAAAAATGCCGACCTTATCCGGCTTATTTGCGGTTTCTCGAATAATGTCTTCCAAAGATTTTTTTTCAAGGTCCGTGCCTTGGATAAGATTATTCAGGTTTGTGACGTAAGCTTGGTGATGCTTTCCATAGTGAAAGCTCAGTGTTCGCGCTGAAATATGGGGTTCTAGGGCGTCCTCCGCGTAGGGAAGGGAGGGAAGGGTAAAGCTCATAAGAAAACTCCTTTTCATGTGTTTTTTTTGTGATCTTAAAGTGTTTTTGAAACCTTGGGAAGATGGTTGAGAGGAAATGCTCATCACACGACATTTATATTTTGTTTATCACACCAACTTGTCACCCCACATTCCTTGTCGTTTCGTTTCGTTTCGTTTTCTTGTCATCCCATCCCTTGTTAATCCCTCACCTTTGTCATCCCCGACTTAGAAGTTCTTGATTTGCAAAGCAAATCTTAGAACTTCTTGATCGGGGATCTTGTCCGCAACGAATAAGATCCTCGATTCAAGAAAAGTCATTGTTTTTCTTCGAAAAACAAGTCTTTTCTAGATCGAGGATGACAAGAGAGGGAATGACAAGAGGGGCTAGCTTAAAGCAAAATAGGTGTTGTGTTATTTAACAGTAAGTGTTAAATTTTTGAACATGAGACCCCCCCCTCGCTTTCGGCTCTGATGATGGGAAAGCTTGCATAAGGCTGTTTCCCATGTTTGTTGTTCCTACATATCACCAAGATGTTCCGCTGGAACAAAATAATGTTTCACAGGGGCGTAAAGATCTATATCTTGCTTAGATACTTTGTAGTCGGAAAAATACTTTGAAAAAACATTAAATATTCCCTCATCTCCCATTCTTGTGTAAGCTTCTCTAGCATTTGCAGATTCAATCTGGTCAGCTTCTGCAAAATGTGGCCTAAATTTTTCTTCTAAATCCTGTTCTGTAGGATAGCCAAAGATGTCAAGATCTACTCTTTTTGGAGTTTTTCCTGGGCCAAAAAGATAGATCTCTTCTCCAATATGATATGCTCGAGAATAATTCACCTCTTTTAATCCATAGTGCCTCCATTTTGCGTCATCAATATGAATTCTTGATATTTTTCGCGTAGCCCATTCACCAAGACATTGCTCAAAGACAACATTGTCCGGAATTTTATGATGGCGAAACGCGCTATCGAAAAATGTATCAACAAATTCCATTTCAACATATTGCTCCCCTCTTTTGCCTATTATTTCTGGTTCTAGCAAAGGAAAGCTGGGCCCATAATACACGCCATACATATCTGGATAATACTCAGAAATTGCGCGACTTTTTAGCCTCGCAAGCTGAGAATAGGCTATGAGTGCTCGTGGTAAAGAACAGGATAATCCTTGCCTGATTGGCAAAGACGTGGCATCCCCAAGGCATTGGGAAGCAGTTCGTAATCTCAAAGCAATCTTTGTTCCAGCTGCAACATCTTCCCGGGCCTGCTTCAGGATCGCAGAATAGACCCCATATTCTCCGCCTGTTCCGACGAACGTAATATTGTCATAAAAAGATTTAATTGTATCTGGTCTTTGATTGTAATTTGGCCATCGTTGCATAACATCAACGGGACAAAGAGGATAAGAAGAACCTTCCGCCCTGTTTCTTATAGCCCTTCCGCAATCAATAGATTCCTTTAATGCCCTCGCGTTTTCATTTAGCTCAGGAGCTTCATGATGAAAGGGAGGATGACAATAATTTTGTGCCGCCTCAATGGAATCAAACTGGGGCACTCCCACTCCAGGAAGAAAAGAAAGCGCTACCGCAGCCAGAAGAGTGCTTTTAACACCGCTATAGCTTACCGTTGCCAAAGCAGAAGCGGCAACGGGAAGGGCTTCCGTTGGAGAAGTGTAATAAGCTGCAAACGCCCCAACAGCACACGCAGCAGCAACAGCAGTGCGTACTAAGGTATCACGATCAGGAAATACTCGTCTTATAGAAAGAGCTGTACGTGATGGTTCTTCCTCCCCCATTCCATAGCAGGGAGAAGAGGGAGCCACACATGTTAAAAGATGGGCCCACGCTACAAGCAACACCATGCTTTTTATAAGAAATTTCATATGACACCTCTGCAAATTATTAAAGAAGTATGATCTACCCACCTTTGTCCAAAAAAGACAAGTCGTCTTTTTCAACCGCTGTTTTGTACATAAACAACACCCCCCCTCATCCCTCCCCCCGGGCACCCTCTTCCCCCTCTGAGGTGCCCATGCTATAGTCCACCAGATGACCGCTCAACCGCAGAAAAATATGTCCTCCTCGGACCACGACATCACAGAGCCTGTATTTTTGGAGCAAACGCGCTCCTTAAATCCCGCTCAGCGCGAGGCTGTCGCCCTCACAGACGGGCCTCTTTTGATCCTGGCGGGGGCGGGAACAGGAAAAACGCGAGTGCTGACCACTCGTCTTGCGGCCATTCTGTTAAGCCGCAAAGCGTGGCCCTCTCAAGTCTTGGCCGTAACGTTTACAAACAAGGCTGCTCATGAAATGCGCTCTCGGGTGACCCATCTCATTGGAGGGCCTGCAGAAGGATTGTGGCTAGGGACGTTCCATTCCATCTGCGTGCGTATTTTAAGGCGCCATGCCGAGCTTTTAGGCTTGCAGAGTTCATTTACAATCTTGGATACGGATGATCAGCTGCGATTGATCAAACAAATTACCAAAGCAGAAGGAATTGATGAAAAAAAGTATGCGCCACGGGTGATTGCAGGGTGCATTAGTCGATGGAAAGACCGCGCCCTGACGCCTCAAAAAATCACAGCCCCTGCCTCTAATTTGGAAAAGGTGGCGCTGCGGGTCTATCACTTCTACCAAGATCGCCTCCGCGTGTTGAACGCGGTTGATTTTGGGGATCTTATCCTTCTTTGTTTAACTCTGTTTACAGACCATTCCGATGTACTGGCCCACTATACCAGCCAATTTCACTATATCTTGGTCGATGAGTACCAAGACACGAACGTGGCGCAGTATCTTTGGCTTCGCCTGTTGGCTCAAGGCACAGGGAATATTTGCTGTGTCGGCGATGATGACCAATCAATCTATGGATGGCGCGGCGCTGAGATCGGAAATATCTTGCGTTTTGAAAAGGATTTTCCCGGGGCCACCATTATCCGCCTTGAGCAAAACTACCGCTCTAATGCCCACATTCTTGGGGCCGCTTCTTCTCTGATTGCTCAAAATGCGGGGCGATTTGGAAAAACCTTGTGGACTGAAACCGTCGGGGGCGAAAAGGTTCATGTGCAAGGCGTCTGGGATGGGGAAGAAGAAGCCCGCCTCATCGGAGACAAGGTGGAAACCCTGCAACGCCAAGGGCAATCTCTGAACCAAATGGCTATTCTGGTGCGAGCTGGGTTTCAAACCCGCGAGTTTGAAGAGCGTTTTCTTACCCTCGGCGTTCCCTATCGCGTCATTGGGGGTTTGCGATTTTATGAACGCCTCGAAATTCGAGATGCCCTCGCCTACATACGCATTGTGGTTCAACCCAACGATAGTCTGGCCTTTGAGCGCATTGTTAATACGCCCAAGCGCGGCATTGGGACAAGTTCGCTGCAAACCCTCCACCAATATGCGCGGTGTGAAGAGGTGTCTCTTCCGGAAGCCACGCTCCGCTTGCTGGGGACGGACGAGCTGCGAGGAAAAGCAAAAACGGCCCTTCAAGGGATTCTGTATGATATCGGACGGTGGCGCCAACAGATTGACGCCCTCCCCCCAGGAGACTTGGCCCGCCTTATTCTGGATGAATCTGGCTACACGGCCATGTGGCAAGCCGATAAGTCTCCTGAAGCGCCGGGGCGCCTTGAAAACCTTAAGGAATTTGTGAATGCTATTGAAGAATTCGAGAGTTTAGCCTCCTTTTTAGAGCATGTGAGCCTTGTCATGGAGAATGCTTCAAATGCAAGTGCGGAGATGGTGAGCATTATGACGCTCCACAGCGCCAAAGGGCTTGAGTTTGATACGGTGTTCTTGACGGGATGGGAGGAAGGACTGTTCCCCCATCAGCGCGCCCTAAGTGAGACGGGAGACGTAGGCCTTGAGGAAGAGCGCCGCTTGGCCTACGTCGGCCTCACCCGTGCGCGAGAGCGGGCTTTCGTGACGTTTGCCGCCAACCGTCGCGTCCATAACCAATGGCAATCAGGTATTCCCTCTCGCTTTATTGAAGAGCTTCCCGATGAGCATACGACCCATCTTGCGTTGGGAAGACGACCTCAGTCCTTTCTCCGAGCGCCTCCACCTACCCTCCCCACGCCTTCACCCCTGAACCCGTCTCATACAAAAATGTTTCACGTGAAACAACGGGTCTTTCATCTAAAGTTTGGCTATGGATGTATCGTCGGCATTGAAGGAGACAAGCTTGATATTGATTTTGACCACACCGGCCGTAAAATGGTCATGAAAAGCTTTGTCGAGAGCGCGGAGTGATTTACTGGCCATCACCATTGTCAACGTAATGATTCTATTGTATAAGTTTAGTCAAAGAATGAAAGGAAATGAGATGCTGTTAAAAACCACTTTTTTAAGCTTATTGAGTGTTGCTGTCCTGGGGGCCCCTGTGATGGCCATGGGTGATATGGAGTCTCTGTTGGAAGGGGCGGTCCTAGCGTCTCGAAAAGTAAGAGCAATACACGAAGAAGGATTGCGTCGTAGAACATTAGAATCCAAGCAGCTTGGCAACCTGTTAGAATTTATCACAGAACACCCTGAAAAAGATGCGACCTTAAGACCTATTGTTCTGGCGCGTTTACAAGAAGATGCTCTGGTCTTTGACAGTCTCAATAAAGCGCTACCCCAATGTAGGGGGGTAAGGGAGCAAGCTAAAAGTAATAAAATGCACCTGGGAGTCGAGAAAGCAATCGCACTTCACAAAGACTCCTTTTATGATATTTGTGATGGAAGACTCCCCGAAGGATATTCTATAGAGGTTCCCAACGCCAATGTGTTTCCTAATGAAGACCATATCTATTCAACAGGTCGAGGACGTGCCTTAAAGCATTTACTCACCACAGCAGCCTTAGCCCTTCTGAAGGCTCATGATATCGATGAGTTAAGGAGAATCATAGGGTGTGACGTGGGAACATCCCCTTTCGTTCATTATACCCCTCTTCCTGAAGGATTTGACGTTTCTGGTTATGCTGCTAGCCCTTATTTCAAAATCCCAGGCAAATTCGCTGTTATTCACAATGGATATGCTTTTGGGGGTCAACGTTTTGAAAGACCAGAGCAGGATGGACCACATGATTGTTCCACCTTTGTTGCAGAGCATTATGAGTTAGACCCTATGACAATAACGACTGAGCAATACGCCGCCCATCAATTGGGACAGTGTCGCTACCATTTTGATTCTTTAGGGGGAGATGTGGTGCAAACATGGGAAAAGAAAACAAAGCCTAAGTTTTTAGACAGTAAAGCAGTGCACTCAATCCTCGCCCGAATGACCGCTCTGGATGTTTCAGATCCCGATGCGTTACGACCAGGATGGGTAAGCGTGGAAAGAAGGTTTACAGGTTATCGCGACAACTACTCCTTGGTGCAAGAGGGAACATCAGGGCACACCAGCGTTGTCTTAGGAACAATCGGTCATGGACCTGATATGAAACTTTGGACAATAGGAGCCGATCGAAACATTGACAGTCCAGCGGATAATAGGGACTTTAGCTATGGAATAGAAGCTCGGCCCATGTTTGGGGATCCTCTTCAAGATCCAACAGCTCCCTTGGTGATGTATTTTCGGAGTAAGGATGAGGGCGGGATTGTCCCTGGTCTTTAAATCACATGCCCCTGACCCAGTTCGACGTTTCTGTTGATGAATCCCTGGCTGAAGAGCTCTCGTCTTTCCTTGAAGACGAGGCGCTTAGCCTGACGTGGTACGAAGCAACGCCAGACCAATGGGTGTTTCAGGCAGCGTGCGATCCCGCTGAGGCTACGGCTTTCCACCAGAAAATTGCCCGCTTTTTTAAGGAAAAAGGCCTGGCGCGTCCCCACATAGCCTCCTATCCCCTGGAGGAAGAAGATTGGGTGGCGGCTGTTCACCGAGACTCGCCCCCCCTTACCATTGGGCGATTTTACATCTATGGATCCCATATTCAAGAGGATCCTCCCCCGGGTCTTTTGCCCCTTCGCGTTGATGCGGCCACAGCCTTTGGGTCGGGTCAGCATGAATCCACGGAAGGATGCCTGAAGGCCCTGACCCTGCTGGCTGAGCGCCAGTCTTTTCACCATCCCTTAGATATGGGATGTGGATCAGGAATCCTGGGCCTTGCCATGGCGCGCCTGTGGAACGTGCCTGTGGTTGCGTGTGACAACGATCCCGAATGTGTGCGGGTGAGTCTTGAAAATGCCCGTTTGAATCAGCTTGATCTCACGGCCTCCCTCAGCGACGGATTTACCTCGCTTAAGGGCCAAAAATTTGATATCATAACGGCTAACATCTTAGCGGGCCCCCTTTGTCACATGGCGAGGGAGGCCTCCTCTGCATTGACGCCTGGGGGGTATATTATTTTGGCAGGTCTTCTCAATCGCCAAGCAAAGGATGTCATTGAGGCCTATGAAAGCGTGTCACTCAAGCTGATGACCCAGCTTTTTATAGGCGATTGGTCGACCTTAATCATGCGGAAAGAAGCTTATGGATAAACTCGCCGCTCTTCGAAAATTTATGACAGCAGAGGGAATTGCCGCTCTGCTGATCCCCCGCACGGATGAATTTCAGGGCGAGTATGTCGCGGCCTATGCTGAGCGCCTGTACTGGCTTACGGGATTCAGCGGATCTTTCGGATCTGCTGTGATCACCCAAGACAAAGCCGCTTTTTTTACAGATGGGCGCTATACCCTTCAAGCTAAAAAAGAAGTTCCTCCGTCTTATGAACAGTATGAGTTTTCTGAGAAAACACCCGCCCAATGGATCGCAGAAAATCTTACCCCCGATGACAAAGTGGGATACGATCCCTGGCTTTTTACAGAAGATCAACTCAAGCGCTATGACCGCCCGCTGGTTCCCTTGTCGTCCAATCCTATTGATGAGGTGTGGACAGATCGGCCGGCGCCCCCTCAGGGTTTTGTTCAGCTCCATCCCCTTGTGTATGCAGGGGAAAGTGACGCGGACAAGCGACAGCGCATAAGCGCAGACCTGAAGGCGGACCACGTGCTGATCACGGTGTGTGATTCCATTGCCTGGCTTTTAAACATCCGCGGGAGTGATGTCCCTCACACTCCTCTTGTTCACAGCGTGTGCCTCCTTCATCGCGATGGATCTTACGATCTTTTCGTGGCGTTGGATAAGATTAACGAAAAGGTTTTGACTCACCTTCAAGAGGGAGGCGGGCGTGCCATTGATATCAGCCGTCTTCTTGAACACATCAAAGGGCTCAAAGGGACATGCCAGGTGGATCCTGAAACAACGCCTGTTCGTTTGATTCAAGCCTTGGAAGAGGCTGGCCTTTCCATTCGCCGAGAAAGAGATCCTTGTGTCCTTCCCAAAGCTCTTAAAAATAAGGTGGAAATCCAAGGAGCCATCGATGCTCATCTCCAAGATGGTTTGGCGCTCTGTCGGTTTTTTGCATGGCTTGATGCCCAGCCCTTGGAAGGGGAAACAACGGAACTGAGTGCTGCCCATCAACTGCATGAATTTCGCAAACAAGGCAAACATTTCCAGGATCTTAGCTTTGAAGCCATTTCAGCCTTTGGAGCCCATGGCGCCATTGTTCACTACCGTGTCACCCCCGCTTCCGATATTCCCTTAACACGAACAGGCCTTTATCTTGTGGATTCAGGTGGACAGTATTTAACAGGAACCACAGATGTCACCCGTACCCTTGCGTTGGGGGAGCCAACGCCCGAGGAAAAAGACCGCTACACCCGCGTTCTGAAAGGCCATCTTGCGATTGCTCAAGCTGTCTTTCCCAAGGGGACGGGGGGCGTTCACTTGGATGGATTCGCCCGTCAATTTTTATGGCAAATAGGGTGCGATTATACGCATGGGACGGGTCATGGGGTTGGAAGCTATCTCAGCGTTCATGAAGAGCCCCAACGGCTGTCCCAAAGGGGAGGGAATGAGCCCTTAAGACCGGGCATGATTCTTTCAAACGAACCGGGGTACTATAAGGAAGGCGCTTATGGCATCCGCATTGAAAGCCTGATGGCAGTTGTTGAAAAGCCAGAGCTTCCTGGTTTTTATGGGTTTGAGACCCTGACCTTGGCCCCGTTTGATGTCAAACTTATCAATTTTTCTTTGCTATCTGAAGGCGAAAAAGACTGGATTACAACGTACCACACCCGGATTTTTGACACCCTTTCTCCTTATTTAGAGACGGAACCAAAGAGGTGGCTTGAGGGGGGTTTGTTTTCCTTGTCATCCCCTTGATGTGTCATCCCCGCCCACTTGTCATCCCCGCGAAGGCGGGGATCCAGATAAAACCTTTTAAAAACAGAATGTTGTCAACAACAAAAGGGAGAAAACAGAGCAATTCGCAGAATAATCGCTTTTTTAAAAGCACTGTCTGGATCCCCGCCTTCGCGGGGATGACAAGTATTGTTATGCGTAGATTATACTATAAATTCAAATGATTATGAAGGAGTTTTATTATGAATAAGTTATTACTTGCGTTACTGATCGGTGGCACCATGGTGAGTCCCTCGGCTTTTGCTATGGAGGATCCTGCTGCTCCTCGCGGTGTTGCAAGGCAACTCACTCCCCAGGAAGCTCAACAGTATGCAGAGAGTTCTTTCTCCGTAACAGGAACACAGCTGAAGACTGCATTTGATAATAAAGAGGACATAGTTATTTTCGGTGTTCGGAATTTTGAGGGTCAGTCTCCTAGACACTTTAAGGTTGTTTTTTTTCATACAACCCATGATCGTCCTAGATTATTAAGCGCGGAAGCTGATGCCCGGCACTCATCGAATGGAAAATTTTCAGCTAACCATTATTTTTGTGATATTAATCCTATCACTCAAACGCCAATGGGATCAGGAGAAGGTTTCTCTGCTCAGCTACAACATGTAGACGCTCAGGGGGGCTAAGGAAGTCTCTCTTCGTTGATCTACAACATTCTAAGAGACGCAAAACAGAGGATGGGTGGCACGGTTCACTCATCCTTTGATTGACATGATGTCCTGAACTTTCACTGCGTCACTCTTATACTCGGTTGTCATCCGCCCCCTTTGTCATCCCCGCGAAGGCGGGGATCCAGATAAAACCTTTTAAAAACAGCATGTTGTCAACAACAAAAGGGAGAAAACAGAACAATTCGCAGAATAATCGCTTTTTTAAAAGCGCTGTCTGGATCCCCGCCTTCGCGGGGATGACAAGTGGGGGCGGGGATGACAAGTGGGGGCGGGGATGACAAGTGGGGGCGGGGATGACAAAAATGAGGGGATGACATTGATGTTAAGCTTTGTTCTGTTAAGCTTTCTTCTTGACTCTGCTCTATAATTGAGAAATCATAAGGATAAACAAATAAAAAAAGGACCTTTCCATGATTAAGAGTATTCTTGTCGCTTTGGATGACTCTCCCTCAAGCAAATCAGCACAAACACTAGGGGTTCAGCTTGCGAAACGTTACACCGCTTCTCTATCAGGGATTGGAGTTTTAGACGAGCCATGGATTGCAGGCCCCGAGGCCATTCCCTTAGGCGGGGCGGCTTTCAAGGTTGAGCTTGATGAAAAGCTTTTGTCCACGGCCCAGCGCCACGTGAACAAGATTGAAAAGTCTTTTGTTGACTTTTGTACAAGCCAAGGCGTTGTCTGTTCCCTTATCGATACCACCGGTGTTCCCTCTTATGAAATCGAATATTTCCTCACAGAACATGACGTTCTGGTGATTGGAAAGGATGCGGATTTTCATTTTAATCCTCTTCAAAGCACAACCGTCCCTGTCAAGCAGCTTCTGAAAGATAGTGTTCGCCCGACAATTGTGACGGGACCCCACCTTCCCAACCAGGATCAGGCGGACGTGCTGGTTGCTTTTGATGGAAGCCTTGCGGCCTCAAGAACCCTGCACATGGCCCTGTTGCTTGGTGTTTTGCAAGGAAAGACAGTGCATATCGCAAGCGTGAGTGAAGAGGAAGACGAAGCGCGCGAATATGTGACGCGTGCGGCCAAGCTTTGCAAAAACCATGGGATCAACACCCATCTCCATCCCCTTGCCACCTCTGAAAAGCCTGCAAAGGCCTTGACTCATTTGGTAGAAAGTCTCAAGCCCTCCCTCCTTGTTGTAGGAGCCTATGGCCACGGAAGTCTCACTCACTTTTTCCGCGGATCGTGCGCGGAGGACCTTTTGAAAGAGACAAACATTCCTGTGTTTTTCTTTCATTGAGGTGGGGGTGAGTTGTCTTTTAAAGATGAGTAGGTGAACTTTAGCCATTTTATATTTAACTATACAATAGGTTTTTCCCAGAGTCAATTTTTCCGAATGGCCATTTGCCGGATGGCCAATCAAAAAGTTTGATTTTATAGAAAATATACTATAAAGTATAAATATAAAATGGAAAAAGAATGCGGGGAATTTACCATGACAGATTCTTAACCCGCACTGAGATCAGATATAAATAATTCTATTGACAATAGTACTGTATGTGATACTATAAGAAAGTGAGTAAGACCGATAAAAAGCTATGAAGGCCAATCCAAAAGACGATTGGCACATAGGTGACTTGAAGTCCATAGCCAAGCAATACTGCATTGCATATAGGCAACCTGGCACTAGTCATGTAACTTTTAGTTCTACTAATGGTCTTTGTTTAACCGTTCCTGCTCGTAAACCAATAAAGCCAATTTATATAAAGAGATTTATTGAGTTAATCGAGTCATTAAATGAGGAGAACATGTTATGATTGACTATCCTTTTACAGTTCGTCATCTTTCTGAAGAGGAAGGAGGAGGCTATCTTGCTGAATCTTTAGATCTTAATGGATGTATCGCTGATGGAGAAACGATTGAAGAAGCAGTTCATAATTTAGAAGATGCTGTTAATTCTTGGATTAAAACAGCAAAAGAGCTTAATCATTTTATTCCATTACCTTCTGATGATTCTCAATTCAGTGGAAAATGGGTTGTGAGAACTCCCAAAAGCATACACCATAGGCTAGTTGATATGGCTAAAAGAGAGGGAGTGAGCTTAAACACTCTTGCAGTTAGTTTGTTGGCAGAAGGGTTAGGAAGTAAAATAGCCCACCACTCTTAAGGCTCCCATCTCGTGCCCCGTGGGGGTGGATGGCGTCCCCTACGGGATTCGAACCCGTGTTGCCGCCGTGAGAGGGCGGTGTCCTAGGCCTCTAGACGAAGGGGACTTAGGTTGCCTTGTACCCGAAGTCTTTCCATGAATCAAGGCTCTTCAAAATGCCCTTTATAAA